>CBINOL010000003.1:0-105581 GCA_966252285.1 uncultured Caulobacter sp.
TTTTGGTAGCTGTGGGGGGCGCGGGGGGGGGGGGGTCTGGGGTCCAAAAACCCCCCCCCCCCCTGTTGTGGGGTTCGGGGGGGGGGTGGGGGGGGGCCACGGCGTTGGAAGCCGCGCACGGCCCTTACCTCAGCAGGTCACCCCCACCCCTGCCCCTCCCCCATCAAGGGGGAGGGGTTCTCAAGGGCGGCGCCTCGTCCGGATCCTCCCGCCCCAGTTCGTCGGCGGCGTCGTTCTGCGAGACGTGGGCCGCCGCCTTGCCTCTGGCCTTGCGGGCCGCCTTCGGCTCCAGGCGCAGGGCGGCGCGGGCGTCCTCGCCTTCCTCGCCGAACAGGCCGCGCAGGCGCACGTCGCGTTGCGGGTAGGGGATCTCGACCCCGGCCTCGCGCAAGGCGTCGTCGATGGCCCAGGTGTAGGCCGCGAAGATCGCCGCCGGCCGGCGCACGGCCTCGACCGTCGGCCAGACGATCAGTTCGAACTTCAGGGCGTGCTCGCCATAGCCGACCAGCCAAACCTGGGTGCGGCGCACGGCGTCGTCGGCGCTGGTGAAGGGCACGCTGCGGGCGGCCTTCAGCACCGCCTCGCGCACCAGTTCCTTGTCGACCCCGAAGGCGGTGACGAACGGCACGCGGATGCGGCGGGTGGTGTTGCGCAGGGTCCAGTTGACCACCTGGTCGTTGACCAGCACCGAGTTGGGCACGATCACGTCGGTGGCGTCGTTGGTGCGGATGCGCGTGGCGCGCGGACCGATCTCGTGCACCACCCCGCGCGCGCCGTTCGACAGCTCCACGAAGTCGCCCACGGCGATCAGCCGCTCGAACACCAGGCTGACGCCCGAGGCGAAGTCCTTGATCACCCCCTGCAGGCCCAGGCCCACACCGACACCGACCGCGCCGGCGAACACCGTCAGCGAGGTCAGATCGATGCCCATGGTCGACAGGCCCGCCAGCAGGCCCACCAGCACCAGGCCGTAGGTCGTCAGCTTCTCGACCACATAAAGCGAAGGCCCACTGTCGGCCGCCCGCGCCCGCAATCGCCGAAGCCCCGCCGCCGCGAGCCGCGCGGCCAGCAGGGCGGCGATGACGATGACGATCCCGGCCCCCAGCCCGCCCACCGTGATCGCCGACTTGCCGAGCTTGACCAACTCGAGGGCGTCCAGGCGCTGCAGGGGATTGTCGGTCATGAGGCGGAGTTTGGCGGGAGGAGCCCGGCCCGATCAAGAGCGCGGTTCGCCCCCCTTGCAAAGACTCGCGCGTCGGTTAAGTGGTCAGGCAGGCAAGTCGGGCAGCGCGCACCATGAAGACCTTCGCGAAAACTTCCGCCAGCGCCGTCATGGCGATGAGCATGATCACCCCCGCTTTCGCCCAGGCCGCCTCTCCCGAAGTGGTCGCGGCGGGCAAGACACGGGCCGGCGCGCTGATCGCCGCCTCGGGCGCGCCGGACAAGTTCGCCGACGTCAGCGCCAGCGGCCTGGTCAGGATCCGCCACCTGCCCAGTAACGCGATCTGCACCTTCGAGCCCGACGCGCCCGGCGCCCGCCTGGAAGCTGGCCCCGAAGACGCCGCAGCCTGCTACGACGCGACCGGAGGCCTGCGGCGGCTGCGCATCGCGCGGGCGCCAGCCGGGGTCACGGAATTCGCCCAGGCCCGCACGGCGGCCGAGGCCCTGCGCGCGCCGATCGCCCTGAGCATGCCCGTCTCGGCGGTCGGCCCGGCCATCATCTACGACCAGGGCGCGCGCGGTCAGGCCTATGCCTTCGGCGCCGTGGAGAACCGCCAGCGGCTCTCCTTCTGGGTCGGCGTCGTCAGGGTGGGCGACTGGTTCCTCACCCAGGAAGTGGCCGCCCCGAGCCCGCCGCCCCGCTCGAAGGAAGCCTCGACTTCCCCCGCCACCGGGCAGGCCCTGCTCAAGGCGGTCGCCTTCCGCATGACCGGCGAACTTCCGGACTAGGGAGGCGTCACCGCCCCACCATAGCCAGTCCGGCTTCAGCGTAGCGCGCCCCCTCCACTTCCGTCTCCGGCACGGCGGCGGCGATCTTCGCCAGGTCGTCAGCCGACAGTGCGACGTCCACCGCACCGATGTTCTCGGCCAAACGCGCGACCTTGGTCGTACCCGGGATCGGCGCGATGTCGTCGCCTTGCGACAGCAGCCAGGCCAGGGCCAGCTGGGCCGGGGTCACGCCCTTGTCGGCCGCCAGTTCGACCAGGGCCTCGACCAGCGACTGGTTCTTGGCGATGGCCTCGCCCTGGAAGCGCGGCAGGGTCGAGCGGAAGTCGTCCTTGCCAAAGCCGTCGCCGGCCTTGATCGCCCCGGTCAGGAAGCCACGGCCCAGCGGGCTGTAGGGCACCAGACCGATACCCAGCTCGCGGATGGTCGGCAGCACCTCGGCCTCGATCCCCCGCGTCCACAGCGAATACTCGCTCTGCAGCGCCGCCACCGGCTGCACCGCCTGGGCCTTGCGGATGGTGGCCGCGCCGGCTTCCGACAGGCCGAAGTGCTTGACCTTGCCCTCGGCGATCAGGTCCTTGACGGTTCCCGCCACGTCCTCGACCGGCACGTTCGGATCGACGCGGTGCTGGTAGAAGAGGTCGATGACCTCGACGCCCAGGCGCCTCAGCGAGGCCTCGGCCACGGCGCGGATGTTGTCGGGCCGCGAATTGACGCCGCGCATGCGCGGAACGCCGGCCTCGTCGGGGGCGATGTCGAAGCCGAACTTGGTGGCGATCACGACCTTGTCGCGGAAGGGCTTCAGCCCCTCGCCGACCAGCTCCTCGTTCACATAGGGGCCATAGACCTCGGCCGTGTCGAAGAAGGTCACGCCCAGGTCGACGGCCTTGGCCATCAGGTCGAACATCGCCTGCTTGTCGGGCGCGGGACCATAGGCCCAGCTCATGCCCATGCAGCCGAGACCGAGGGCCGAGACCTCCAGGCCGTCGCCGAGTTTGCGCGTCTTCATGGGCAGCTCCTTGTTCGGGAATTTCGGTCGCGGCCGCGCCGCGACGGCAGGGAGATGGGTCCGGGCGAGCCGCACGATAACCGCTTGCGGTCTCAACGCACTCCTGAGCATCTCTCAGCAATGTCCACGCGCCCCCTGCCCGACCTCGCCGTCTTCGCTCTGGTCGCCGAACGTCGCAGCTTCCGCGCCGCCGCCCAGGTGCTGGGCGTCACCGCCTCGGCCCTCAGCCACACGATCCGCAACCTCGAGGCTCGCCTCGACGTGCGCCTGCTCAATCGCACCACTCGCAGCGTCGCCCCCACCGAGGCCGGCGAGCGGCTCCTGGCGCGCCTCACCCCCGCCCTGGCCGACATCGACGCGGCGCTGGACGAGGTGGCGATGTTCCGCGACCGCCCGGCCGGCCGACTGCGGGTCAATGTCGCCAGCACGGCCGCGCGCATGCTGCTGGCGCCGCGCCTGGGCGGCTTCATGAACGCCTATCCCGACGTGCGGGTCGAGATCGTCTGCGAGGACGCCCTGGCCGACATCGTCGCCGGCGGCTTCGATTGCGGCGTGCGGCTGGGCGAGCGGCTGCAGGCCGACATGATCGCCGTGCCGCTGGGCGGCGAGCTGTCCCAGGCTCTGGTCGCCACGCCCGACTACATCGCCCGCCACGGCGCCCCGACCAAGCCGGAAGACCTGATGAGCGGCCACCGCTGCCTGCTGGTGCGCCGCGCCTCGGGCCAGCCCTATCCGTGGGAGTTCGAGCGCAAGGGCCGCCTGGTGGTCGTCACGCCGCCGCCGGCCCTGCTGACCGACAACGGCGTGGTCATGCTGGAGGCCTGCCGCGCGGGCGCGGGCCTGGCCTTCCCCTTCCGCGAAGCCGTCGCCGACGACATCGCCGCCGGCCGCCTGGTCGCGCTGCTGGAAGACTGGTGCGAGCCCTTCCCCGGCTTCTTCCTCTACTATCCCAGCCGCCGCCAGCTCTCCCCGGCCCTGCGGGCGTTCATCGACTGGATGCGGGGTTAGGCGATGAACTGGTTCGAGCGCCTCGTCGGTTTCGCCGAGGGCGACTACGCCACCACTCAGGCGCGGCTGCGGATAGAGGACGGACGCCTGGGTTCCGACGCCGTCGACCCGACCTGGAACATCGGAACCCTGGAGTTTCCGTCTCTCGCCGAACTGCGCGAGCGTGCGGGCGGCGTGTCGGTTCCCGGGCGGCTTTCAGTGCGGATCGTGCGCGGCGACGCCCGCGCCCTGCACAATCGCGCCGACAACGCCGACGCCCTGTTCCAGGTCGCCTCGCAGTTCAACCTGCTGGAGATGGTCGACCCCGGCGTCAGCCCCGAGGACGGCGTCGCCCGCTACGCCTGGGACCCGACCCAGGGCCCCGCCTGCGCCATCGCCGCCGGCGCGGCCACGATCTATCGCAACTACCTTGCGCCGGTCGGCGGCCGGACCGGCCAGACCCGGGATCGCCAGTTCGACGGCCTGGCCGAGCTTGGAGCGCGGCTTGCCGACCTGACCGGACGCCCGCGCGACGCGCTGTGGAGCATGCGCAACGGCTACGCCCTGTGCGCCGACAGCGGCCTGGAGGCGATCGCCGCCGTCCTCGACTATCTCGAAGCCGACCAGATAGACGCCCTGCGCGGCCTGCTGCGTGTCGGTCTGGTCTGGGACGCCGAGGTCACCGACGCTCCCGAAAGGCCGGGGCAGTCGGTCTGCCAAGCGTTCTGCTCGGCCCTGCCAGTCAGCTATGCGCCGGTGACCAAGGCCCTCGCCGCGCCCTTCGCCGGCCTGATCCTGGAAGCCGCCTTCGAGGCGACACTGCTGGCGGGCCTGCTCAACGCCGCGCGGGGCCGTCGCGTGGTCTATCTCACGCGGCTGGGCGGCGGCGCTTTCGGCAACGCGACCGCCTGGATCGACGCCGCCATGGTTCGCGCGCTCGACGCCGTTCGCGACCAGGCGCTGGACGTGCGGATCGTCAGCTACGCCGCGCCCGACGAGGCCTTGCTGGACCTCGCCGCGCGCTACGACTGAAGCCGCCCGCGAATTTTCTCCTCGACCCTGTCGGCACGGCGGGCGTTCCTTCGTCCTCGGGAAGACGCGGCCGCCGAGGCCGCGCAGGAGGAGCAACGCCATGCCGAAGATCTCGCCGTTCCTGTGGTTCGACAAAGAGGCCGAAGAGGCCGCGAACTTCTACGTCTCGATCTTTCCCAACTCGAAGATCGTGTCGGTGAACCGCTATCCCGACGACGTGCCGCCGCCGGCCGGGCCCGGCGGTTCGGTGTCGACGGTCTATTTCGAGCTCGACGGCCAGCCGCACGTGGCGCTGAACGGCGGGCCGCACTTCAAGTTCACCGAGGCGATCTCGCTGTCGATCGACTGCGACGGCCAAGCCGAGGTCGATCACTACTGGGACAGCCTGCTAGCCGGCGGCGGCCAGCCCTCGGCCTGCGGCTGGCTGAAGGATCGCTACGGCCTGTCCTGGCAGGTCACCCCGCGCCAGCTGATCGAACTGACCACCGGCGCAGACAAGGCCGTCGCCGGCCGGGTGTTCGCCGCGATGATGCAGATGGTCAAGATCGACGTCCCCACGCTGGAGAAGGCGGCGCGCGGCGAATGACGGTAATTTAACCCGGATAATATTGACTCATATTTTTATCCGGGCGAATTAGACGGCCACTTTCGAGAGGCCGTCCGATGTCCGTCGCCCAGATCCCAGCCGTCGCCCGCGCCCTGCGCGCCACCTTCGCCACCGACGTCGTGGACGCCGAGACCCGCCTGACCGGCGGGCTCTCGGGCGCGGGCAGCTGGCGCATCCGGGTCGGCGGCATCCCCTATGCGCTGCGGATCGACGCCGCCCGCGACGCGGTGCGCGACCCGGCCCGCGCCCAGGCCTGCCAGCGCATCGCCGCCGACGCTCTGCTCTCGCCGCGCCTGCGCCATGCCGACCCCGTCGATGGTGTCACCATCGTCGAGTGGGTCGAGGCCCGGCCGCTTTCGGACTTTCCCGGCGGCGGCCCGGCCCTGCTGGACGAGCTGGCCCGCACAGTGAGCCTGCTGCACCAGACCCCGGCCTTTCCGGCGCTGACGGACTATGTCGACGCCCTCGACGGCCTGGTGAACGGGCTGCTGGCCCGGCCGCTGCTGGCGCCCGACACCCGCGAGCAGATGGCGGCGCTGTGGGCCGGGCTGGCGGCCGCCAGCCGCGCGGCCGGCGTCGAGCCGGTCTCCAGCCACAACGACCTCAATCCGCGCAATATCCTCAGCGACGGGCGCCGCCTGTGGCTGGTGGACTGGGAGGCCGCGTTCCTGGCCGACCGCTATGTCGACCTGGCCGCGCTCGCCAACCTGTTCGCGCCCTCGCCGCAGGCCGCCGACCGCCTGCTGGCCGTCTATTTCGGCGCTCCGCCGACCGATCGCCAGCGAGCCCGCCTGGCCCTGGCGCGGCGGGTCAGCCACCTGTTCTACGCCGTCATGTTCCTGACCCTGGCGGCCAGCGAACGCCCGGATGCTCGCCTCGCCCCGGGGCTTGCCTGCTGGCCCCTGGCGCAATTGCACGCCGCCCTCGGCGAGGGCGAGCCGTTGCTCGAGACGTGGGAAGGCCGCCTCGAATACGGCCTGGCGCGGCTCGACGCAGCGGCCTAAGAGAACATCGCTACGAAGGCGCTTGACTAAAACTCTACATATGTCGCTAATGGCGACATGACCCGCGCACCCAACATCTCGCGCCAGACGGTCGGCGTGCTGGCCGCCCTGCTGGCCCAGCCCCAGGCCTGGCGCTACGGCTACGACCTGTCCAAGGAGACCGGCCTGAAGTCGGGCACGCTCTACCCGCTGCTGATGCGGCTATCGGACCAGGGCTATCTGGAAGCCGAGTGGCGCCAGCCCCTCCAGCCAGGCCGCCCCGCCCGTCACGCCTATCGCCTGACCGCCAACGGCGTCGCCCTGGCCCGCCAGCGCGCGGAAGCCCAGCCCGGCGCCGCGCCGCTCCAGCCCTCGGCGGTGCGCCCATGAGCCTTGCCGAGCGCCTGCTCGACCACGCCGCCGCCGTGCTGCCCGCCGCCCAGCGCGACTGGGCCGCGGGCATGAAGGCCGAACTGTCCGCCATCGACGCCCCGGGCGAGGCCCTGGCCTTCGCCGCCGGCTGCGTGCTCGCCGCCTATCGCCGAAGGATGAACCCGATGCGCATCGCCCTGACTTCAGCTCGCCTGTTCGTCGCCGCCCTGGCCATGCTGGCCGCCGCCTTCCACGTGCTCCCGACCAGCTACTGGCTGTTCGTCCTGGCCGACCTGAAACTCAGCGGGATGGAAGGATGGGCCGGCCGGCTGGGGATGTTCCGCGGCGCCTCCGCCGAGCAGGCGATCGACGGCCTGATGCAGTTCCAACCGTGGAACTTCATGCTGACGCTCATCATGGGCTTCAGCTTCGCGGCCGCGGCGTGGTTCGTGGTCAAGGGACGGATGCGCGGCCTGTTCGTCGCCGTCCTGGTCGGCGCCCTGGCCCATACGGCCCGAAGCGCCCTGCTGATGGCGTTCTGGCCCGCCCCGTCGCATCTGGGCTTCGCCTGGCTGAACATCCTCGCCTTCGGCCTGCTGCTGGCGGCCGGACTGTCCCTCCAAGGCCTGGACCGCTGGACCCGGCCGAAGCCCGCCGCGGCCTAAGCCGCCTCGCGCACGCCCAGCCAGTTCTCGACCGTCGCGTAGAGCACGTCCTTCTGGATCGGCTTGGCCACGTGGTCGACCATGCCGGCCTCGCGGCACTGGGCGATCTGCTGGGGCAGAGCGTCTGCGCTCATGGCGATGATCGGCACGGCCGAGACGGGCCCTGGCAGGGCGCGGATGGCGCGGGTGGCCGAAAGGCCGTCCATGCCCGGCATATGAATGTCCATCAGCACGATGTCGAAGCCGCCGTCGCGCGCCATGTCGACCGCCTCCTGGCCGTTCTCGGCGGTGATCACCTCACAACCGGCCAGGGCCAGGAAGGCGCCGCCGATCTCGCGGTTCATCGGGTGATCGTCGACCAGCAGCACCCTAGCCGAAGCGATCCGGCCGCCGGCGGCGACCACGCACGGAGGCGCGGCCTCGCAAGGCAGAGCCGCCAGCTCGATCCAGAAGGTCGAGCCCTGCACGGCGTTGGCGGTCATGCCGATGCGCCCGCCCATCAGCTCGACCAACGCCTTGCTGATCGCCAGGCCCAGGCCCGCCCCGCCGAAGGCCCGGGTCACCGAGCTGTCGCCCTGGCTGAAGCGCTGGAACAGGCGGTCGCGCAGTTGCGGCGGCACGCCGATGCCAGTGTCGACGATCTCGATCCGCAGCAGGTCGGCCTCGCCGCCGGGCGTCACCGCCAGCCGCGCGGTCACCCGTCCGGACGGGGTGAACTTCACGGCGTTGTTGAGCAGGTTCAGCAGCACCTGGCGCAGGCGTGCGGCGTCGAGGCCGTGAAGGCCGCCCGCCTCGCCCGAAACCTCGATGTCCAGCGCCAGGCCCTTGGCGCGGGCCTCCTGGGCGACGATGGCGACGGCGTCGCGCAGCACCGCCTCGGCGCGCACGGCCCCGACCTGCAGCTCCACCCGGCCGGCCTCGACCCGCGAGAAATCCAGCACGTCGTTGACCAGGGTCAGCAGCGCCCCGCCCGCCCCGTCGATCAGGCCCACGTGACGGCGGGCCTCGGGGGCCAGGTCGTCGCGGTCGGCCAGCAGGCGGGTGAAGCCCAGCACGCTGTTCAGCGGCGTGCGGATCTCGTGGCTCATGGTGGCCAGGAACTCGGTCTTGGCCTGGCTGGCGGCCTGGGCGCGGGCCTGGGCCTTGCGGGCCAGAGCCTGTCGGCGCACCAGAAGCTGCTTGAGCCGCTGCTGGTTGGCCAGGGCCAGGGCGGCGGCCAGGCAGGTGAACAGCAGCGCGCTGACCAGGAACTGCAGGGCGTGCATCCGCTCCGAAGCCTGGGCCCGCGTGGCGGCCTCGGCGACGATGCCCAGCACGCTCAGCGGCGCGGCGATGGCCGCCACGATCACGGTCGTCCAGGCCGCGCCCTTGGGCCCCAGCCGGAAGGCCACCAGCACCCCGGCCGGGAACACCAGGAACGGCAGGGCATGGCCCGGTCGCCCGAACGCGATCAGCGCCGCGACCGCCACCATCACGTAGCAGGCGATCTTCTCCCAGACCGGCCGCTCGAAGCCGCGCTGGATGCGCGGGTCGAACAGGATCAGCGCGATCGGCAGGCCGGCCGTCATCCCCAGGGCGTTGACGAACATCCAGTTCTTGACCAGCACCGGCAGCGAGACGCTCAGCAGCGGCGCGCTGGCGAAGGCCCCGATCACGGCCAGCACGGCGGTGATCGGCAGGGCCAGGCCAACGACCCGCAGGGCCTGGGCCAGGTTCTTCATCCTCGGAGGCCCGCCGAAGGCCTTGCGCAGCACCACCGCGATCGCCGCCGCCTCGATGGTGTCGAGCACCGTGAACAGCGCCGTCATCGCCGGCGCCGTGCCGCCCAAGCGGTCGAGCAGCACATGGCAGACGGTGGTGACCACCAGCAGGATCAGGCTGCGGCGCGGCGTCAGCAGCACGAGGCCGCCGGCCAGCAGGCCGTTGCACGGCCACAGCGTGGCCATGCCGGACGGCCCGCGGGTCAGCAGGTCGCAATAGGCGATGGTCACGGCGTAGGCGAAGATCAACGCCAGCAGCAGGCGCGTCTGTCGCCCCTCGCCCTCGAACCGTTTGAAAGCCACCATACGCGTACTCGCGATCCCCTCGTCCCCCGACGAAATCGCGGGCAGGATCGCGCCCAACCCCGGCTAAACGGTTAAGACGAGACGGGAATTTCTCGCGATACGCGCGATCAGGCCTTCTTGACGAACTCGGTGCGCAGGACGAGGCCCCTGACCTTGTCGACATTGGCCTCGATCTCGTCGGGATCGCCGGTCAGGCGGATCTTCTTGACCAGGGTCCCGCGCTTGAGGGTCACGCCGCCCGAGCCTTTGACCTTCAGGTCCTTGATCAGGGTGACGTTGTCGCCGTCGGCCAAGATCGCGCCGTTGGAATCGCGGGTTTCGTCGGACATGGAAAGCTCCCTGGGCCTCAAGCGAAGCCCGCACAAAAAGTACGGGCTTCTTAAAGCGCGTCGAACGAAAGTCTAAGCGGTTTCGCCGCCCCTACTTCGCGCGACCCAGGCACGGCGCGCCATCCGGCCCCGTCGCGCCGGTGCAGACCCGCTGGGCCAGCATCGATTCCTTGCTTTCGATCAGGGTCTTTGCGCCGTCCTTGCCTCGCTGCAGGGTGAAGGCGTCGTAGAGCTTGCCGCTGGCGGTGTAGGCGGCGAACCCCAGCTTGTCGGCGCCCACGTCGATCACCTGGTAGAACTCGGTGTCGGCGGCGACCTTGTCGGGCTGGGTCAGGGCGCGGTCGTTCAGGGCGTACATCTTCGAGCCGACCACCGAGACCACATAGACCGGCCCTTGCGGCTGGCCGGCCTTGTGGCGGCGCGCGGCGTCAGCCTTGCCGGCCTCGCTGGTCAGGCGGGCGTAGCAGTGGTCGTGGCCCTGCAGGACCAGGTCGACCTTGCGCGCCTCGAACACCGGCTTCCAGGCGGCCTTCAGCTTTTCGGTGTCCTGCGGGCGGGCGCAGGTGAAGATCGGCTGGTGGAAGGTGACGATGTTCCATCGGGCCTTGCTGGCCGCCAGGGTCTGGTCGAGCCAGCGGGTCTGGGCCTCCAGCGCGCCGAGATCGAGCGCGGCCGTGCCGTCCAGGATGATGAACCGCACGCCCTGATAGTCGACATAGTAGGTCGTCTGCTTGACCGGCTCGGCGCCGTTGTCCGGCAGGGCGAACTGCAGCGGCCAGTAGGGCCCGAGCTTGCGGCTCTCGGTCCCGTCGGCCTTGGTCACGTCGACATACTCGTGGTTGCCGGTCGCCGGCAGCTGCGGAACGGTCGAGAAGTTGTAGGCGCCGGCCGCCGTCCACTCGCCCCACTCGTCGTCGTGGTCGAGGTCGTCGCGCTGGGCGACAAGGTCGCCGGCGTGAAGCACCAGGGCCGGGGCGGCGGTCGACTGGAAGCCCTGGCGGATCACCCGCGAGCCGATCGGCAGGATGCCGTTCTGGGTGTCGCCCAGATAGAGGAAGCGGAACGGCCGGAACGTCGCCGCGGCGGTGTGGAACTGCAGCCACTCGCTCCAGCCGTCGGCGCCCTTCACGCGATAGACATAGGCCGTGTCGGGCGACAGGCCCGTCAGCCGCGCCTGGTGATAGAGCGCCGGACCGTTGGCGCTGTCGATCACCTGGCTGGTCCCCGAAAGCGTCTTGGCGTGGAAGGCCAGGCTGGGCCCATCAATGGCCGGAGCCAGTTGGATCTCGGCGCTCGCCTGGCGCGGATCGGTGCGCCAGGCCACGGCCATCTCGCGCGAAGGATCCGCGCCGGCGGTCAGCACGATGCGGTCAGGCAAACCCTTGGGCTTGAACGGCAGGCCCGGCGAGCGCGGGATCGGCTGTGCAACCTCCTGGGCGAGGGCCGGGGCCGAAACCATAGCTGCGAGGCCCAGCGCCGCCGCACCGACCAGAAGTTTCCGCAGGCTCATGACTTTCCTTCCGCCGACTGACGAACCAGGCGCGACCATCGCCGCGCGGCGGTACCTGCCCGGGTTCCGTGACAGATTGACGAAGGCGGCGATGTTTTTGCGCCAGGACGCGCATCACGGTTGTGATGCCAATTGGCCGCCACCGGAAGCTGCGCCATAGTCGCGCGCCTTCTTTACCTCCCTGGATTCGCATGAAACGTCTGCTCGCTGGCCTCACGGCCGCCGCCCTGCTGGGCGCTCCGGCCGCCCAGGCGTCCAACACGGTCGCCGGCCGGGTCACCTTCGTCCACGTGATGGACAACGGCGTGGTGCTGTTCAACCACACCGGGACGCGCACGACCCAGCCGGCCTGCGCGATCTCGCAGGGCCGCTGGACCTTCGACGCCTCGACGCCGGCTGGACAGGCGAAACTCTCACTGCTGCTGACCGCCTATTCGACCAAGCAGCCGGTGGTCATCTACGGCAAGCACGCCTGCAACGTCTGGGGCGACACCGAGACGGTCGAGTACTTCCACACCATGGACTGAGTTTGACGGCGCGCGCGCGGACTTCGCCCCAGCGCCCAACACTCCGGAGGAACCCGCATGAAACGTACGCTCGCCGGCCTTGCCGTCGTCGTCGCCCTTGTCTCGCCCAGCGCCCAGGCCTCTCAAAGCGGTTCGGGAACGACCAGCATCGTCCAGGTCACCAAGACCGGCGTCGCGCTGTTCAACCACAACGGCAACCGGGACGCTCGCCCGGCCTGCGCCACCAACGCCGGACGCTGGGCCTTCAACGTGACCACGGCCGCGGGTCAGGCGCAGTTGTCACTGCTGCTCACCGCCTATTCGATCAAGCAGCCGGTCGTGGTGACCGGCACGGGCCAATGCGACCTCGTCTCCAGCGTAGAAACGGTGGAGTACATCTACACGGCCGAATGACCCTAGTCCTTGCGGCCCAGCGGGTGCTTGGTCCTGACCACCTCGGCCAGGTGCTCGCCGGCCACGTGGGTGTAGATCTGGGTGGTGCCGATGTCGGCGTGGCCCAGCAGGGTCTGGATCACCCTCAGGTCGGCGCCGCCCTCCAGCAGGTGGGTGGCGAAGGCGTGGCGCAGCACGTGGGGGCTGACCTTTTCGCGGTCGATCCCGGCGGCGATCGCCGCGTCCTCCAGCAGCTGCGAGACCCGCCGCGCCGTCAGCCGTCCGCCCTTGCCGCGCGAGGGAAACAGCCACGGGCTGTCCTTCTGGCCCTTTGGCAGAAATTGCAGCCTTCCCTCCAGATAGGCCTTCACCGCCGTGCGGGCCGCATCGTTCAGCGGGGCCAGCCGTTCCTTGCCGCCCTTGCCCTTGACCATCAGGAAGGCAGGGTCGCGCGCCAGGGCCGACAGCGGCAGGGCCAGGAGCTCGCTGATCCGCAGACCCGAGGCGTAGAGCAGCTCGATGATGCACGACAGCCTCAGCCCCTGGGCCCCGTCCTTCTCGGAGGAAGCCGCCAGCAGGGCGTCGATCTCGGCTCGCGACAGCACCTTGGGCAATGGCCGGCCGGCCTTGGGCGCGACCACCCGGCGCGACGGGTCGTCGGTGCGCCAGCCCTCGCCCAGGGCGAAGCGATAGAACTGCCGCACGGCCGAGCGCCGCCGCGCCGCCGTGGCCGGCGACAGGCCGCGCGCGCCCAGGTCCTGGAAATAGGCCTCGACGGCCTCGGCGTCGGCCACGTCCAGGTCATTGCCAGTGCGCCCCAGGAAGCCCCGGGCGTCGGCCAGGTCCTTCTCGTAGGCGCGCAGGGTGTTGGCGGCGGCCGCGCGCTCGACCGCCATCATCTCCAGGAAGGCCTCGACCCAGCCCTCGGCCTTGGCGCTCATTTCTTCTTCGGGGCCGGCGTGGCGGCGGGCTTGGCGGCCAAAGGAGCCGGCGGCGCGGGCAGCAGGCCCTCCACCGCCAGCGCCCGGGCGTCGGCGGAAAGGCCCGCGCGGTTCAGCGCCGCGACGATGCGGGCGCGATCGGCGGCCGAAGGACCGGCCGTCCCGGCGTCGGCGGCGACCGACAGGGCCAGCACGGCGGCCTCGCCCTTGCGACCGGCGGCGGCCGCGCTGTCCAGCAGCGCCAGGCGCGCGGCCGAGGCGGTCGACTTGCCGGCCTCGAAACCGGCGAAGGTCGCGCGGTCCTCGGGGCTCAGCGCTCCGCCCAGGGCCTGCAGCACCACGGCGGCCGGCTGGGCCGGAGACTTGGCCCCGCCGCTGGCGCCCAGCTCCACCAGCCGGTCCAGCGCCTGGTCGGTCGAACCGCCGGAACTCGCAGCCAGGGCCGCGTCGAACAGGGCCAGATCCTGATTGCCGACGCCGGGAATGGCGTCGCCGGTCATCTTGCCCCGGATCGCCTGGGCGGTCTTGACGTCGCCGGCGGTCAGGGCCGCGCGCAGGAAGAGGCCCGGATCGGTGAGCGGCGCGTCGGCGGCGACCATGGCCGCGATCAGCGGGGCCGCCGCGCGGGCGGCGGCGGCGAAGTCGGCGCCGGGCTTGGCCGACTTCAGGAACGCCCAGTCGGAGCCCTGCGCGGCCGCCAGATCAGCCGCCGGCGGGGCCAGCAGCGGACGGGTGGCCGGGGTCGCGGTGGCCGCAGCCGCCTGGATGTCCAGTCCCAGTTTCCTGGACAGGGCGTAGTTGATCCCGGTGCGCAGATTGGCGCCGCCGGTCGGCGCCGCGCCCGACAGCAGGGCCGGCATCAGCCGGGCGTAGTCGGCGTCCTTGCCCTGCTGCTGGGCGAGGTTGAAGGTCAGCTGGGCCTCGGCGGTCTGGCCGGCCCGCGCCTGGCAGAAGGCCCGCAGCCGCAGCCAGTAGCCGGTTCCGCGATCGGCGCTGAGCGCGTCGGCCACGGCGCAGGCGCGGTCGTCGTCGCCGGCGATCAGGTTGGCTTCGGCCGCGGCCATGGCCAGGGCGGCGTTCTGATCGAGGCCCGGCGTGCGGTCCATCACCCGCTTGGCGCCGGCCGCCTCGCCCAGCGCGATCAGGGCCAGGGCTCGCGCCCCGCCCATCTCGGGATCGTCGCCCACGCCGGCCGGAGCGCGCGCGCCGGTGGCCAGCACCCGCCGCGCGAAGTCGGCGAAGGCCGGCGACAGCGGCTTGGCGGCCAGCTTGGGCAGGGTCTCGCGCATCAGGCCCGGCGAGGCGTCCTTCCACAGGTCGCCCGGCAGGCCTGTGTCGGCGGCGGGATTCGAGAACAGGTCCGGCGGCGCCAGCGTACTGACGGCCACCTCCTGAGCGTGGACGGACGCCGCGACGGCGAGAACGGAAACGGCGGCGGCGAGCGCCAGCGGGGAACGCGGGGAGAAAGCCATGAGCCCTACTATGGCAAGGAAGCGCGGCAGGCAGAAGACGCTTGGACGGCGATTGCGCGGCCAAAGGGCGTAACCGCGATCGGCCAGAAAAGCTTGCAGGCGGCCGGGTTTGGGTTCACAGCGCCAAGCTGTTGCTTACCTAGCGTGAGCTTGAGCCCGTGGGGGGCTCCATACGTCCATCAGTTCGGACGGGAGTGGTCGAGCCGCGTCGATCATCCACGGGAGACCCCATGCCCTCCACCCTGTCCGACACCCGTAAAGCCGTCAGTCCGCTGGCGCGGCTATGGCTGCTGCTGCTCGGCGCTGTCATCCTGGCCGCGGGCCTGTTCTTCCTGATCGGCGGCGGCAAGCTGCTGGTTCTGGGCGGCAGCCCCTATTTCGTCCTGGCCGGCCTGGCGCTGGTCGCGGCCGGCGTGCAGATCGGCCGGGCCAAGGCGAGCGGCGCCCTGCTGTTCGGCGCGGTGTTCGTCGGGACTGTGGTCTGGGCGCTGTGGGAGTCGGGCTTTGGCTTCTGGCCGCTGATCTCGCGCCTCCTGGCCCTGAGTGTCGGCGCGGCCGTGGTGGCCTTCTCCTATCCGCTGATGGCGCGGGCCAACGGCAGGCCCTCGGCCCTCGTTCCCGCCCTGGCGACCGGCGCGGTGCTGGCCCTGGGCGCGGCGACCGGCTTCACGGCCATGTTCTTCGCCCACCCCACGGTGGCCTTCACCGGCGCGGCCGGCGCCCTCGTCGCCGTCGACCCGGCCAAGGCCCAGAAGAACTGGGAGGCCTACGGCAACACCCCCGGCGCCAGCCGCTTCGTGGCGCTGGACGAGATCACCCGCGATAACGTCAAGGGCCTGAAGGTCGCCTGGACCTACCGCACCGGCGACGTGGCGGTCAGCGACGGCAACGGCGCCGAGGACCAGGACACCCCGCTGCAGGTCGGCGACACCGTCTACATCTGCGCCCCGCACAACAACGTCATCGCGCTGGACGCCGACACCGGCCGCGAAAAGTGGAAGACGATCGTCGACGCCAAGGCCTCGGTCTGGATGCGCTGCCGGGGCCTGGCCTATTTCGACGCCGGCGCGCCGCTGCTGCAGCCGACCGCCGCCGGCTCGACGCCCGTCCTGACGGCGACCGTGCCCGAAGGCGCGCCCTGCCGTCGCCGCATCCTGATGAACACCATCAACGCCGTGCTGATGGCCTTCGACGCCGACACCGGCAAGGCCTGCCAGGACTTCGGAACCGCCGGCCGGGTCGACCTCAAGGCGGGCCTGGGCGACGCGCCCGACCCGCAGTACCAGCTGACCGCCGCGCCGACCCTGGCCGGCACCACCATCGTGGTCGGCGGCCGCATCGCCGACAACGTCCAGGTCGACATGCCCGGCGGCGTGGTGCGCGGCTTCGACGTCATCACCGGCGCCCTGCGCTGGGCCTTCGATCCGGGCGATCCGTCGATCACCGGCGCCCCGCCGGCCGGCAAGACCTATGCCCGCTCGACGCCCAACGTCTGGTCGTCGATGTCGTACGACAGCGCCTCCAACACCGTGTTCATGCCGGTGGGCAGCGCCTCGGTCGACCTCTACGGCAAGACCCGCAGCGCGCTCGATCACCGCTACGGCGCCTCGATGCTGGCGCTCGACGCCACCACGGGCCGCGAGAAGTGGGTGTTCCAGACCGTCCACAACGACCTCTGGGACTTCGATGTGCCGATGCAGCCCAGCTTCGTTGACTTCCCCAAGGCCGGCGGCGGAACCACCCCCGCCCTCGTCTTCGGCACCAAGGCCGGCCAGCTCTACGTGCTCGACCGCGCCACCGGCCGGCCGCTGACCAAGGTCGAGAACGTGCCGGTCAAGGCCGCCGACATTCCCGGCGAGCCCTACGCCCTGAGCCAGCCGCGCTCGACGGGCATGCCGCAGATCGGGGCCCAGACCCTGAAGGAAGCCGACATGTGGGGCGCCACGCCCTTCGACCAGCTGCTGTGCCGCATCGCCTTCAAGGGCATGCGCTACGAGGGCCTCTACACCGCCCCGGGCACCGACAAGTCGCTGAGCTTCCCCGGCTCGCTGGGCGGCATGAACTGGGGCGGGCTGTCGACCGACCCGACCACCAACACCATCTTCGTCAACGACATGCGCCTTGGCCTGTGGGTGCGGATGATCCCGCAGGACACCAGCAAGGTCGCAGCCGCCGGCGGCGGCGAGGCGGTCAACACCGGCATGGGCGCGGTGCCGCTGAAGGGCACGCCCTATTCGGTCGACAAGAACCGCTTCCTGTCGGCGCTGGGCATCCCCTGCCAGGCCCCGCCCTACGGCACGATGACCGCCATCGACATGACCACCCGCCAGATCAAGTGGCAGGTTCCGGTCGGCACGGTGCGCGACACCGGTCCGCTGGGGATCAAGATGGGCCTGCCCATGCCGATCGGCCTGCCCACCCTGGGCGGCAGCCTGGCCACGCAGGGCGGTCTCGTCTTCTTCGCCGGCACGCAGGACTACTATCTGCGCGCCTTCGACTCCGCGACCGGCAAGGAGGTCTGGAAGGCCCGCCTGCCCGTCGGCAGCCAGGGCGGCCCGATGAGCTACCGCTCGCCCAAGACCGGCAAGCAGTACGTGGTGATCACCGCCGGCGGCGCGCGCCAGTCGCCCGACCGCGGCGATTACGTCATCGCCTACGCCCTGAAATGAGCAGGCTGATCGAACAGCTGGGCGCCGCCGCGGGCCTCGCGGCGGCCCTGGCCTGCGCCTCGCCGGCCCTCGCCGGCGAACGCACGACGATGACCGGAGATTGGGGCGGGGTCCGCACCGACCTGGCCGACGACGGGATCGCGTTTCGGGGCGACTACGTCTCGGAGACCTTCAGCGTGCTGGACGGCGGCCTGCGGCGCGGCGGCGGCTACACCCAGCAGATCCGGGTCGGCGCCGACTTCGACCTCGACAAACTGGCCGGCTGGTCGGGCGGGATTCTGCACCTGACCTTCAACGATCGGCGCGGCAAGGGCGTGTCGTCCGACGTGGTCGGCAACCGCCTGCCGATCCAGGAGGCCTATGGCGGCCAGTACACCCGCCTGACCGAGCTCTCCATCGAGCAGCAGCTGGACGGCGGGCGGCTGGACCTGCGGGCCGGCTTCTTCGCCATGGGCAACGACCTGGGCGGCATGGCCATCGGCTGCAACCTGGTCAACGCCGCCTTCTGCGCCCACCCGCTATCGATGTCGGGCGACAGCGGCTGGTACAACTATCCCAACGCCCGCTGGGGCGTGGCGGCGCGCTACGCGGTTCGGCCAGACCTTCTCGTGCGGACCGGCGTCTATCAGGTGAACCCGGCCCTGAACGACAAGGCCAACGCCTGGCGCCCGTTCGCCTCGGGCTCGACCGGCGTCATGCTGCCGCTGGAGGTCGAGTACGACCGCGGCGCGGCCGGCGGCCTGCCCGGCCACTACAAGCTGGGGGCCTATTACGACAGCTCGCGCGTCATTCGGCAGGGCGAGACCGGAACCGTGAAGGGCCGCTACGGCGTCTACCTGCTGGCCGACCAGATGATCTGGCGGCAGGGAAGCGGCGGGCGCGGCCTGTCGCTGTTTGGCCAGTTCACCAGCAACCCCAAGGCTTCCGCCCCGATCACCCGCTGGTACGAGGCGGGCCTGGTGAAGACCGGAACCTTCCGCGGCCGAGACGCCGACACCATCGCGCTGGGCCTCATTCACGCCCGGCTCAATCCGCGCCTGCGGCAGGCCTATGTCGACACCGCGGCCACGCCGGTCGACTACGGCGCCCTGCCGGCGGGCGAGACGGCGATCGAGCTGAGCTACGGCTGGCAGGCGACCCGCTGGCTGACCGTGCGTCCCGACGTGCAGTACATCATCGAGCCCGGCGCCTTCAGCTATCGCGACACGCCCAACGCCCTGGCGGTGGGCGCTCAGGTGAAGGCGCAGTTCTAGGGGGCCAACCCTCTCCCCTCCCCCAAAACTAACGCCCGCCCCAGGAATAACCGCAGTCCCAAGCGTGGCGGCGGGGGCGCGGGTCGTGTATCGGGGGAACCGACCATGACCGCCGAACTCGCTCCGCCCCGCTATCCAGACCTCCGTGACCGGACCATCGTGCTGGTCGGGCTGATGGGCGTGGGCAAGTCCAGCGTCGGACGGCGCCTGGCCAACACCCTGGAACTGCCGTTCCGCGACGCCGACAACGAGGTCGAGCGCGCCGCCGGTCGCTCGATCCCCGAGATCTTCGCCGAGATGGGCGAGGAAGCCTTCCGCGACGGCGAGCGCCGGGTCATCGCCCGCCTGCTGGACGAGCCGCCGCACGTGCTGGCCACCGGCGGCGGGGCCTTCGTCAACGCCGAGACCCGCGCCCTGATCAAGGACAAGGCCATCGCCGTCTGGCTGAAAGCGGATCTGGAACTGCTGGCCCGCCGCGTCGGCCGCAAGGACGGCCGCCCGCTGCTGAAGAATCGCGACCCGATGGACGTCCTGCGCGAGCAGGCCGTGACCCGCTATCCCGCCTATGGCGAGGCCCACCTGACCGTCGAGACCGGCGACACGCCCCACATGGTGGCCGTCGAAGCCGTCATCGCCGCCCTGCAGGGCCGCCTCGCCGCCGCGTCCGCTACCGGAGAGTAAGACCGTGATCCGCACCGTTCCCGTGGGCCTGGGCGATCGCGCCTACGACGTCGTCATCGGTACGGGCCTGATCGACAAGGCCGGCGAGCACGTCCTGCCGTTCCTCTCGAAGCGCAAGCGCTGCGCCGTGGTCACCGACGCCAATGTCGGCGAGCACCATGTGGAGCGGCTGTCGGTGTCGCTGGAGAAGGCCGGCGCCTCGGTCGACGTCATCGTGCTGCCGCCGGGCGAGGAGACCAAGAGCTTCGAGGGCCTGGCGCACCTGTCGGACCAGTTGCTGGCGCTGAACCTGGAGCGCGGCGACATGATCGTGGCCTTCGGCGGCGGCGTGATCGGCGACCTGGCCGGCTTCGCGGCGGCGATCTACAAGCGCGGCGTCGACTTCATCCAGATCCCGACCTCGCTGCTGGCCCAGGTCGACAGCTCGGTCGGCGGCAAGACCGCCATCGACACCCCGCGCGGCAAGAACCTGATCGGCGCCTTCCACCAGCCGCGCCTCGTTTTGGCCGACCTCGACGTGCTGGCCACCCTGCCCGCCCGCGAACTGGCCTGCGGCTACGCCGAGGTCATCAAGTACGGCCTGCTGGGCGACTTCGACTTCTTCGAGTGGCTGGAAAAGAACGTCCACGCCGTGCTCGAGCGCGACACGGAAGCCCTGGTCCGCGCCGTCGGCCGCAGCGTCGAGATGAAGGCCGAGATCGTCGCCGAGGACGAGAAGGAGGCCGGCCGCCGCGCGCTGCTGAACCTCGGCCACACCTTCGGCCATGCGATCGAGGCCGAGATGGGCTTCGGCGACGCGCTCAAGCACGGCGAGGCCGTCGGCGTGGGCATGGCCCAGGCCTTCCGCTTCTCGGCCTCGCAAGGCCTGTGCTCGGCGCAGGACGCCGTCCGCGCCGTGGCCGCGATCAAGGCCGCCGGCCTGCCGACCACCCTGGCCGAGGTGCGCAGCCAGCCCTTCGGCGCCGACGCCCTGATCGCCCACATGGGCCAGGACAAGAAGGCCGAGGGCGGCGCCCTGACCTTCGTTCTGGTGCGCCGGATCGGCGAGGCCTTCGTCGCCAAGGGCGTCGATCCGGCCCCGTTGCGCGCCTTCCTGCTGACCGAGGGCGCGACGGGCTGAAGCGCCTGCGAGACGGGCGTTTCTGCTCGTACGCAATCCCGCTTCCCTAAAGGCCAAGCTTGTTTACGATCGAGCGGAACCGCTCCGTTTCCGGCGCGTTCAGGTCGACGCGCCGTGTTGTCGGCGTTGGGGTCTAGGGGGGAGCCTAGGTGACCGTTTTGGAGGCCGACGCGGTGTCAGCGACGGGGGAGATGGCCGATCTCCGCCGACGGCTGGCCGAGGCGCAGGCGGCCCATGCCGACGAGGTGCGCCGGAACCAGGCGTTCAGTCGCATCGCCGCGGCCATCGGCGCGCACCAGAGCCTGGGCGAGACCGTCCAGGCGGTGATCGACGGCGGCGTCGAGCTGATCGGCGCCCAGTTCGGGGCCTTCTTCTACAATGTCGTCGACCAGGCCGGTGAGAGCTACATGCTCTACGGCCTCGCCGGCGCGCCGCCCGAGGCGTTCTCCGACTTTCCGATGCCGCGCAAGACCGCGATCTTCGCCCCCACCTTCGACGGCGTCGGCGTGGTGCGCTCGGACGACATCCTCAGCGACCCTCGCTATGGCCAAAGCGGCCCCTACAAGGGCATGCCCGAGGGCCACCTGCCGGTACGCAGCTACCTGGCCGCCCCGGTCAAGACCGCCGACGGCCTGGTGCTGGGCGGCCTGTTCTTCGGCCATCGCGAACCGGGCCAGTTCGACGCCCGCGCCGAGACGGTGATCGTCGGCCTGGCCGCCCAGGCCGCCGTCGCCATCGAATGGAGCCGCGCCGGCGAGGCGGGCGACCGCGAGCTCACCGAACGCCGCCGCACCGAGGAGCGCCTGAAGTTCGCCCTCGATTCCGGCCGCCTGGGCTCGTGGGAGCTCGACGTCGAGACCCGCGCCTACGACGCATCGGACATCTGCAAGTCGAACTACGGCCGCACGGCCGACCAGGACTTCGGCTTCGACGACCTGGTGGCCACCATCCACCCCAGCGACCGCGAGCGGATGCTGGCGGCCATGGACGAGGCCATCCGCACCGGCGGCGACTACGACATCGAGTATCGCGTGGTGATCCCCAGCGGCGAGACGCGCTGGGTGCACGCCCGCGGCCGCGCGGCGGTGCGCGACGAGACACCGGTGATCGGCGGCGGCGTGCGGCGCATGGCCGGCGTGTCGCTGGACGTCACCGAGCGCAAGCGCGCCGAGGAACGCCAGCGCCTGCTGCTCAACGAGCTGAACCACCGGGTCAAGAACACGCTGGTCACCGTGCAGTCGATGGCCGCCCAGACCCTGCGCGCCGCCGACAACCTCCCCGCCTTCCGCGAGGCCTTCGAGGCCCGGCTGATCGCCCTGTCCCAGACCCACAACCTGCTGACCGAGCAGAACTGGGAAAGCGCCAGCCTGCGCGAGATCGTCGACGCCGAGCTCGAGGCCTTCGCCGGCCGCGAACGGCTGGATTTCGACTACGCCCGCGATCTGCGGCTCAATCCCAAGGCCACCGTGGCCATCGGCATGGCCGTGCACGAGCTGGCCACCAACGCCGCCAAGTACGGCGCGCTGTCGACGCCCGAGGGCCGGGTCACCGTGGCCTGGTCCGTCGATCCGCCACAGGCCCCGACCCGGCTGCTCCTGACCTGGACCGAGCGCGACGGGCCAAGCGTCACCCCGCCGACCCGTCGCGGCTTCGGCGCTCGCCTTCTTGAGAGGGGCCTCGCCGGCGAGTTGTCCGGCGTGGTCCGTCTCGCCTATGATCAATCAGGCTTGGTCTGCGCCATGACGCTGCCCCTCGCCGCCCTGGAGCCGTGAAACAGATGAAGACCCTCGCCGCCCTGAAGGTACTGGTGGTCGAAGACGAAGCCCTCGTCTCGATGCTGGTCGAGGACATGCTCGGCGATCTCGGCTGCGAGGTCGTGGGCCCGGCCGCCGAGATCGAGGAAGCCCTGCGACTGGCCGGTTCGGCCGAGATCGACGCGGCCCTGCTCGACGTCAATCTGGGCGGACGCCCGATCTTCCCGGTCGCCGACGCCCTGAAGGCCCGCGGCGTGCCGTTCGCCTTCGCCAGCGGCTACGGCGAGGCGGGACTGACCGAACCGCACAAGGGCTCGGCGGTGCTGCAGAAGCCGTTCCGCGAGGCCGATCTGCGCCGCGTGCTCGAAGGCCTCGCCGCCCAGGTCGTCTGAGGCCGCGGGCCTGGCGCCCGCTCCATCCCCGGATTTTCGACAGCCGTCCCGGTCGTCCGGGGCGGCTGTTTTCGTTTCGCCGCGCCGGCGGGTACGGGCAGCGGCAAAGAAAAAGGGCGGCGAGGTTGCCCTCGCCGCCCTTCCCAGCCCCCTAGAGGGTTGGTTTTCTTACCACTTCTTGCTGACGTTCACGAACATACGACGGCCGAGGATGTCGTAGGACGAGGCCAGACGCATGTTCGAGAAGCGGCTCGCCGACGACGACGAGTAGAACGGCGGCTGCTCGTCGAACACGTTGTTGATGCCGGCGATCACGGTGATGTCGTCGAACTTGCGACGGACCGAGATGTCGTGCGTGGCGTTGAACTCGATGTGACGCTTCACGTAGGCGGTCTGGTCACGGTACGTGATGATGTCCGTGCCATAGCCGCTGTAGCTGTCGTCGACGTCCGAGGTCTTGCCGACCATCTGGGTGGCCCAGGTGACGGTCCAGTCGTTCTGGGTATACGAGACGCCCGTGCGGCCCGCGAAGTCCGGATAGGCCGTGAAGCCTTGGTTCTTCACCGGATCCGCGCCGTTGCTCAGCTGGGTGTACCAGTCGAGGGTCCAGGTGAACTGGCCCGAAACGGTCAGGGTGCCGTGCGGCAGCTCGTGACGGTACACCGCGCTCAGGTCGAGGGCGTTGTTCCACTGCTTGGCCACGTTCAGGTACGCGTCCGACACGGTCAGAACGGCGCCGAAGGTCGCCGACGAGGTGTCGGTGTTGCGGGTGATCAGGCTGCAGTACGGGCTGGTCGGGAAGTCAGGCGCATCCAGGCACGAGTCCAGGATGTTGGCGGCGCCGTAGCGCTGCACCTGATTGTTGACCGTCAGCTCCGAGTAGTCGAGCGAGACGTTCAGGTCGATGAAGCTCGGCGAGAAGATGATGCCGATCGACTTGTTGTCCGACTCTTCGGCTTCCAGGTAGCCAACGCCGCCCTTGGCGAAGATGGTGTAGGAGCCGGCGCCGCCGTGGGTCGAGTTGCCCGCGATGCCCAGAGCCGCGCAGTTGGCGCGCTGACGGTCGGTCACGCCGGCCGTGGTCGCGTACTGGTAGCAGGGGTCGCTGGTCTGAGCCAGGAAGCTGGACGACGAACCGAGGTACAGTTCGTACAGCGCCGGAGCGCGGAACGAGGTGCCCTTGTTGGCGCGCAGAGCCCAGGTGGAGTTGATGTTCCACTTCAGGCCGGCCTTGTAGGTGCTGCTCGAGCCGTACGACTTGTAGTCCGAGTAGCGGGCCGAGTAGTTCAGCGTCAGCTTGTCGACCAGCGGCAGGTTCTTCAGCAGCGGAACTTCCAGTTCGCCGAAGAGCTCCTTCACTTCGTCCGAGCCGTGCGTTTCAGCCGAGGCGGCCGAACCGTTGTAGTTGCTGTTGCGGCTGTTGTAGCCCGGGACGTCGTCCAGCTGTTCCTTGCGGAGCTGGAAGCCGACGGCCGCGCCCACCGGACCGGCCGGCAGGGTGAACAGGTCGCCGCTGATCGAGCCTTCCACGTACTGGTAGACGTACTCGGTGTGGCCTTGCTCGTAGCCGTTCAGGAAGGCGTACTCTTCCGGCGTCAGGTAGCTGCCGCCGACCGTCGCCACCTTGGCGAGGTTGATGTTGGTCGGGCAGGTCGCGTTCGGCATGTTGGCCGAGATCGTGACCAGGGCCTGGTTGCATCGAGCGGCGCCCGACACGGCCAGCATACGGTCGTTGTAGATGAAGTCCTGACCGTAGTCGCCCGACGACTTCGAGTACTGGCCGTAGATGTCCCAGTCCCAGTTGCCGAGAACCGGCAGCGATTCCGGCAGCACGCCGCGGACGCCGAGGACGACGCGGGCGTAGTCGACGGTCTGGTCGCGGGTGATCGGCAGCACGAAGATCGGCGAGAACGACGAGGCGGCCAGGGCAGCGCCGGTCGGACCGACGTAGGTCGGGTTGTTGGCGATGTTGAAGGGGTTGGTCGGGTTGTTCGCGTTGATCGTCGGACCCAGCTGGCGGATGCTGCGCTGTTCCGATTCACGACGGTTCAGCAGCAGTTCGCCGTAGACTTCCGTCTTTTCGGTCAGGTCGAAGCCGCCCGAGACGAACACCGACTTGCGGGTCACCGGCGACACGGCGTGGCGATAGCCTTGCAGCTTCGAGTCGGTGGTCTGCAGCGCCTGGTTGGCGCGGGCGAAGGCCAGCGGGCTCGAGCAGTTGCCGGTCGTGCTGCTGCCGCAGTAGATCGTGTAGGCCGATTGGGTGCCGGCGAGGTCCGGACGGACGTCGGCCGAAACGGTGGCCAGGCTGCCGTTGACGCGGCGGAAGCCGTTCAGGTCCCAACCGTTCGAGACGGCGGTGGCGTCCGGGATGTAGCGCGAGGTGCCGCGGATGTAGATGCCGGTCAGGGTGTTCAGGCACTTGTACGAACCGTCGGGCATGACGAGGTCGCGACGGGCGCCGGTCACCGGGTCGAAGGTGTAGTCCTGCGGGCAGTTCAGGTAGGCGCGGTCTTTGAAGCGCAGGCCTTGCGACTGGTAGTAGTCGGCGGCGACGTTCACGTAGCCGCGGCTGAAGGTCCAGCCCTTCGAGATGTTGGCGCGGTAGACTTCACCGCCCTTGCTGAACGGCACGTTGGCGTAGACGGCCATTTCGCCGTCGTCGCTGTTGCGCTTGGTCATGATGTTCACGACGCCGGCGATGGCGTCCGAACCGTAGACCGACGAAGCGCCGCCGGTGAGGATTTCGGTGCGGTCGACGACCGAGCTCGGGATGACGTTCAGGTCGAACGGACCGACGGTGCCGCCGATGCCGGCGGGACCGGCGCGACGGCCGTTGATCAGGGTCAGGCTGCGCTGGGCGCCCAGGCCGCGGAGCGACAGGGTGTTGGCGCCGTTGCCGCCGGTGGTGACGAAGCCGGTGAAGTTGTTGTTGATCTGCTGGCTGGTGGCGCCGAGGATCGAGCTTTGCAGGATCGAGGCGGTGTCGACCTGGCCTTGCAGTTCGGCGCTTTCGCTGGTGATCACGGTCACCGGCGAGGCGCTGTTGAATTCCGAGCGCTTGATGCGCGAACCGGTGACGACCAGTTCTTCAACTTCGTTGGCGGCTTCTTCCTTCGGAGCCGGCTTGGCGGTCTGGGCCGAAGCGGCCGACACGACGCCAAGCATCGCGATACCCGCGATAACAGTCGTCGCGAGCAGATTTCTCTTATCAAACGTCATCAATGAAATTCCCCCGCGGGGTGCCCCGCACTGCATTTCGCCAGCGGCACATCCCATACCGTCGGCGCGGCGAAACGTAACAGGTTTGCGACCCACCTCAACGCACTTGGCCAAATTGTGACGCGGATGTCCGAGATCGTAGCAAATACGACACAGTTTTGCCCACGGGACCGGCGGAAGCGACCTCCAAGAACGATGATCCTTGGATGAAACTGCTGGCGCCCCTATGCAGACGCGGGGTTGAGGACGAAGCGGAGACGCTGCAATCATCAACTCCACGCTGCACGCACATCTTGTGCGCGCCTATGCAGATTCGGGGGAATCCTGTTGCTTTCCAAGCGTTTGATGAATTCGACCATGGTCGCCCTGCTGGCGGCCTCGGCCCTGTCGATCGGTCCCGCCGCGGCGCTCGCCGCGCCCATGCCGGTTCCCGCGGACGCCCCCAGCGCGAAAGATCTTACCCGTTACGCGCTGATATCGGACGTCGTCGTCTCGCCCGACGGCAAGCACATAGCCGCGCTGACGTCAGGCGACGGGGCCAAGGTCAATATCTCGGTCTGGAAGACCGACGCGCTGGACAAGCCGCCGACGATCATCGGCTCGACGCAGATGATCTTCAAAAGCGTCAGCTTCGCGAAGAACGACCGCCTGCGGGTCAGCGCCATGCAGACCCTGACCCACGGCGCATACAAGGGCCACACCTCGAAGTCCTACATCACGGACCTTGAAGGCAAGTCCTGGATCAACCCGTTGAGCACGACCGGCGCGGCTCAGAACAGCGAAGAAGAGACCCGTCGCGCCTTGGAAAACGCTTACATCGTAAGCTACCTTTCCAATGACCCGAAGAACATCCTGGTGATGGACAGCCGCAAGGGCCGTGAAGGCGATCTCTATAATTTCGACGTCTACAAGAACACCGCTTCTCGCATCGACCACTACGACTACTTCCGGTACGGCGACCTGAAGACGGATCCGAAGGGCGAGATCCGCGGCCGCACCGAGATCGGCTACGAAGGCGGCAAGGCCTACTTCGTCCAGCAGATCAAGAACCCGACCACCGGCGCCTGGGAGGACCACTTCCGGTCCTACGCCCGCGACCGCAGCTTCAACGACCTGGAAGGCTTCAGCAGCGATCCGAACATCGCTTACGTGTCGATGGTCAAGACCAACGGCAAGCGCGGCGTCTATGTCTACGACATCACCGCCAAGCAGGTCGTCGAGCCGCTGTTCGAGCACAAGCTGTTCGACGCCAGCGGCGTGATCATGAGCAACACCGGCGAGGTGCTGGGCGTCAGCTACGACGACGCGCGCGGCAGCGTCTACTGGGTGAACGAAAAGATCGCCGCGCGCTTCAAGGCCGCCCGCGCGGCCCTGGGCGTCAAGACCGAACCGGTCAGCTGGACCGACCCCGACACCGACGTGAAGACCCGGTTCAACACCTCCTCCGACTTCGACGTGTCGGTCGCCGGCTGGTCGCGCGACGGCGAGGTGATCATCATCGAGCGCTCGGGCCCCAAGGTTCCGCCGGAGTACTATCTGCTCGAAAAGTCCGGCAAGCTGACCCTGCTGGGGGGCGCTCGCCCCTGGATCAAGAAGGAAGCATTGGGCCAGACCAAGCTGGTCCAGTACACGGCCCGCGACGGCCTGCCCATTCCCGCCTTCCTGACGACCCCGCCGGCCAGCTTCGGTCCCGGCCCGCACCCGACCATCATCCATCCTCACGGCGGACCTTGGGCGCGCGACCACCTCGACTGGGATGCGGCCGGCTGGGTGCAGTACTTCGCCTCGCGGGGCTATGTCGTGCTGCAGCCCCAGTTCCGCGGCTCGATGGGCTGGGGCGAGAAGCTCTGGCGCGCCGGCGACAAGGAATGGGGCGGCAAGATGCAGGACGACAAGGACGACGGCGCCAAGTGGCTGATCGACCAGAAGCTGGCCGACCCCAGCCGCATCGCCATGTTCGGCTATTCCTACGGCGGCTACGCGGCCCTGGCCGCCACCATCCGGCCCAACGGCATCTATCGCTGCGCGGTCTCGGGCGCCGGCGGCAGCCTGGCCGAAATGAAGAAGGTCACCAGCAGCAGCCGCTTCCTGCGCGAACGCCAGGCGCCGTCGGTTGACGGTCTCGACGCCATCCAGAACGCCGGCGACGCCAAGATCCCGATCTTCCTCTACCACGGCGACCGCGACACCAACGTCGACATCAAGGACTCGCTGCGCTTCATCAACGGCCTGAAGAACGCCGACAAGCCCTACAAGTGGATGGAAATCAAGGACATGGGCCATGGCTACATCACCATGACCCCCGACATGATGGAGGTTCAGCTGACCGAGATCGACGCCTTCTTCCAGAAGCAGTGCCAGTTCGGCGCCGCCGCCGCGACCGAGTGACGAAAACGGAAAAGGGCGGCTCGAAAGAGCCGCCCTTCTTCGTCGCCCTCAGCGCCCCTTGGGCGGGGCGACCGAGAAGTCCATGTCGAACAAGGTCGGCACGTCCGTGACCCTGGCCCGCTCGATGGTCAGCAGCCGGGCCTTGGTGGCCGCGCCGCCGTCGGCGCTGAAACCGCCCATCTTGCCGTCGGCGCCCAGCACCCGGTGGCAGGGCACGACGATCGGCCAGGGGTTTTCGCCCAGCGCCTTGCCCACCGCCCGCATCGCGCCCGGCTCGCCCATGGCCTTGGCTACCTGACCGTAGGTCGAGGTCTCGCCGGGGCGGATGGCGCGGGCGATCTCGTAGACCCGGCGGTTGAAAGGCTGCACCACGGTCAGGTCCAGCGCCACGTCGGACAGGTCGTCGCGGCCGCCGGCCAGGAGGTCGATGATGCGGTCGGCCGCCTCGTCCACCTCGGGCGGCGGCGCGGTCTCCTTGGCGTCGGGATAGCGCTTGCGCAGCCGCGCCCAGGCCGCGCCCGGCGCGGTCTCGGGCAGCTGTACGCCGACCAGCCCGCCCGCGCCCCACGCCAGGCCGCAGCGACCGATCGCCGTCTCGAAAAGCATGAAGCCCTGTCCCATCGGCAGAGATTAACACCCTTGTTGCAGGACGCGAGGCCAGGCCTCTACCTTTCCACGATCTTGCTTCGGAGACCGCCTTTGCGCCGCACCGCCCTGCCCGCCGTCGCCCCCATCCTCGCGCTGGCCCTCGCCGCGGGTCCGGCCCTGGCCGGCGACATCCTGGTCCACGGCGGGCCGATCCATACCGGCGTGGCCGGCGCCCCGCCCGCCGAGGCGGTTCTGATCCGCGACAAGGCCATCGCCTTTGTCGGCCCGCTGGCCGCCGCCCGCGCCAGGGCCGCCAAGGACGTTCGCGACATCGACCTGAAGGGCGGCGCGGCCTATCCCGGCTTCGTCGACGCTCACGCCCACCTGACCGGCATCGGCCTGCGCGAGCTGACCCTCAATCTCGACAAGACCGATTCCGTCGAGGCCCTGGTCGCCGCCGTCCGCGCCTACGCCCGGGCCCATCCCGGCGACGCGCCGATCTACGGCCGCGGCTGGATCGAGACCCACTGGCCCGAGAAGCGCTTTCCCACCCGCGCCGACCTCGACCGCGCCGCCCCGGGCCGCATCGTCGTGCTGGGCCGCGCCGACGGCCACGCCGTGGTCGCCTCCAGCGCCGCCCTGGCCAAGGCCGGCCTGACCCGCGACACCAAGGCCCCGGCCGGCGGCCAGATCCTCAAGGACGAGACGGGCGAGCCCACCGGCATGCTGATCGACCACGCCCAGGCCCTGGTCGAAGGGGTCATCCCGCCGCCCTCCCCCGCCCTCAAGCGCCAGGCGCTGGAGACGGCCGGCAAGCTCTACGCCAGCCGCGGCTGGACGGGCCTTGGCAACATGAGCGTCGAGGCGGCCGATCTCGACCAGCTGCGCCAGCTGGCCGCCGAGGGCCGCTTCTCCCTGCGGGTCGACAACTACATGGACCCGTCGGGCGCCGCCGAGGTGCTGAAGACCGGCCCCAGCGCCGACCCGACCGGCCTCATCCGCCTGCGCGGGATCAAGCTCTACATGGACGGCGCCCTGGGCTCGCGGGGCGCTGCCCTGCTGGCGCCCTACAGCGACGCCGAGGGTCTGGGCCTGGTGCTGACCGAGCACGACCAGGGTCTGGCGCTGATGCAGAAGGCCAAGGCCGTGAACGCCCAGGTCGCCATGCACGCCATCGGCGATCGCGGCAACCGCATGGTGCTGGACTGGTTCGGCGAGACGCTCGCCAAGCAGGATGGGGGCTCGGACACCGGCCGCCGCTGGCGCATCGAGCACGCCCAGGTCGTCGACGCCGCCGACCTACCGCGTTTCTCGAAACTGGGCGTCGTGGCCTCGATGCAGCCCAGCCACGCCATCGGCGACCTCTATTTCGCGCCCGCGCGCCTGGGCAAGGACCGCCTGAAGGGCGCCTATGCCTGGGCCGACATGCTGAAGAGCGGCGCGGTCGTGGCCGCCGGCTCCGACGCCCCGGTCGAGGTCGGCGATCCGCGCATCGAGTTCTACGCCGCCGTCGCCCGCAAGAGCCTGACCGGCTTCTCCAACGCCGACTGGCATCCCGAAGAGGCCGTCACCCGCCAGCAGGCCCTGCGCATGCTGACCTGGGCGCCGGCCTACGCCGCCTTCGCCGACCAGCAGCGCGGCACGCTGGAAGCCGGCAAGGCCGCCGACCTCACCGCCTTCGACCGCGACCTGATGACCGTGCCCGAGGCCGAGATCCTGAAGGCCCAGCCGATCCTGACGGTGGTCGACGGCAAGGTGGCGTTCGCGCGGTAGGGGAAGCTACCAGGCCAGCAGCGCCAGTCCCGGGACATCCTGGAAGTCGGCAGGATTGCAGGTGACGAGGGTGGCGCGATGGGTCAGCGCCTGGGCCGCGATCATCCGATCGAGGATCTTGCGACGGGAGTAGCCGGTCGCCTGCACGATCGCCCGATAGGCGTCGGCCGCCTCGGCGCCGAAATCCAGCACCGGCAGGATGTCGAGCATGACGTCCAGTCGGGCCCGGCGCGCGGCCACATCCGAAAGCTCGCGATAGACGCCGCCTTCGAGCTCGACGCGAGAAACGATCGACAGCAGCACGGCGCCATCCAGCGCCGCGACCCTCGCTGAAATGACCGGATCGCCATCACGCAGGTGGATCGCCACATTGGTGTCGAGGATGAAGGCCGCCACGCTCTAGAGGCCAGGCCGCTCGGGCAAATCCTCGTCGTCGCGAACCTCCACGGCGCTCGGCTTCGGCAAGTCGGCCAGTCGCGCGACCAGATCCTGAACCGTGCCGCGCGCCGGATAGATCGTCAGCACGTCGCCGGAGCGGACCAAGGTGAGTTCGGTTTCTTCCGCGAACGCCACCTCCTTGGGCAGGCGCACGGCCTGGCTGTTGCCGCTACGAAAGGTTCGGGTGCTGGACCGGGTCATCAGCGCCTCCAAGTATGCACTTGTATATACACCCGGACGCGACCCGGTTCCAGGCCCCTAAGCCGCGTCCGCCTTCGGGCTGGTCGCCAGTTCGATCGCCGCCAGCAGGTCGGCGAGGTTCAGCGGCTTGGCGACGAAGCCGGTCATGCCGGCGGCGAAATAGGTCTCGACCTGGTGAGGCATGGCGTTGGCGGTCACCGCGATGATCGGCACGGACGCCAGGCTGTGCGCGGCCTCGAACGCGCGGATGGCCTCGGCGGCGGCCAGGCCGTTGAGCTCCGGCATCTGGATGTCCATCAGGATGAGGTCGATGGCCGGATCGGCCTCGTAGGCGGCCACGGCCTGGCGACCGTCGGCGGCCAAGGTCAGCTCGACCTCGAACGGCGCCAGCAGGGCCTGGAGCACGGTCTGGTTCACCGGATTGTCCTCGGCCGCCAGGATTCGCAGCGCCCCTTGCGGCGCCGCCTGGACGACGGGCGAGGCCGCCGACGCCGCCAGCTCTTCGGCCAGCGGAACCAGCGGCAGGTCGACGCCGAAGGTCGCGCCTTCGCCCTCGCGGCTCTCCAGCCACAGCCCGCCGCCCATCCGCTCGGCCAGGCTGCGCGAGATGGTCAGGCCAAGGCCGGTGCCGCCATGGCGCCGGGTGGCCGAGGCGTCGGCCTGGGTGAAGGCCTTGAAGATCCGCTCGCGGTCGGCCTCCGACACGCCCTCGCCGGTGTCGGCCACGACGAAGCGCAGGCCCGCCTCGCGCCGCTCGACCGACACGGCCACGCCGCCCTGGTCGGTGAACTTCACCGCATTGACCACCAGGTTGCCGAGGATCTGGCGAAGGCGGGGCGCGTCGCCCAGCCACGCGCCCGCCGCGGCCGCGTCTACCGTCAGGGTCAGCGCGAGGTCCTTTTCGGACGCCAGCGGCGCATAGGGCGCCAAGGCCAGGCGCACCGTCTCCTCCAGGTCGAACGCGGCCTCGTTCAGCTCCATCCGGCCCGCCTCGATCTTGGACAGGTCCAGAACGTCGTTGAGGATCTCCAGCAGGGCCGCGCCGGAGGCGCCGATGATCTCCAGCCGTTCGCGCTGATCGTCGTCCAGGGCCTCGCGCGACATCACCTGGGTCATGCCCAGGATGCCGTTCAGCGGCGTGCGGATCTCGTGGCTCATATTGGCCAGGAACTCGCTCTTGGCGCGGCTGGCGCCTTCGGCCAGCCGCCGGGCCTCGATCTCGCGCTCGGTCACCGTCACGTGCTCGGTGATGTCGGTGATGATCAGCAGGAAGCCGCCGTCCTCGGCCGGCGTCAGCTTCAGCGACTGGAAGCGGCCGTCGGGCGAGCTGAAGGTGTCGGGCGACACCCACTCGCCCACCTGGTCGTCGACGGCGTCGAGCACCGCCTTGGCCGCCTGGCGCGCCTTGGCGTCCATCGCCGTGCGCTCGGCGATCTCGGAGAGGCTCATGCCCTGCGCGAGGGTCAGGCCGTAGGGCCGGGCGAAGTCGGCCAGGGTGGCGTTCCACACCTGCAGCAGGTTGTTGCGGTCGAAATAGCCCAGGCCGATCGGCGCCCGGTTCAGCGCCGAGCGCAGGGTGGCGAAGGCCGAGCGATGGGCCAGGCGGTGGGTCAGCAGCATGCCGCAGCCGGCCAGGACGATCATCGAGACCATGGCGATCACCGACCGCGCCAGTTCGCCGCGCGTGAACCGGCCCGCCTCCTCGAGGTCGGCGACCGGCAGCAGGGTAACGGCGCCCATGCCCACGAAGTGCAGGCCGCAGACGGCGGCCGCCAGCAGCAGGATCGAGGCCGCCCGCCCGCGCAGGCCGCTCTCGCGCCGCAGGTCGGCGAACGCCAGGGCGGAAAGACCGGCGGCGATCAGGATCGCGGCGACCACCAGGTCGGCCCGCCAGATCATCAGGGCCGGCAGCCGCATGGCCGAGACGCCGACAAAATGCATGGCCGCTATGCTTCCGCCGCAGAGCGCCCCGCCGACCAGCCGTCGCGTCCGTCCGGTCGCGGTCATGGCCAGGCCGGCCCCGCCCGCCAGGCCGGTCAGGGCGACCACGAACGACAGGGCCGTCATCGGCTCGTCGAAGCTGAGCCGCAGCCCGGGCTGGAAGCCCAGCATGGCGATGAAGTGGGTGGCCCAGACGCCGCTGCCCAGCACCAGGCCGGTCAACAGGATCCAAGCCATGCGGGCCGGCCCCGCCGCCGTCGCGCCCCGGTGATAGGCGTGCACGCCCACGGCCATCGACGCCAGGCAGACGAGCAGCGCCCAGATCACCAGCGTCGGGTCGTGCTGATCCAAACACCGAAGCGTGGCGAACATGGGTCCTTGGCCGGGATAAGCGCGAGCGGGAGGAACTCCCTGCCCTCATAACCGCTCATCCCGGCCAGCATGGTTTACGGCCCTGGCGGCGGATCGTCGCACGAGGCCCGGCCAGGCCAACAGCCCGCCCCGCTTCAGCGATAGTGGGCGAAGTAGGCCGAGTAGGCCTCCTGATACTCCAGCCTGACGATCCTGCGGGACCGGAAGGGCGAGCACTTCATCTCCCGCCACAACCCGAGCTGGCTGAAGATCAGGCCCCTGGCCTTGCGCCGCCGCTCGGTCTTGGTCATCTCGTATGGCGACGAAAGGACAGCGCAGGGTTTCCTCAGCGCATGTTCGATCACCGGTCCCCAGCGAGGGTCTCGGGCCAGTTCGGGCGCCACGATCACCGGTGCGCACCAGGCCCGCCAGCGACAGTCGCCCACCCCCCAACTGCCTTTGGCCACCATGCAGAAATCCCGCCGGTCCCGGACGAACCGGGCCAGGGTGTCAGGCGTGCAGAGCGGATAGCCGCCTGCAGGCACGCCGGTCCGCAGATCGTTCTCGCCGACGTGGTCGACATAGCTGCGCCCCGTGGCCTCGCCGACGACGGCGGTGCTAGCCGTCGCCGCATAGGCGAAGGAAGTATCCGCCCGGTTCTCCTTCAAGGAGAGCGACGGCGGAAACAGCGGCTGTCCGCCGCTCGCCAGCAGAAGCGCGATCGACGCGCCGACCAATGCACCGGACATTCCATCGCCCCAAAATGTGAATACTCACTTACATCCATTTCGCATGCCCGCGCCCGAACCGCAACCCATGAGCGAACACGATCGCCTCTCTCCAAGCCCCCGCTTGCCTCGCCTCGATTCCCGCCCCACTTTCGGAGGGTCATGAGCGACCGTTCCACTGGCCTCGCCCCGTCGCGGCTCACCGCGGTCCTGGGGCCCACCAACACCGGCAAGACCCACCTGGCCGTCGAGCGGATGCTCGGCCACGGCTCGGGCATGATCGGCCTGCCGCTGCGCTTGCTGGCGCGCGAGATCTACGACCGCATCGTCAAGCTGCGCGGCAAGGCGGCCGTGGCCCTGATCACCGGCGAGGAGAAGATCGTCCCGCCGCGCGCGGCCTATTTCGTCTGCACGGTCGAGGCCATGCCGCTGGGCCGCGAGGTCGACTTCGTGGCCATCGACGAGATCCAGCTTTGCGCCGATCCCGAGCGCGGCCACATCTTCACCCACCGCCTGCTGCACGCCCGGGGCCGGTTCGAGACCATGCTGCTGGGCGCCGCCACCATGGCCCCGCTGGTCCGCCGCCTGCTGCCCGACGCCGAGATCGTGGGCCGCGAGCGGTTCTCCAACCTGTCCTACGCCGGCTCCAAGAAGCTGACCCGCCTGCCCCGGCGCACGGCGATCGTCGCCTTCTCCACCGACGCGGTCTACGCCATCGCCGAGCTGATCCGGCGCCAGCGGGGCGGGGCGGCCGTGGTCATGGGGTCTTTGAGCCCCCGCACCCGCAACGCCCAGGTCGCCCTCTACCAGAGCGGCGAGGTCGACTTCCTGGTCGCCACCGACGCCATCGGCATGGGCCTGAACATGGACGTCGACCACGTGGCCTTCGCCGGCCTGCGCAAGTTCGACGGCCGCCGCACCCGCTGGCTGCACCCGCAGGAGGTGGGGCAGATCGCCGGCCGCGCCGGCCGCTACACCCGTGACGGCACCTTCGGGGTGACGGGCGACTGCGAGGAGATGGACGAGGATCTGGTCCAGGCCGTCGAGGAGCACAGCTTCCAGCCGATCCTGGCGGCCGAGTGGCGCAACGCCCGGCTCGACTTCGGCTCGCTGCAGGGCCTGCTGCGCTCGCTGTCGGAGCCGCCGAACCGCACGGGCCTGACCCTGTCGCAGGAGGCGCTGGACGAGCGCACACTGCGCAAGCTGGCGGCCCACGAGGACGTCGTCGCCCGCTGCAAGACCGACCGCTCGGCCCTCCTGAAGCTGTGGGACGTCTGTCAGACCCCCGACTTCCGCAAGACCACCGACGACGACCATCAGCGGATGGTCCGCACCCTGTTCGACGACCTGACCACGGGTCGCAAGCGCCTGCCGGAAGACTGGATCAACGGCCAGTTCAAGGCGCTGGACCGCACCGACGGCGAGATCGACAGCCTGGCCGCCCGGCTGTCGGGCGTGCGCACCCTGTCCTACATCGCCAACCGGCCCGACTGGCTGGCCAACCCGGTGCATTGGCAGGGCCGCACCCGCGAGCTGGAAGACAAGATCAGCGACACCCTGCACGAAAAGCTGATGGCCCGGTTCATCGACCGCCGCACCAGCGTGCTGATGAAGCAGCTGGGCGAGCGCGAGGTGCTGCTGGCCGGGGTCGCCCAGGACGGCGAGGTCAGCGTCGAGGGCCAGGTTGTCGGCCGACTGACCGGCGTCACCTTCATTCCCGAAAAGGCCTCCACCCCGCTGGAGGAGCGCGCCCTACGCAACGACGCCCAGCGCGCCGTCGGTCCCGAGATCGCCCGGCGCCTGGGCCTGCTGGCCGCCGAGCCGGACGAGGCCTTCGCCCTGACGCCCGACGGCGCGATCCTGTGGCGCGGCGAGGCCGCTGGGGCCGTGCGCTCGGGCGGCGACCTCTTGTCGCCCCGCGCCCGGCTGCTGGGCGAGCTGGGCCCGGTCCCCGCCCGCGAACGGGCCGAGCGCCGGCTTGACGCCTTCCTGGCCTCCGAGGTCGACCGCCATCTGTCTTCACTGCGCAAGCTTCAGGCCGCCCTGGCCGGCGGCGAACTGCGCGGCCTGCCGCGCGGCGTCGCCCACCGCCTGCTGGAGGCCGGCGGCGTGCTCGACAAGCGCCCGCTCGATCCCGAACTGAAGGCGCTGAGCCAGGCCGAGCGGCGGGCGCTCAAGAGCCTGGGCGTGCGCATCGGCGCCTTCTCGCTCTATTCCCCCGGCGTGCTGAAGTCGGAGGCCATCGCCTGCGCCCGCGCGCTGGATCCCGGCGGCTGGCGCGGTCCGCTGGTGGGGCTTTGCCCCCTGCCCTCGCCGCTGCCCTCGCCCCGCGCCCTGGCCGCCAGCGGCCTGCGCGTCGCCGGCAAGCACCTCGTCCAGGTCGAGACCCTGGAAAAGCTCGACGCCCTGCTGCGCGCCGAGCAGCGCCCCGGCGGCGTGGTGCTGACCCCGGCGGCGCTGGAGGCCCTGGGTTGGACCCCGCCCGAGGCCTCGTCGATCCTGCGCTCGCTCGACTACACCCCGGCCGTGCGCGCCAAGCCCGACGCGCCGATCATCTGGAAGCGTCGCGGCGCCCAGCGGCTGGAGCCCAAGCCGGTCAAGGCGCGCCCGGACTCGCCCTTCGCGGCCCTGGCCAAGCTGACCGAGCCGCCGCCCCCGCCCGCGCGCCGCAAGAAGCCCCGCCGCCGCAAGCCGGCCGCCGCCGGGTCCGAAAAGGCCGCCTCATGAGCGACGAGGCGCATCACAACGACGACCACTGCCGCGCCGACGTCTGGCTGTGGCGCGCCCGCTTCTTCAAGACCCGCTCAATGGCCGCCCGCTTCGTCGACGAGGGCCGCATCCGCCTGACCCGCGCCGGCGCTCCCGACAGCCGCATCGACAAGCCCTCGCGCTCGCTCAAGGCCGGCGACGTGCTTGTCTTCGCCATCGGCGGCCGGCTGGTGAACGTGCGCATCCTCGACTGCGGCGAACGCCGGGGCCCCGCCACCGAGGCGCGGGGGTTGTACGAAGCCCTCGAAGGATAGCGCCCGAAGATTTGTGGGGAACGCATGAGACTTTGGATGCTCGCGGCGATGGCCGCCCTCTCCCTGGCGGCTTGCGATCAGGCCAAGCCCAAACCCAAGGACGCCGTTCCGCTCGCGTCGGCATCGGAGGCGACCTCGCCATCGTCGTCGAAGCCCGCCGCCACCGAGCCTGACGACGGCTATCGCTGGCACACCGCCGAGCCGGGCAAAAGCGTTCAGTTCGGCGTGCCGGAAAGCGACGCCCGCGCGCTGCGCATCGACTGCGGCGATGACGGTCGCATCCAGATCGGCGGTCCGGCCGGCGTCGACGGCAATGAAGGCGACCACGTCACCGCGACCTTCGACGGACGCACCCTGCCGGCCCAGCTGGCCGAAGCCGGCGACGGCATGAACTTCTACGCCGAGGTCGGCCCCGACGATCCGGCCCTGCTGACCCTGCTCGCCGGCAAGGCCTTGAAGGTGGCGCAGGGCGACTATCACTGGGAGGTCCCCGGCCAGGGCGCGGCGCAGGAACTGAAACCGTTCATCGCGGCCTGCCAGGCGTCGCACTGAGGCGAAAGGGGTCGCCTTTGCCATAGACGCCGCCGCGCCAATCGCTACCTTCGGTGGAGTGTTGTCTAGGGGGAGTATCTGCGTGGCGTCGTTCCATCCGGCCCTGGCCGTCAGCCTGGCCCTTCTGCTTTCCAGCGTCGCGCACGCCCAGCCCTCCGCGGGGGCAGCCTCCACTACCAACAAGGCCCCGGCCAAGCCTGTCGCGCCGATCAAGGCCTACGACCTGCCGCAGATCGAGGCCTTCGGGAACGCCATCTACCGCCAGGACATCGCCGCCTGGCTGGCCAGCGACGCCCTGGCCGCCAAGGTCAAGGACCTGCAGGGCGCCGGCCTCAAGGGCTGGCTGGTGCAGGACGACGGCAAGACCGCCAAGGTCCGCTTCCTGCGCGACAAGGGCGCGGGTCTGGAGGTCGGCTACGACGTGGTGGTCGACGGCAAGGGCGCGGGCCCGGTCACCGAGCCCGCCGACCGTAAGCTGACCGACGAGGAGCGCCTGGCCTTTTCGGCCCGCCAGGCCGCCGCGGCCGCCCAGCCCGCCGCCTGCCGCGCGGGCTACAACGCCGCCCTCGTCAAGAACCCCGACGGCGACGGCTGGATCGTCTGGCTGCTGGCCCCCTCCCCGGCCGCCGGCGCCATTCCGGTCGGCGGCCACTACCGGATCTTCGTCGGCGCCGACGGCAAGACGGTCAGGCGCGTCGACGCCCTGTCTGCCTCGTGCCTGCTGATCGAGAAGCCCAAGGCCGCCGACGGCAGGCCCGCCCTGGCCTTCGCCAGCCACATCGTCTCGCCCACGCCGGTCGAGACCCACGTGTTCCTTAGCACCCTCTACAAGATCCCCCTGGCCGTCGGCACGAACGGCGGCAAGGACGTCTGGGTCATCGAGAAGGGCAAGATCAGCAAGACGGACCTGGGCGCGAAGTAGGGTCGTCGGTCAGGCAAATTACAACCTTGCGACACACCACAACGCGCCGTTTACGGCGCCGGTTGTGCGTCGTGGAGCTTCACCATAACGGCGGTTAGTAACGCTGCTCTTTCGCGCGGTCGCATCCGGCCGCCCTGGGGGCTGCATGATCAATCGTCGCCTGTTGCTCGGGGGAGCGCTGTCGCTCGCCTCGACCTCTCTCGCCGGCTGCTATCAAGGCAAGATCGCCACCGCGGCGGACGGCCCGCGCCGTCTCTACGAGCACGAAGGCCAGGCGATCTCGGCCGATGTCGTCGTCTATGGCGCGACCCCGGCCGGCGTCATGGCGGCCCTGGAGGTCGCGGAGTCCCGCGCCTCGGTGGTGATCATCGGCGGCTGGCGCGAGGCCCATGTCGGCGGGATGATGAGCGGCGGCCTGGGCTGGACCGACTTCCTGGACGCCAAGGCCTTCGGCGGCGCGGCCCTGCGCACGATCAAGGCCGTGTCGCGCGGCGGCGGCGAAGCGGGCAATCGCTTCAGCTTCAAGCCCAGCGCAGCCGAAGCCTATTTCGAGTACATGCTGGCCCTCAAGCAGGTCTCGGTCGTCTATTCGCGCGGCGTCGTCGCTGTGGCCAAGTCCGACCGCCGCATCACCGGCTTCGAGACCGCCGATGGCCTGCGCATCAAGGGACGGGTGTTCATCGACGCCTCCTACGAGGGCGACCTGCTGGCCGCCGCGGGCGTCGGCTTCCAGGTAGGTCGCGAGGCCGCCTCCCCTCTGAACAACCTGGGCGGCTATCGCGGCGCGACCCGCGAGGGCGAGACCAGCACGCACCAGTTCCAGATCCGCGGCCGGCCGATCGTCGTCGACCCGTTCCTGCGCCAGGGCGATCCGGCCAGCGGCCTGCTGCGCGGCGTCGCGCCGGGCGACCAGAAGCCGATCGGCGCGCCTGACAAGGCCGTGCAGGCCTACAATTTCCGCCTGACCATGAGCAACAAGCCCGGACTGCGCATCGACCTGCCCTCGACGCCGCCGCCCGGCTACGAACGCGCCGACTACGAGGTGCTGTTCCGCTACGTGGCCGCCATCGGCAAGGCAGGCCTCAAGCACGGCGCCGACTGGTCGTTCACCGACGACCTGATCTACGCCAACGACCTGGGCGACGGCTATTTCGACGTCAACGCCCGCGGCGGCTTCTCCACCGACCCCGTACTGCTCAGCTGGGCCTACCCCACCGCCGGCTACGCCGAGCGCGAGGTGATCTGGAAGCGGCACGAGAACTTCATCCGCGGCTTCTTCTACGCTCTGGCCTGGGAGAAGGACGAGCGCCTGCCCGCCTCGCTGCAGCAGGAAGTCCGCCAGTGGGGCCTGGCCAAGGACCACTATTCGCGCCCGCACGCCAACGACTCGGCCGGCTGGCCCTATCAGCTTTATGTCCGCGAGGCCCGCCGCCTCGACAACGGCGCCATGTGGTCGGCGGCCGATCTCGACAAGGACGGGGCCCCGCGCCTGTCGCGCGCCGTAGCGCTGGCTTCCTACCGCCAGGACAGCCACCTGGTGCAGCGCATCGCCGTGAAGGGCCAGCACGGCTGGACGATCTGGAACGAGGGCAATTTCGAGCAGAACTCCGGCGGCCGCGACCAGCGCTCGATCCTGCCGCTCGACATCATGCTGCCGCACCGCGACCAGGCCACCAACCTGCTGGCGCCCTTCGCCGTGGCGGCCTCGCACCAGGCCTTCTCGGCCATCCGCATGGAGATGACCTCGATGACGCTGGGCCAGGCGGCCGGCGCGGCGGCGGGCATGCTGTGCGCCCCCACCCGTCAGGCCGACGTGCAGGACGTCGACTACCGCACGCTGCGCGAGATCCTGGTCGCCGACGGAGTGGTGCTCGACGAACGCAACGCCATCGGCATGGCCGAGCTGCGCGGCGAGCAGCTGATGCGCAGGATCAAGCGCCGCCTGGGCTAGCCGGCGAACCCGTCGACGAAGCCCGGCACCTTCTCCGGCGGCATCGGGCGGCTGAAGTGGTAGCCCTGCACCTGGTCGCAGCCATAGGCGGCCAGGGCCTCCAGCTGCTCGCGGTCCTCGACGCCCTCGGCGACCACCTTCATGCCCATCGAGCCGCCCAGGGTGATCACCGCCTTGACGATGGCGGCGTCCTCGGCGTTCTGGACGAAGCCCTTGTCGATCTTCAGCCGGTCGATCGGGAATTGCCGCAGGTTGGCCAGGCTGGCGTAGCCGGTGCCGAAGTCGTCGAGCGCGATCATCACGCCCGCCGCGTGCAGCTTGCGCACCGTGTCGCTGACCACGTCCGAAGCCCAGCCCATATAGACCGTCTCGGTGACCTCGATGGTCAGGCGATCGCACGGCACGCCCCAGCGGGCCAGGCGCTCCTGCACCTCCTCGGCCAGCCGCCCGGAGCGGAACTGGGCGGCCGAGATGTTGACCGCCACCCGGCCGAACTCGACCCCGGCGTCCAGCCAGGCCCGCATTTGCTTCAGCGCCGTCTCGAAGGCCACGTCGCCCAGCTTCAGCGAGAGGTCCTGGTCCTCGAAGGCGGCCATGAACCGGTCGGGCGTCAGCACGCCCTGCTCGGGGTGGGCCCAGCGCATCAGCGCCTCGAACCCGGCCACCGAGCCGCTCTCCAGGTCGATCACCGGCTGGTAGTAGAGGATGAACTCGTCGGCCTCGATCGCGGCGCGCACGTCGCGCAGCAGCTCCAGCCGCTGCTCCAGGGCCGAGCGCATCGACGGGTCGAACAGGATCGAGCGGTTGCGGCCCTCGTCCTTGGCCCGATAGAGGGCGATGTCGGCGTTCTTGAAGATGTGGTGCGGGTCGGCGTCGGGATCGCCGTGCAGGGCCGCCCCGATGCTGGCGCTGACCGAGAAGCTGCGGCCGCCGTGCTGGATCGGCTGGCGCAGCAGGTCCTGCAGCGACTTGATCGGCCGCAGCATGTCGCCCTCGCCGTGCAGGCCGCGCAGGATCACCGCGAACTCGTCGCCGCCCAGACGGGCCACCGTGTCGCCCGAGCGGAAGGCGTGGCGAAGCACGTCGGCCAGCCGCCGCAGCAGGGCGTCGCCGGCGTCGTGGCCCAGGGTGTCGTTGATGTCCTTGAAGTGATCGACGTCGATCATGATCAGGCCGAAGATCTCGCCGACCATCTCCGAGGCGTCGACCGCCTCCTGGAACTTGCGCTGAAAGTAGGCGCGGTTGGGCAGGCCCGTCAGCGGGTCGCGGAAGGCCAGGTTCTCGACCGCTTCGGTCTGGCGACGCCGGTCGGTGATGTCCTTGAACAGGTTGACCAGCCGCTCGGGCTTGCCGTCGGCGCCCAGGAACCGCTTGCCGACCGACCGCACCCAGGTCTCGACCCCGTCGTCGCGGTTGAGGCGGAACTCGAACACGGCCGCCTCGCCGTCGCGGCGGGCGCGCATGATCTGGGCCATGCGCTCACGGTCATCCTCGTGCACGATCTCGAGCGGATCGCGGTCGAATAGGCACCACTTCTCAAGCTCGGGACAGGTGCCCGAGACATAGACCTCGCCGGTCTTCAGATCGACCTCGCGCACCATCAGGTCGTCGAGCTCCAGCGCCAGCTTCAGGCGCTGCTCGTTACGCTCGGCCCGCAGGGCGGTCTGGGCGTAGCCGGTGACGTCGCGGGCGGTGACCATGACGGCGAAGATCGTCCCCGCATCGTCGCGGCAGGCGGCGAACTCGCTGCGCCAGATGCGCTGGCCGTCTTGGCCGGTCTGGGCCCGGTAGCGCGAGAACGGCTCGCCCGACGCCAGACAGCGCTCCAGGCTCTCGACGTCCTCCAGGTTCATCAGGCAGCGGACGAACGGCTCGCCGGGGTGCAGGTTCGGGGTCAGGTCCTCGTCGCGCCACTCGGGGCTGACGGCGACCAGGCGTCCGCTGCGGTCGATCAGGGCCGCGGCGAACGGAGCGTGCGCGACGAAGGCCTCGAACGAGGCCATTCGAAGCCGCAGCTGCGCGTGGATGTCATCGGCCGCCATGGACGGCGCGGGCTTCAGGGCCATGGAGAGCATTCTGCTGTCGGCTTCCCGACGTTGTTCTTGGACGCGTCCTCAACCGCACACTGAAACGCTCTTCCATAAGAAAAGGTATCTTTCGACGAACGCCGTTGTGCATCGTCGGAAAGCCGACGCTGCACCCGTCGGCGACGATTTTGCCTGTCGTCCTGCGGGCGCCATGAGAAATCCTGCGGGCGCCGCGCACGGCGCCGCATTGACATTCGGCGCCGTCGCTCCGAAAACGCGGCCGCGTTACGTCCGTCCGAGAAAGCCGCCAAGTTCCGATGACCTACATCGTCACCGACGCCTGCATCCGCTGCAAGTTCATGGACTGCGTCGAGGTGTGCCCGGTGGATTGCTTCTACGAGGGCGAAAACACCCTCGTGATCAATCCGGACGAGTGCATCGACTGCGGCGTCTGCGAGCCGGAGTGCCCGGTCGACGCCATCAAGCCGGACACCGAGGACGACGCCGACGGCAAGTGGCTGCGGATCAACTCCGAATACGCCAAGGTCTGGCCGAACATCACCGTGAAGGGCGAGCCGCCGGCCGACCGCGCCGACTTCGAGCGCGAGACCGGCAAGTTCGAGAAGTACTTCAGCGAAAAGCCCGGCAAGGGCTCCTGATCCCCGCAAAATCCGGCCTTTAGAGGCCGGATTCGGGCCGACATACCCCAGGTTGGGGTCGCAAGCCTTTCATGAGGCTGAATTTTATGCTATTGTCGCCCTCGACGTGACGGGTGCGGCCTCGCACCTGCATGTCTCGTGGAAGACGACAGCCGTTCCAACGGCTCGCCCGATCGAAGGCGAAGGGTGACTTAAGAGACACTCCAAATCCTGATCCGACTTGGCCCCGCCTCTCCGACGGTCGGGTTGCTATCGCCTTTTGGGATGTTTGGAAACGGCGTTTTGGGCGCAAGCCCAATTTTATGAGGACGAACGAATGAGCAAGAGCGGTCTGGAATTCTCGGTCGGCGATCACGTCGTCTATCCCGCCCACGGCGTGGGGACGATCCAGGGCATCGAGACCCAGGAAGTGGCCGGGATGTCGCTCGAGGTTTACGTCATCACCTTCGACCACGAGAAGATGACCCTGCGCGTTCCGACCAAGAAGGCCAAGGTCGCCGGCCTGCGTCCGCTGGCCGAAGGCGACGTCGTCAGCCAGGCTCTCACCACCCTGAAGGGCCGCGCCCGCGTGAAGCGCACCATGTGGTCGCGTCGCGCCCAGGAATACGAAGCCAAGATCAACTCGGGCGACCTCGTCTCGATCGCCGAGGTGGTCCGCGACCTGCACCGCGCCGAGAACCAGCCGGAACAGTCCTATTCGGAGCGCCAGCTCTATGAATCGGCCCTGGACCGCATGGCCCGCGAAGTCGCCGCCATCGAGCGCATCGACCGCGAAGCCGCCATCGGCATCCTGACCAAGTCGCTGGTCAAGGCGGCCTAAAAGCCCCTTCCTCCCACGACGTTTTCGAAGACGCCCCCGGTTTCGCCGGGGGCGTTTTTCGTTGGAGAACGCCCCCTCTCCCCGGATTTCGACCAGGCGCCTCAAACTGAAGCGGACCCGGCTAGGCCTTCACCCATCCGCCTTGGCGGGGGCCCGGAACGCCCTGATGCTCGCTGGCACCTCGGGCGGAATGTCGAACGCCGCGCTTGCGCCGACCGCGCCGCCGCTCGCCCGCAGGGCCAAGGCCTGGGATCGACACGCGGAGGGCGTCATGCCGAAGCCTGCGCGAAAGGCGCGTCCGGCGGCCGTGTGGTTCTCGAAACCCCAGCGGCGCAGGACCGCCGCGATCGGCTCACGCGCCAGGCGCGGGTCCGACAGGTCGCGGAACACGCCGGTCAGGCGGCGTCCGAGGATGTACCTGCCGACGCCGCCATAGGGCTCGAACATCCGGTAGAGGGTCGGGCGCGTCACGTAGAACTGGCCGGCGAGGACGGCCGGGCCGAGACCCGCATCCCCGATGTCGCGGTCGATGCGCCGGCGGATGGCGCGAAACTGGCTCCTGCGCAGCTCGGCGCGGGTCGCGGCCCGGCTCTGGGAGTTGGCCCGGACGACGCCAGCCAGCAGGGTCGCGGTGGAGCGGCTCCATGCCAGCCCCTGCTCTACGCTCAGTTCGGGCGCGCGCAGCCACATCTCGTCCAGATGCTCTCGAACCGCGACGCCGGCCTCGCTGTCGCGGCGCAGCACCAGCCCATGAACGTCGCCCACGTCCGCCAGCAGCGGCGCAAGCAGGTCCCGCGCGACGATGGCCGACAGGTTGTCGATCCCGTCGGTGCGCAAGGCGGCCGGACGGGACAGGTCGAGCATGCAGACGTCGCCCGGCCTGACCTCCTGCTCGGCGCCGTCCAGGGTCAGGATGAAGCCGTGCCGTCGATAATACTGGACATGGAACTGATCCACGCCCGTCCGCGCGATGAGCTGGGGGCCGCGGGTCATGACCGAGGCCGAGCCCTGGGCCATGCCCAGCTTGATCGGTCCGTAGTCGTAGAGAGCGAAGTCGATGCCGAAGCCGGCGCGCCCCTCGGGCGTCGGCGCATCCAGCTCGAACATCATCGCCAGCAGTTCGCGGCAAGCGGCGAAGCTGTCGGCATAGTCGGCGCCGATATTGGCCGCCAGGTACGGCAAGCGATCAGGCTGGACGTCGTGCGGCATGCTCCGCCCCCCCGTGGCCAAGCTGTGGACCCAACCTTCTAGCGCGATCTGCTCCCGATCATTCGACCAGGCGTCTCAAACCGCACCGGGCGGGACCTTGGCAAGGCGCGCCATCCCGCCCACTCTCGCCCGGCGCACCGGAGCCCCGCCATGGCCGCAGAGCCCAAGACCCGTCCGACCGACGCGAGCGTCGACGACTTCCTGGCCGCCTCGCCCAGCGTCCGCCAGGCCGACGCGGCGGTCGTCCGAGACCTGCTCGCCGAGATCGCCGGCGCCCCCGCGGTGATGTGGGGTCCCTCGATCGTCGGCTTCGGATCCTACTCGACCGGCGGCGCCAAGCCGGTGGACTGGCCGCTGCTGGGCTTCTCGCCGCGCAAGACCGAGCTGGTGCTCTACTTCGCCTCCGACTTCCCCGAGCGCGAGACGCTGCTGGCGAAACTGGGCAAGCACCGCTCGGCCGTGTCCTGCGTCTACGTCAAGCACCTGGCCGACATCGACCTGGCCGTCCTGCGCCAGCTCGCGCAGGCCTCGGCCGCCTGGACTCGCAGTGGACATACGAGCTGCTGACAAGCGCCACAGTCGCGCCCCAAGGTTGAGCTTCCCTGCCCTGGGCGAAAAAGGGGGAGGCGACGATGGCCAAGGCGGTGCTGATCGCGATCACGGCGGCCGTGAGCCTGTCGGCGGCGGAGCCCAACGCCCCGCTGTTGCGCAATCCCGGCTTCGAGCCCGGCGACGACGGCGCACCGCCGGCGGGCTGGTTCATTCCCGACGTCGTGCGCCAGGCCGGCTTCCGGTTCGAGGCCAGCGGCGAGGCGCCCGCCACGGGTCCGACCTCGGGCCGGCTGTGGCGCGAGGCCGGCGTCGACGACCAGGGCCCGCCGCCTCAGGGGACGATCCTCCAGGCCCTGAACCTCGATGGTCTTCGCGGCCATCGCATCCGCTTCTCGGCGCTGCTGCGCAACGGCGAGACCGGCGGCGCCGCGGGGCTGTGGCTGGCGGTCGACGGTCCGGACGGACAGCCGACCACGCTCGACAACTCCATCGACCGCGTTGCGACCTCCCGCGGCTGGACCCGCGTCTCGGTCGAGGCCTATGTGCCCGCCGACGCCAGGGGCGCCCGCGCCGGCCTGGTGCTGCGGACAGCCGGGGACGTGCGCATCGACGACGCCCAGCTGGAGGACCTGGGGCCGACCGATCCGGTCCCGACGGGCGAGGCCAAGGCCTATCTCGACCGCGCTCTGGACCTGATGCAGCAGCACCACCTCAACAGCGCCAAGGCCGACTGGCCGGCCTTGAGGGCCCGCGCCTACGCGGCGACAGCCGGCGCGACCCGACCCGCCGAGACCTATGCCGCCATCCGCTCGACGATCAACGCGCTGGGCGAGCGCCACACTTTCCTGAGGCCGCCGCCCGCCGCGCAGGCTATCGACGGCGCGCCCGTCGCGACCGGCCAGCCGCTGCCCACCGCGCGGATGGTCGGCGGCGTCGCCGTGATCGCCCTGCCCCGCCTGCACAGCCGGGGTCCCGACGGGCGAAAGCCCTACCAGGCGGCGATCCGCGACATCCTGCGCACGGCCGAAGCCGCCGGCGCCTGCGGCTGGATGATAGACCTGCGCGGCCATACGGGCGGCGACATGTACGGCGGCGTCTGGGGCCTTTCGCCCTTACTCGGGCCCGGACCGCACGGCCGGTTCGTCGCGCCGACGTCCGAGGCCAGGCCCTGGATGGTCGATCCCGACCCTGGCCAGCCCCTGCGCGATCCGGCTGCGCCCGTCGCCGTACTATTCGGCCCCCGTACCGGCAGCGCCGGCGAGGACGTGGCCATCGCCTTCGCGGGCCGCCCCGCCACGCGCACCTTCGGCCAGCCCAGCGCGGGCTTGACCACCGCCAACACCGGCATGCCGCTGCCCGACGGCGCGGTGCTGGCGCTGACCACGGCCCTCATCGAGGACCGCACCGGCCACGTCCATGATGGACCCCTGGTCCCTGACGAGACCGTCCCTCTGGACCAGGCCGAGGCAGCGGCCACCGCCTGGCTGGCCGGCCAGGGCTGCTCAGGGGCCGTCCCTAGGCCGGCTTCTTCCGCAGCACCCGGGCCCGGCGCTTCTTCAACCAGATGACCACGCCGGTGACGCTGAGCGCGGCGACCACCAGGCCCGTCAGCGAAATCAGGATGCGGCCGGGGATGCCCAGGATCCGACCCGAGTGCAGCGGGAACTGCGCCTGGACGAAGATGTCGGCCGCCGTGCCCTTCCACGGCAGGCGCTCGCCCAGGTAACGGCCGTCGGCGCCGTCGTAGTAGAGGTAGGGCGGGCCCACGCCGCCGGCGCCGTGGTCGTCGCCCACCTTGTGGAAGGCCACGCCGTAGATGCCGTAGTGGGCCGAGTAGAAGGCGCCGCCCACCGGGGCGGTGAAGCCGCGCGCCTGCGCGTCGGCCTTAGCCTTGGCGATGATCGTCTCGTAGGTCTGCCTGGGCAGGATCGGGTTGTCGTGGCTGGTCGGCACGCGGGTGTCGAACGGCGTCGGCGAGACCTTCGAGATCTTCGACATCACCGGATAGAACACCTCGCTGTAGAGGTTCAGCGAGAAGGCCGTGAAGGCCACCACGAACAGCACGCCCCACAGCCACAGGCCAAAGGCCCGGTGGATGTCGAAATTGATCCGGTAGGCGCTGGCCTTGGTCTTGATCTGCCAGGCCGGCTTCCAGCGGCTCCAGAAGCTCTTGGCCGGCTTGCGACCGTTGGCCGAACCGGGCGGCAGGGTCAGGTAGAAGCCGACGAAGCAGTCCAGCGTCCACAAGACCGCGATCACGCCCAGCAGCCAGATCCCCCAGCGGTCGACGCCCCAGAACTCGGGAATGTGCAGGGTGTAGTGCAGCACGTAGAGGAACGAGACGAAGGTCTCGGTCTTGATCGGCCAGACCGCGCCCCACTCGCGCCGGCCCTGCTCGACGCCGGTCGCCGGGTCGACGAACACCTGATTGTAGCCCAGCTCGTAGTGCTTGCCGGTCTTGGGGTCCTGGCGGGCGTCGACGCCGACGGCCAGGGTCTCGCCCGGCTCGGCCACCAGCGGGAAGTACGAGACGATCACCCGCGGGTCGCGGGCCTCGATCTCCCTGACGATGTCCAGGGTCGGCCGGGCCGGGCCGTCGGTCCTGGCGTGCATCAGGTGCGGATTGAGCACGTCGTCCAGCTCGTGATCCCACGAGATCACCGCGCCGGTGACGCCCGAGATAAACAGGAAGCCGGCCATGATCAGACCCACCCAGCGGTGGATGAAGGTCAGGGTCGGCCGCACGGCCGCGCGGACGGCCTTGGCCGCGCCCGCGGCTTTTCGTACCGGCTGCGTGGCGGGGGGCGCATAGGGCGTGTCGAGATTGCGCGCGTCCATGGCGGCCGCCTCCAGTCGATCGGAACCGAACGAAGCCGGCGCGACGGGCGCGCCGGCTCCTCAAGGGTGTTTCTAGGAATGATTCTTAGAAGCGATAGTCAAGGCGCACCGAGGCGTTGCGCGGCGCGGCGTAGTAGGCCTGTCCCCACATGACGCTGTTGAGGTAGGTCTCGTCGAACAGGTTCCTGACGTTGAGCGTGACCTTGATGTTGTCGGTCAGGTCGGCGCTGCCCATCAGGTCGACCACGGCATAGGCCTTCTGGGTGACCACGAAGCTGTCGAGGCCCAACACCTCGTCCTGCCAGCGCAGCGAGGCGCCGACCTTGGCGTTGCGCCATTCGGGGAAGCTGTAGGTGGTCGAGACCTTCAGGCTCTTGCGCGGCAGGAAGGTGCGGGCGTCCTCGCCGTCCTTGTCCTCGAGCGACAGCTGGGTCCAGCCGGCGCTGAGCTGCCAGCGGTCGGTGACCATGCCGCTGACCTCCAGCTCGTAACCCTTCGAGGTGGTGTCGACGCCGGTGTAGTAGGTGGCGCCCGGCTGGCCGACGGTGCTGTCGATCGGGAAGGCGCCGGCGGCGGTGGCCAGGTTCTGCTGCTCGACCTTGAACACCGCCGCGCTGGCATAGAGCTTGCCGCCGAACCACTCGCTCTTCAGGCCGGCCTCGAAGCTTTCGCCCTGCACCGGATCGAGCTTGCGGTTGCTGGCGTCGACCTCGGCCTGCGGATTGAAGATGTCGGTGTAGCTGCCGTACAGCGACACGTGCGGCGTCAGGTCGAAGACGAGGCCCGCATAGGGGCTGGTCTTGGAGACCGTGCGGCCCTGGTCGACGCCGTACGACGTGCCCGAGGTCTTCTGCTCGACGGCGTTGAAGCCCACCACGCCCTTCAGGCGATCGGTGAAGTTCAGGTGCGCCGCGCCGAACACGCGCGTCAGGCGGTCCTTGATCTGGGCGGCCGAGTAGAGGTCGGTATAGGTCGTCGGCTCGGCGACGCTGCCCCAGTCATAGACCGACGGATAGGCCGGATAGGTCGTGCCCGACGAGGCGAAATCCTCGCGGGTCTGCTCGGCGTAGCTGGCGCCGAACACCAGCTGGTGGTCGCGGCCGAACAGCGAGACCGGACCGTTGAAGGTCAGGTCCGCCAGGTCCTGCTTGGATTCCGACGGGTAGTGGCCGACGAAGCCGCCGATGCCCAGGCCCGTGGTCTTGTCCGGATAGCCCGAGGCGTACAGCAGCTTGGCGTTCTGCTCGACGTCCTTGTGGGTGTAGGTGCCCTTGGCGACCCAGTCGTTGTCGAACAGGTAGCTGGCCTCGACGAAGGCGGTCTTGTCGTTGACGTCCCAGTAGGTCCAGTCGGCCGCTGTGCTGGCCGAGCGCTTCCAGGGGATGCGCGAGCCGTCCGAGAAGCTCAGCGGCAGCGCGCCCCACAGCACGCCGTCGGCCAGGTTGTCCTGCTGCGAATAGCCGCCGGTAACGTTCAGCTTCGGCGTCAGGTCCCACGACAGCACGCCGTAATAGACGTTCCGGTTGACCTTGTAGTGTTCGAGGTAGGAGTCGCGGTCCTGATTGGCGTAGATCAGCCGGCCCGACAGCGTGCCCGAGGCGTTCAGCGAACCCGAGACGTCGGCCTCCAGGCGCTTGTCGTTCCACGAGCCGTATTGAGCCGCGGCCGATGCCTGGAAGCCGGCGATCGGGCGCTTGCGGATGTAGTTGACGGTGGCCGAGGGGTTGCCGACGCCGGTGGTCAGGCCGTTGACGCCGCGCACCACGTCGACGCGGTCGAACAGGATAGTGTCGATCTCGCCGTACTGGATGCCCCAGTTCAGCGGCAGGCCCACGCCGTCGACCTGGAAGTTGGTGACGTCGAAACCACGGGCGTTGAAGTAGGTGCGATCGGTCTCGACCCGCTCGACATTGAAGCCCACCACGCGGTCCAGAAGGTCGGTGACGCTGGTCAGGCCGAAGTCGCGGATCTGCTGCTGGCCGACGATGGTCATCGACTGCGGCGTCTCGCGCAGGCTGAGGTCCAGGCCCGTCGCGCCGGTGGAGCGAGCGCGGGCGCCGGTCACCACCACGCCGTCGACATTGCTGTCCGCCGCGGCTTCGGCGGCCGGCGCCTCGTCGGCGTGGGCGGCGGCCGCCAGGACGGCCGGGCTCATGGCGGCGGCGAGCAGAAGGGCGCGGAAGGCGCAGGACATCGGGCTCTCACGAAAACGATAATGACTCGCAAAAGCGAATAGGCGCAGCCATCGCCGCCTGTCAAACGTGGCCGAAACGGCGTAGCGAATTGAGCTGAGGTTGCGTCTTTTCGGCCACGGCACGCAAAAGTGGAGCTTGGTTAGCGCTACCAATTGGGGCTGGCGAAACGTGTCGGCCGCATGCCAAACCTTGCTGGAACAGTACGCTTGAGCTCAGGACCGACATGTTTTCCAACGCTCCGACACGCCGCGCGACCCTCACCGGCCTTCTGCTCGCGACGAGCATGACAGCGCTGCCTTTCGGTGCGGCCGCCGCGACTCGCGCCCTGCCCTATCGCTGGCGCAACGTGCGGGTGGGCGGCGGCGGATTCGTGCCCAACGTGGTGTTCAGCCGCGTCGAGAAGGGCCTGGCCTATCTGCGCTCCGACATGGGCGGGGCCTATCGCTGGCAGGCCTCGCAAGAGCGCTGGATCCCGCTGCTCGACGATCAGGCCCAGGGCAGCTGGCAGGGCGTCGAGAGCGTCGCGCCCGACCCCGTCGACCCGAACGTCGTCTACCTGGCTTGCGGAATGGGCCGTCCCGACCCGGCCGCCATCCTGCGCTCGGAAAATCGCGGGACCGACTGGACCGTCGTTCCCGTCCCCTTCCGCATGGGCGGCAACGAGGACGGCCGGGGCCTGGGCGAGCGCCTGGCCATCGATCCCAACGACACTCGAACCCTGTACTTCGCCTCGCGCCACGACGGCCTGCAGGTCAGCCGCGACCGGGGCGCGACCTGGAGCAAGTCGGCGAGCTTCCCCTTGCCGGGCCTCGGCCTCAACGCCCGCCCGGCCCCCACGCACGGCGGTCTGTCGTTCGTGATCTTCGATCCGCGCAGCGGCAAGCCGGGTGAAGGCTCACGGACGCTCTTCGTCGGCGTCGCCGACCCGTCCGAGCATCACCTGTGGCGCAGCGACGACGGCGGGGCGAGCTGGAAGCCGGTCCCCGCTCCGCACGCCTATCTGGCCTGCAAGGCGGCGCTGGACCATGAGGGCCGGCTCTACGTCACCTATTCCAGCGGCATCGGCCCGTCGAATGTGGCGGACGGCGCGGTCTGGCGGCTGGACACCGCCAACAACGCCTGGACCGAAATCACACCCGCCAAGCCCCTGCCCCAGCGCGGCGGCGGCTTCATGGGCGTGGCGGTCGACGGCGCCGGCGCGGTGGCGGTGACCAGCCTCAACCGCTGGAACCCTCACGACACGCTGTGGCGCTCCACCGACCATGGCGCGACCTGGACCGACCTCTATCCCGACGCCCGCCGTGACGTGACGACGACGCCGTTCCTCTACTGGGGCGAGCCGCAGGCCGACTTCGGCTGGTGGATAGCGGGCCTGGCCATCGACCCGTTCGACCCCGACTTCGCCTGCTACACCACCGGCGCGACCATCTACGCCACCCGCGAGTTCACCAAGGCCGCCGCCGGGCGCCCGACGACCTGGTTCCCCTGGGTGGAGGGCATCGAACAGACGGCGATCATCACCCTGACCAGCCTGCCTGAGGGCCCGGAGCTGCTCAGCGGTTTCGGCGACATCTCCGGCTTCGTGCACGACGACCTCGCCGTCTCGCCGACCAACCAGTTCACCACCCCGGTGTTCGGCAACACCAACTTCATCGACTACGCCGGCGGCAAGCCCGCGATCGTCGTGCGCAGCGGCACGCCCCACCAGCGCCACGGCGGCCCGACCCTGGCCTGGTCGGGCGACCACGGCCGCAGCTGGGCGCCGATGACCGCCCCGCGCATCACGGGCGCTCCGCCCCCGCCCGGCCAGGGCCGTCGCGGCCCCGATCCGCACGACGACGCCGCCATCGTCGTCAACGCCGACGGCTCGGTGTTCATGGTCATTACCGCCCAGGCCCAGGTCACCCGAGACCGGGGCGCGACCTGGACCGCCTGCCAGGGCCTGCCGGCCTGGGTCCGCCCCGTGCCCGACCGCGTGGATCCCCGGCGCTTCACCGCGATCGACACCCAGACCGGCAAGCGCTTTCTCAGCACCGACGCCGGCGCCAGCTTCGCCGAGGCGCCAACGCGCGGCCTGCCCGCCGACCTGTCGGCCGACCAGGTGACCTGGCGCGAGATCCCCTGGCCGCTGAAGGCCGTTCCCGGCCAGGCCGGCCACCTGTGGTTCGTCTCGACCCAGGGCCTCTACCGCTCGACCGACGGCGGCGCCCGTTTCACGCGGGTCGACGGCGGCGTGCAGGTCGACCAGCTCGACCTGGGCGCCTCGCCGCCCGGCAAAGGCCACCCCGCCCTCTTCGCCATCGGCCGCAAGGACGGGGTCAAGGCCATCTGGCGCTCGGACGACGAGGGGAAAAGCTGGGTCCGCGTCAACGACGGCCGCCACGAATACGGCCGCCGCTTCCGCTGCCTGGCCGCCGACATGCGGGTGTACGGACGCGTCTATGTGGGGACGGACGGGCGCGGCATCGTCTACGGCGAACCGGGCTAGGCGCGCGCTCCCCGCAGCGCGCCCCAGCCGACCAGCGCCGACAGCGCCAGCACGGTCAGCGGCGGCGGCAGGTGGCCCCAGTCGCGGTGCAGCAGCACGGTCAGCACCGCCGCGCCCATCACCGCCGTGGCCAGCCCCGCGCCGACCGGTCGCGCGCGCCGCCAGGCCAGCATCCCGGCCGCCGCCAGCTCTAGAGCGCCGGTCACGACGTGGAACCAGTCCGGATAGGCCCAGCGCCTGTAGCTCTCGGCGATGTCGGGCGGCGCCAGCAGGTTGCCGACCGCCCCGAACACGAAGAACGCGGCCAGCAGCCAGGCCAGGACGGGAACCCAGCGCGGGCGTTGCAGGGAAAGGGGCATGACGTCGGCTCCGAATGCGCGGCTCCCCCGTGGGAGCGCTTGGACCGACCAGGCCTCTAAAACCTCAACCACGGTTGAGGTCAACGCGAGCGCCCGCGCGACGTCTACTTAAGGACGCCGTCGAGGAAGGCGTCGACCGCCTGCGTGTAGGGCCCCGGCAGGCCCAGCGTGCGGTTGATGTCGGCGTGGCTCAGCGCCTGGGGCAGGACAGGCGTCTTCACCCCCGCCCGCGCGGTCAGCGCGGCGAAGGCCTCGGCCTCGTCGCATGGCCGATCCGGCCGCTGGGACGAGCAGACCAGCAGCATCGGCACGGCCGCGCGGGTCCACTGGTCCATCGGCGAGACCCTGGCCCACGCGGCCGGATCGCCGCCGAACGCCTCATCGTAGAAACCCGGATGTCGCCGCTGCATCACAGTCGAGACCTTCATCGCCGCCGAGTCCAGCACCACCGTGCCGGCCCACGCCCGACCGACCATGTCGGGCTTCGACGACAGCAGGGCCGCCAGATGCGCCCCAGCCGAGTGGCCCATCAGCACGATCCTGCGGGGGTCTGCGCCCCACTCGCCCGCCCGCGCCTGCACCAGCCGCATCGCCGCGGCCACGTCCTGCGCCTGTCCCTGCGCCATCGCCTCGGGCAGCAGACGATAGTTGACGCTGACGAACACGTAGCCCTTGGGCAGCCAGTGCTTGAGCTTGTTCTCGACCGAGCCGGCATTAGCCTTGTCGCCGATCTTCCAGGCCCCGCCATGGACCATGACGATCACCGGCGCGTCGCGCGCGCCCGGCGGAACATAGACGTCGATCGCCTGCTTGGCCGAGGGGCCGTACGAGACCTCCAGCTTGCGCGCGCCTGGCGCGATGGCCTGCAGGTCGATCGGCCGCGCCTCCTCGCCTTGCCGCGCCTGCAGGCGCTGGGCCATCCGCTCGCGCAGGCGCTCACGCACCGGGCCGGCCTCGCCCGCCGAAGCGGAGACGAGGCCGCCGATCAGGGCGACGGCGGCGAGACAGGCGGTCAGGGATCGAGGCACGGGCAGGCTCCGGCGAAGGGTTCGCAGAAGCAAACGGCGCTCGGGCGGTTTTCCGGCGCGGGCCGCCCTCAGGCCGCCTGGCCGAACCCGTGCACGGCGTCGCGCAGGTGACCGAAATTGATCGGCTTGGACAGCACGGTGACGTCCTCGAAGCCCTTGCGCGGCAAGGCCCCGTAGCCGGTGGCGAAGACGAACGGCACGCCCTTGGCCCGCAGGGCCTCGGCGACCGGAAACACCATCTCGCCGCCGATGTTGATGTCGAGCACGGCCCCGTCCAGCGGCGGCTTGCCGTCGTCCAGATAGGCCAGGGCCTCGCCCACCGCGCCGAACGAGCCGGAAACCTCGCAGCCGAGATCGGTCAGCAGGTCCTCGACCATCATGGCCACCAGGGCCTCGTCCTCGACGATCATGATCCGACGCCCGCTCATGCCGCCGCCAGCCTTTGCGAGAGGGGGGCCCGGAAGGTGAAGGTCAGGCCTTCGGGCGCGAAGTCCAGCACCGCCGCGCCGCCCAGGTCGCGCGACAGCCCCCGGCGGATCAGCCGCGAGCCGAAGCCCTCGTCCTTGGGGTCCGGGGCCGCCACCGGCGGACCGCCGCGCTCGCGCCATTCCAGGGCGAAGGTGGGGTTGGGCCCGCCCTCGTCCTCGACGCGCCAGGCGACCGAAACCGCGCCGGTCGGAACCGACAGGGCGCCGTACTTGGCGGCGTTGACGATCAGTTCGTGCAGGGTCATGTGCACGGCCACCGCCGCCTCGGGCGTGATCTCGATCGGCGGCCCCTCGACCACGAAGCGGCCGTCCTCCAGTCCGCCGAACGGGCGCATGGCCGCGGCCAGGATCTCGCGCAGCTGGGCCTTGCCCCAGGCCTGCTTGGTCAACAGCTCGTGGGCCTGCGACAGGGCCAGCAGGCGCGACTCGAACGACTCGTTGAAGGCCTGCGGCGAGGCGGCCGTGCGCAGCGTCTGGCTGGCGATCGACTGCACCGAGGCCAGGGTGTTCTTCACCCGGTGGTCCAGTTCGCGCATCAGGAAGGTGCGCCGCTCCAGCTCCCTGTTCAGCGAGGCGTGCAGGCGGCCGCTCTCCAGGGCCGCGGCGGTGGCGCGGGCCATCACCTGCAGCTTGGCCACGATCTCCGGCGGCGGCGTGTGCTCCTTGGCCCAGTAGGCGCCGAGGGCCGCGATCGGGTCGCGGGTGCGCACCGGCGTCATCACCAGGCTCTTGACGAAGGTCGGCCGGTAGGCGTCGTGCGGGATGCGGTCGTCCTGGTAGATGTCGGGGATCACCACCGTCTGGCGGTTCAGCATCGACCAGCCCGAAATGCAGGCGGTCAGCGGGAAGCGCTTGCCCTTCCACAGCGGGCCGATCGCGTCTTCGTCAAGGTACCAGCAGCAGTCGTTGTCGCGCAGCACGAAGGCCACGCCGTCGGCGCCCGAAATCCGGCGCGCGGAAGAGCGGACCACCGCGGCCACCTCATCGATGGTCCGGGTCGCCGAGAGCTCTTCGATCGTTTCGACCAGGGTCAGGAGGGCGGAATCGTCTTCGCCGTCCGACAGGTCGTGCTCGGCCATATCCAACATACGAAAGGACGCTCGCGGATCCACTGAGACGCGAGCCTAGCACGCGCGCACAAGACAACAACAAGAGGCGTGATTACGCACACACCTACTCACGGTTGCCGGGAAGGTTAACAGAGTCTTCCAGGCGACGCACAGTCGAACCAGATCAAGGCTTTGAAGCGGCGCCGTGCGATATTATCGCTCTACGCCTTGCGACAATCCGCCGCGCCGCGGCCAAGGTCAGGCTTCGCACCCGGCGCAACATGCGCTATGCACCCTCTCCGCCGCGCACGCGGCCCGGTAGCTCAGCAGGATAGAGCAGCGCTTTCCTAAAGCGAAGGTCGGGGGTTCGAGTCCCTCCCGGGCCGCCACGCGGGTGTGGTGTCGTTGCAGCTTAACGCGTACCCATTTGCAACTTTAGGCCGTCAACAATGCGAGACGGTCGGAAAAAATGGGCCGAGAAGGCCGCGCCGGCGACTCAATTGCGCCACGAGCCGCCGTCGGCTTGGATCCAGTAAGGCGACATTCAGGCCCCCGCCGCCCTTGAAGCCCCAGTCGCGCCGTTGGCGGTCGTTCAAGCGTGTGTAGGCCAAGGGCTTAGTGATCTTCACGCCAACTGCGCGGCCTGACAGTGCCCGACAAGCGCAGGCGGAGGTGGAGATGGATGGCATATCAAGCCCGGCCATCACGATCGCATTCGAGATCTGGGTCGTGACGCTTGCTTCAACGTCCGATGCGACAGGCGCTAAGGATCAATCCGGAGGCGGACGCACACTCGCGCTGTCGCCAGGCGGTCTCCGGCGTGGCGGTGCCCGCAACTTCTGCAGCAGCGGGGAGTGAGGCGGCGCGCTTCTCTTGGTAGCTCCATCGCGAACAAGAAAAGCGGATCTTGAACGGCGTGTTCGTACAGGCTCTGCCATCCTCGGATCCGCGAATGGCGATAGCCGTTTGCGAGCCAGTGAAACGGACTTACGGTAAGATCGGGATCGCTCGGCTCGGCTAGCACCAGTAGCGCCAAGCGCACATGCCCTGCTGGCTGGCTTTGCGCCGCCCGCCATCAACTTCAGCAGCGACCACTTGATTGCGCCGTTAGCTTTCTATGAAAATTATAGGCGCCCGACTTCTCCCTCTGCCATTGTCAGTTGGGCGCCGGGCGCAGAATTGGGATGAAAACAAAATAATAGATTTAAGCGCTATATTAAGTCTTATCCATCTGCGTATTGGGCCGCTTTATACCGGCCATTTGCAATTGATCATCTAGAGACCAGAGATCCGGTCTCTTTCGATCCGAAAACCAAATTTCACCGTCATCAATCCATTCCTGTAAGTACTCCTGAAAAGATATCGCACTCCCGGTGCCAGGGTCATCATCGTTTCCGAACTCGAAGCCGCAGCAGTCGCAGACCTCATAAGATGGCGCCCCAAAAATTCTCGAATATGGCGGTAATGCGTCGTTAACTTCAGCGTATGAGAACATTTTCTCATACGGACGAAGCATAAGTCCGCTGTATCCGCAGCATGGGCATGTGAATCCTGGCATTGTTTAATACCTATAATTTACTGCCGCGTCAGGACGGTTACTAGGTCATGCGTCCCATCTGGCTTGGCGGGGCTGATGCGCACTCCCATCTTGTACACGCCGCTTCCGTCCGCCTTGGGAAAAGTTTTGACAATATCCAGCATTCCGTCAGTGGTTTTAGAGGTTACCGGAGCACTAAATAGTTCAATAAGGTTCTTTGTCCACATGTCTGGATTTCCGGACGTGTCAATCTTATTTAGCGCATATTTCCCCTCTCCGAAAAAGTGTTTCTGAAGGTGTTTGGGCGTCAAGCCCCAGCCTTTGGTAGTCGGCCTGATGTTAATTTTTCGCAGGATCGACGAGCCTGCCAAAACAAAGTCTGTGCCAGTTGTGGCGGCCTTAAGCGATTGGGCGGCTTTGGCAGCTGCAGCTTCTTGGCCGGCGACTGGAACAAAGAACGTGGCGGTGCTGCCGATAATCCCCCACGTCTGCCGGGTTTCCGAATTGATATTGATCGCGAGGTAATTTTGGCCTGGGCCGATGTTTAGGCCAAAAGCAATCCTGTCAGCATTAGAGGGACACTTGCCCCAGCAAAAGGTCCCGGTCGGGTCGCTGCTGTTTAGCGGATCTCCACCAACATAGGCATAAAGGTTGAGATCGTCTTCGCCGCCAATTGGGTCCGTTTGCAGGAACCAGCCGCGCACGGGTTCGTAGGCGCGGGCCTTGTAGTGATAGAGGCGCGCCTCCGGCAGGGCGATCTGGCCGGTGTAACGGAAACGGCTGCCCGAGCCCCAGCGGTCACCGGGTTCGCCGTACGGGCCGTAAGTATAGACGGCGCCGCGAGCGCCCGCGAGGTTGCTCCAGGCGACGATCGAGCCTTGAGCGTCGGCATGAAGCCAGCGCGGATCGTTGGTCGTGGAGCCTTCGTACCAGACCAGAGGGTCATCGACCCCTGGGCCATGCACATATCGGCGCAGCAGGTTGCCGCCAGCGTCCATTTCGGCGACGAGCTGGTCGCCGCTGTAAAGGAAGCGCGTGACCGCGCCGCCGACGTCGGTGGTGCGCGCCAGTCGTCCCGCGGGGTCATAGGCCAGCTGGAGGCCGTCGGCCGAGGTCAGCCGGTTCTCGGCGTCGTAGCCGTACCGGCGGAAGCCGTCGTTGGTCAGGTTGCCGTTGCAGTCATAGCCCGCCCCGGCGACGCCGCAGGTCGTGGTCAGCGACGCGATGGCGGAGTCACGGTTGAGGCCGTCCGCCGACGCCGAAAGCGACAGGTTGGTGGCGATCCAGGCATAGTCCGCGTTCGAGATGCCGCGTGACGTAACTTGGCCCTGAGGATTGTGCTCAGGCGTATTGAGCAGAACGCCACGGCCGTCGTTTAGTGAGTGCTGAAGGCGTGTCAGCCGCCCTGCTGCGTCATACAGCGACACCGTATTGGCGCCATTGCCGCGGCTCTGGCCTGAAACCCGATTGGCTGCATCATAGGATGGCGTAACTAGTGTGCGACCGCCCGGCTCGTAAATCGTCTTCACACGGTCGGCGGCATCGTACTCGTACGATACTTTCAGCCCCCCTGGCCACTCCATCGAAGTGAGATTGCCCGCCTGATCGTGGAGGTAGGAGAGCGGCTTGCCGTAGGTGGTTTCCTTGGTCAGTCTTCCAGCATTGTCGCGTTCGTAGGCGATTGCATCTGCTGCTGGGGCGGCCGTTGATCCATAGGAGACCTTCGTGACTGCGCCGGTCAGGTCGTAGGAGATGAAGACGTCGTCGGCTTGGCCGTTTGACGGGCAGCCTGAGACCTCACGCTTGAAGCGAATGTATTCACGGTTCAGAGCATCGTAGCAGGTGCTGAGCTTGGATCCGTCTCGCTTTCTGAGAGTGGTACGGTTGCCGTTAAGGTCGTAGCCGTACTCCTCGTAATCCAATGGGTTCGTTGCGCCCGCGCCACGCGCTGTTACGGGGTAGGTCAGTCGGTATAGTCTGTCGAACTTGTCGTAGGAGAGCTCAGTCCGGTTACCGATGGCGTCGGTGGCGGACTTTTTCTGACCGTTGGCCGTGTACTCGTAAGTCGCGTAGGTCCGCGACTGGCTCACACCGGCGGCGTCGCGGGCATCGAACGCCTCTATAGTCTGCTCGACGTTGCCGGCCTTGTCGTAGACCGTCTTGACGATCCGGTCAGGACCAAACGAGCCTGCGACTGTAGTCGTGCAAGCATCGGGGGGCGTCGCTGAAGCATAGATGCTGGCAAAGTTCTGCGGGTCCATGCGGGTGGCCACGCACACGACACGTCCTTCGGCGTCGTAGCTCGATTGGACTAGCGTTGAAGCTTTGATCAGCTCCGCCGCCCCGGTCTTTTCCGGGTCGCTGGCAGCGGACGTCGCGGGCACGGTGTAGACCATTGTCTTGTTGCCGAGCACGTCATAGCGGACGTGCACGGTGTGCATCAGCGTGAACTCCGCGCCTGTCCCATTGCTGACCAGGCCGACTTCGGTGCGCGTCAGCTGGGCATCGGCGTCGTAGAAGTAGTGCTCAGCTGGACGGCGCTGGAGGCCTCCGGGGCCGTCGGGGTCAGCGCCAATCTTCCACTCAAGAAGTTGGGCCGTGTTCCAGCGATAGTAGGTGGTGTAGTCAGCGCCGGACTGAGCGAGCGCAGGCTGCCCCGCCCCGACGAGAAGCGCCAAGCCAGCGCTCAACAACATGCGTTTCTGCCCGCCGGATCTGCCGGCGAGCTGCGTGACGACGGCCATCAGCAAACTCCTCCGCGCGGACCGGTGCTCTCGATCAGGCGGCCCGAAGTATCAAACTTGAAGCAGGTCCTGGCGGCGACGCCGGTCGGATCGACCGTCATCGATTTCAGGACGAACTTGTTGGCGGTGTCGTACTCGTACTGCGTATCGCGGTTCCGGCCCGTCGCGATCGTCTGGGAATGGGTCTTCAGGAGCTTGAAGGTAGCTCCGTCGGTCCCGCTGAAATCGGCGTAGCCGTAGCTCGTCTCGGACTGCTTTCCTTCCGCGTCCAGGGGCGGCTTGATGCTCTGCAGAAGGCCGGTGGTGTTGTTCCAGTCGTAGGTCGTCACTCCTCCCCTGGCGTCCTTCTCGCTGATCGGCTTGTTGCAACTGGCCGGATTGAGACAGTTGCGAACCTTGTCCCCCTCCTTGAACGTCGTGATCGTCTGGGGATCCGTCGGCGCGTTGCATGCTCGCGGCGCTGCTTCCAGATTGTCGGGCTTGGGTGTCTGGCAGGTCGAGGTCACGTTGCTGCGCACGTCGTAGGTCGTGATGACAGCGTTTCCTTCCGGCATCTGCGACCGGACTACACGGCCGGCCGAGTCGTAGGTGTTGCGCGTGGTCCGCTGGAGCGGCGACGTGACCTGGAGCGGGTTGTTGCGCCAGTCGAAGATGCTGGTCGTGACCACGTACTGGTCCTGGCGAGGCGAGACCACGACGCCGCGGTTCCACTCCTCGCCGCCCGAAACGCCACCCGTATAGAACGCGCTGCTCTGCCCGGCCCGATTGGATAGCGCCTTCACGTGATAAAGGTCATCATACACGATCGTGTGCGCTGGTGTGGTCGACGATGAGGGCGCATACACCCGTCGCAGACGGTATGGCAGCCTTGGAGACCCCGTGGGATCGGGCGAGGCGCTATCGGCGCCGTAGGCGTAACTGATGACTCTGGAGCCAGGCAGAGTGACCTTGAAGCCGGCGCAGGTCATCTGCTTTGGCGAAGGACAATCGGTGGTCTCGTAGGAGACGGCGTTGCCCGCCTCGTCCGAGACCTTTTTCAGGCGCCACATGGTGGAGTCGATCAGCTCGTCCGACTGGGTCTTGCCCTCGCTCTCGAAGCTGAGGCGACGGCCCAGATTGTTGCTCACGCCGTTCAGGAAGTAGCGCTTTTGCCCCTTGCGGGTATGGGTGTCGTACTCGAAGGTCAGGTTGACGCCGGTCGGGAACTTCCAGGCCACCGCACGAAACTGGCGCGGCCACATATGTTGGTTGGCTTCGTCGAAGCTGTACTGCGGCTCGAAGCTCAAGACGTCGCCGTCGCCGCCGGTGACGCTGACTCGCACGTTCTCATAGCTGTAGGCGACCTTGCCGTTGAGCATCGTCGGCGCGCTGCGCGCACCCGTCACGGAAACGGCGCTCGCCCCGCCCGGAGCCCCCGTGTAGCCCCCCGAGGCCAAGCGGTAGAAGGACTCGGCTCCGCGCGGCCGGCTGATGATCACGGCGTTGCCGTTGACTTGGCTATTGATCCAGTTCGCGACGAACAGCGCAGTCAGGCGGCGGTCGAAGTTCGAGGTCTTGCGCAGGTCAAACAGCGCGTTGAGACCAACCAGCATCGGGGTCGCGGCGAGAACGCCCTGTCGTCCGAAGGCCGCGTCGAGGCTTGTGCCAAGGCTGGCCGAGTAGGCGTAGTTGTGCGTCCAGCCGCCGGACAGTCGCATGAAGGAATTTGCGTCGGGGCCGTCGTACACCCAGGCGTTGTCGATCACTTCTTCATAAGCGTCGCCATCGGATGCGTAGTAGCGCTCGAAAGGTAAGGTCTTGGGAAATCCGTCCTTGCCGCCTGGCAGGTCGATGGCGCTGATCCGGAGCGCCCCGTTAGCGAGGTCGACGTCCGAAACATTGATCTTGCCGCGATCACCGTTGCCAGCGGTCAGGTTGCGCAAGGACACGTCCGGCCGCTCGCCCGCATAGGTTCCCGCGCCGCCCTTCAAAGTGCCGGCGACGAGCAACGCGACCGCGCCGTCGTCGGTGGGATCCAGATCCGAGGCCGGGCGATAGCCGTAGTAGCCCGCGATGTCGATCGTGGCGTAGCCGTTGTTGACGTTGATCCGGCCAACGTCGGTGTTCCCCGGCAGGATGAAGCTGTAGCCTTCGGTGACGCGCTGCTGCAGGGAAGCCTTGGTCGTATTGTTGTAGCCCAGCCCGTTCATGATGCTGTTGGCCACATCTTTGGGCGCGTCGATGAAGGTGCGGTTGTTGATGTTCAGCTGGGAATACAGGCCGGGGGCGGCATGCTGTTCCCACGAATCCTTGGCGTACTGAAGTACGCCGCCCTCCAGCATGGCCGACAGCATCGAGGCGGCCTCGAAGCTGTTCTCGCGCAGATCGTCGTCGCCATCACGCGCCTGGACGCTGACGGAGGTGTGCAGGTTGACGTCGGTGAGTTCTCTCTCGCTGGACCTTGCGCCCGGCATCAGCGTCCCGATGGCCAGGTGTCGCGTGGTCGAGGTGCGCGTCACCGTATCGACGAGCTTGTTGCTGGTGGTTTGGGCCTGCAGCATGCTGGCTGCGACGCTGTGCAGCGAGGCCGCGCAGCTGAGGCCGCAGCGTTCGGTTAAGAAGGGGTTGGACGGCTTGAATGCGAAGGCCCCGGCCGGCTTGGCTCGTTGCAGCGCCGAATAGTGCGCTTCGGTGGAGCCCGAGCTCTCACCCCAGGACAGGGTTATGGCGTAGATGCTGGGCGCCAGGGCGTCCTTGAAGGGCGTTTTGTTTATGACGATGTCTTCGTCCGCGTACTTCCCCCCTACGGCGGGATACGGATGGTTCACCGTTATCGTATAGTCGCAAGTGGTGTACTGGCAGATGCCTTTGTAGACCGATGTCGGCGAGACGTATCCATTCTCGGCGCTGAAGTAGGAGTGGACATACCACAGTCGCTGCCCGGAAAGTTCGTCGCCGTAGGCTTCGAAAGTCTTGTTTTCACGCATCGGGACCGAAATTTTCGATCGGAAAACATCGGGAATTTTCTCGGTCCAGGTATACTTGGCGGTAAATGAACCTGCCGCTGCGATCGCCGGCGCGAAGCTCTGGTCGATCTTGCTTCCGCCGATGAAATCTTCGACCGATCCGGCCGGATATGCATTGGCGACGTATGCCTCGAGGGCCGTCGCCTGCGCCGTCAGTTTTGCGTTCAGAGCGGTTTCGTTCAGCTTCTTGTAGGAAGTGCGACCCAGGTAGCTGCCGACTTCGGCCGCCCCGCTGGGATCGCGCAGCAGCGCCTCCACCGCCTGAGACCCGCACGCCTGCGCGCAGCCCGCGCCGGCGCCGATGCCCTCCCCGCTCCGGAAGGTCTGGCGCTTGAAGCTGGGATCGAAGAGCAGGCCCTCGGCCTGCACCTGGATGTGCGCGATCGTGATGCTGTCGCTGGCGCCGAGGTCGCCGCTCAGCCCGTCACAGCTGGCCACCGAACCGCCGTTGAAATTCATCTGCACCGGGATGCCGCCGTCCGCGAGGAAACGACACAACGCCTTGGCGTTGACCGTGACCGCCTGCACGCCGTTGACATCCGGCGTCGAGAACGCCCGGACCACGCCGGTCCATCGGCCCATGTCCTGAGCGCTGTAGGACTTCGCACCGACCAGGTAGCTGGCCGAAATGTTCGCCTGCTTCAGCAGTTCGAACATGAGTTCGGCCTGATCGAAGGGCGTGCCCGACTGGTCGATGACCGCGCCCCTCGCACCCTTGCCCAGGCCGAAGCGAAACTCGGTTGTGATGTTGTAGCGAAGGTAATCGGCGACCCGCCGGGCATAGACCTCCTTGGTTATTCCGCTGGCGTCGGCCACCCCGATCTGCTCGGATCCAAGCGCGCGCGCCAGCGCCCTGATCTCCGGCGCGACCCCCGGCATCGCCGCATAGGTCGCTGTCCGAGTGCTCAGGCCGGCCTGGCCGTCGAAGTACTGCCAGGCCTGGTCGGGCGAGATCGCCGGCGCGCTCATCAGACGCGTGGTCGGCAGGCCCGCGTAGGCCGGAAGCGCCGATCCCGTGATCGCCACGATGGAGACGCTGGCGAAGAGGCCCGCGAAAACATGCTGGCTTCTGAAAGACATCGACTAGAGCCTCGCTAAACTTGGACTGAGCGCTATCGCCTTGGGGCTGACCGATCCGGGTGACGAGGGCGCTGGACGTCCTGGCGTACCGCATGAACCGATTCAGATTCGCCCTAGGGCTGTGCTCGCGAGCTTGGCTTTAGAGCAGCGGCCTCAACTATCAATAGTGAAGATTGTTTTTTGTCATACCGCGAGTTGCTGATGCGATGGCATGCGCGAAAGCCCGCCTTGGATGCGCTTTTCTACGGCGCGGAGATCCGGCGCCGCCGATCATCTCCTTCAGTTCGCGAGGGTGATCTGGCTTAGGCGTATGGGAAAATACTCCTAACACTCCGCGCTTCACTGTTCGCGGAAGCTCCGGAACAGGCGCTGTTGCAGCGGTTCCAGCAGGTACTGCAGCGCCTTGCGCTTGCGTAGCGGCGCGACGACCTCGACCGGCAGGCCGGCCTTCAGCGTTGGCGGTTCGCGGCCGGGCTGCTTCAGCGCGGCCAGCTCTTCCGGCGGCACGGCGACTTCGGCGCGGAAATAGTGCGCGCCGGTCTTCTCGTCGGTGAAACCGTTGGCCGACAGCTTGTTGAGAGCTTCCACGGCTTTACCGCACGACTGGCGGCCTGGAACCACTGCGACAGCCGCAAGCAGTTCCTCTTAGGCATGGCCTTCCCTCTGGCTGGACGAAGAGCAGCTGGGCTTGCTGACCGGCCGACACGATCCGGAGCTCGATCGATATCGAGAGCTTGTCAGCATGGTTGCTCGTCGGGTTGCGCCGGCGGCGTTACGCGCGGCGACATATCACCGGGCGAGCTGGATGCTCCGGCTGCCCTTCTGCCCGGAAAGCTGGGAGGTCCTCATAGATCATTGCCCTGCCTGTCAGCGGCGATTGGGATGGGAGAAGGTGCTGGCGATAGAGCAGTGCGATCAATGTGGCTTCGACCTTCGGACCGCCGCAGCAACTTCGGTACCAAAGAGGCAACGGGCTCCGCTGGCCTTGATGGCGAGGTTGGTCAATCGGGACCCTGCCTTCGGCTTTCCCCGCGCCTGACGCTCCCGACCAGGTACGAACTCGGTGGTTGGCCACACCTGCTAGACGCCCGCCTTTTTCAGGATGCGGATGAGGAAGCTCTACGTCCTGTTTTGACGTGCCGGGGCCGCACGGTTGAAAATGATACTGAATGAGGGTCATCTTTAGGTGGTCGAGGACCATCCAAGGACGGCGTTAGGTGGTCCCGGCTCAATGGTGGAATTTGGCCAACTGAGTTAGATCAACGACTTAGTCGGTTTCCCCTCTTGCGCACGGACACCCCAGGAAAACGAAACAAGACGCGGAACCCTAGCCCCGCGCCCTGCTCCTTCTCCGGCCTGACCGCCCAGCGCTACTCGCCCAGCAGCGTCGTTCGCCAGAACATGATGCTGCTCCAGAAGTAGTAGTCGGCGTTTTCCTTCTTGCGGAAGACGTGGCCGTCGTTCTTGGCCAGGAGGTGCCAGGCCTCTCCCCCCTTGGCGCGGACGGCGGCGATCATCTGGTCGGCTTCGGAGGCCGGCACGCGCGGATCCGTGCCGCCGGTGGCCACCAGCAGCGGGATGGTGATCTTGTCGACGCTGGTCAGCGGCGAGATCTTCGTCAGCTGGGCGCGCTGCTTGGGGTCGCGCTCGTCGCCGTACTCCACGCGGCGCAGGTCGCGCCGGTAGGACTGGGTGTTCTCGAGGAACGTGACGAAGTTGGAGATCGCGACGTAGCAGTTGGCGCCCTTCAGGCGCGGGCTGTAGTGCGTGGCCGAGGCGTAGCACATGTAGCCGCCGTAGGAGACGCCGTTGACCGCGAAGCGGTCGGCGTCCAGGGCCGGCTCCTTGGAGAGGACGTCGAGGAAGGCGCCGATGTCCTTGACCGAGTCCTCGCGCTTGAACGGGCCGTTGTCGAGATTGACGAAGCGCTTGCCGTAGCCCGACGAGCCGCGGACGTTGGGGAAGAACAGCGCCACGCCCAGCTCGTTGACCAGGTAGTTGTTGCCGCCGAGGAAGTCGGGGCGGGTCTGGCCTTCGGGGCCGCCGTGGATGTCGACGATCAGCGGGCGCTTGCCGGGGAACTTGGCCGGGTCGGGCTGGTAGAGGAAGCCCGAGACCGTCTCGCCGTCGAAGCTCTTGATCTCGACAAGGCGCGGCTCGACGTTCCTGGCGGGGTCGAGGCCGCCGGTTTCGCTGCGGGTCCACTGGGTGACCTTCAGCGTCTTGGCGTCGATCGAGAAGGCGTCGCCGGCCACCTTGGCCGACGACATCGACAGGCCGATGTCGCCCCACGGCGAAATCTCGATAGCCGGGCCGATGCTGTAGGGAATGACGCCCGCCGGCAGGCCCTCGACAGTGCGCACCGCGCCGCTGGCCAGGTCCAGCACCCGCACGCGCGACACGCCGGCCTCGTTGATGGCGTAAACCGCGAAACTTCCGTCCGGCGACAGGGCGAAGTCCGAGACGTCCCAGCGCGCTTCCTTGCTGACCGGCACGAAGGCCTTGGTCTTGGCGTCGAGGCGGCCCAGGCGCAGGAAGTCGCTGTCCTTGTCCGAGGTCAGCCACACCGAGCCGTCGTGGGCGTAGTGGGGATCGACGAACGAGGCCTTGGCCTTGGGGTCGGTCAGCGGGGTCATCGCGCCGCTGGCGAGATCCAGCTCGTAGACCATGGCCTCGTTGATCGACATGCGATTGAGCACCAGGGCCTTTTTGCCGTCGGCCGAGAAGTCGGCGACGTTCCAGCCGCCGCCGGTGACCTTGGCGACCAGGCGGTCGGTCTTGGGGTCGCGCGGGTCGACCACATAGAGGTCCATGTCCGCGCCGTTGCGGCGCGAGGAGGCGTAGCCGACCTGCTTGCCGTCGGGCGACCAGGCGCCGAACCAGTTGCGGCTCTTGCCGTCGGTGATCAAGCGCGGGCGGCCGTCGACCAGCAGGTAGAGCTGGTAGAACTCGTCGCCGCCGACGTCCTTCTGCAGCACAAGGGCGTCGCCGGCGGGCGACAGGGCGGCGGCCAGGATCGGCTCGGCCTCGAAGCTCAGCTGGCGGCGGTCGGCGCCGGGCTCCGCCACCGTGTGCACCTGGTCGGTGCCGCCGAACCGGGTCTTGATCAGCATCGAGCGGTCGGACGGGTTCCAGCCCAGGAAGTTGGCATGGCGGGCCTGCAGGTAGGGCGTGGTCGCCGAGACCAGCTCCTGCGGGATGGGCGGCAGGCCGTCGGCGACGATGGCGGCCGGCACGGCAGCCACGGGGACGTTCTGAGCCATGGCGAGGCCGCCGCTCGCCGCCAGCAGGGCGAGCGTCAGGGTGAGGCGCGAGATCATGGGGAAATCACCAATCTGGGGGTGAGGCGCCGCCGGCCCGGAGGGAGGGACCGGCGGCGCGGGTATCGGCCGGGCCCGAAGCCTTTGGGGGAAGGCTCCGGACCTCGCTGGGGTCTGGCGCGGCCGGCGGGGGCGACGGCGCACGCCAGGTCCTAGCGTCCCTAGAAGCGCATCCGCGCGCCCAGGGTCACGTAGCGGCCGATGACGTCGTAGTAGGGCGAGTACAGCGAGCCGATCGGCGGCGCCTTGTCGAACAGGTTCGTGGCGTTGGCGTAGAGTTCGACGTTGTAGCCATTGAACTCAGGCAGCTTGGCGCGCACGCCCAGGTCGACATAGGTGTAGGCCTTGATGTGGCCGTTCACGAGATCGACGGTGTTGTTGTAGTTGCCGGGCGAGATGTAGCGGGCCCGCAGGTTGGCCCCGAACACCGGCCCCGAATAGTCCAGGCTGCTGACGACGCGGAACTCCGGCACGCCCAGGCCGAACGAGTAGCCCTGCGAGCGGACGTAATCGATCTCGCTGACGCCGTCGTTGGTGGTCAGGTTGTTGACCCAGGTGCCGACGGTGCGCAGGCGCAGGCGGCCGTCCAGGCTGGAGTGCACGCGCGAGGCGTCCATCGAGTAGGACATTTCCACGTCGACGCCGTCGGTCTTGTAGTTCGACAGGTTGACGTAGGTGGAGACGATCCGGGTGATGGCGTTGGTGGCGCTGTCGCGGGTGATCCGCGAGCACATGTCCTGGTTGCCGGCGGCGCAGCGGGTGACGATGTCCTGGGCGCCGATCGTGGTGATCACGTCGTCGATATCGATGTTGTAGTAGTCGACCGAGACGTTGAAGCCCGGCAGTTGCGGCGGCGAATAGACAAAGCCGGCCGTGAAGGTCTTGGCCGTCTCGGGCTGCAGAGCCTGGTTGCCGCCGCCGTTGGTCAACACGTAGACGCTGGAGCTGGTCACCGGGTCGACGATGGTGTTGTAGCCCGTCGTGCTGGTGGTGAAGAGCTCGGTCAGGTTGGCCGAGCGGATGTCGCGCGACTGGGTGATCCGGCCCCGGAAGCCCGGGAAGAACTCGTTCGTGGCGCCCAGCTTCCACGACCAGATCGAGCCGGTGGTGTCGTAGTCGCTGATGCGGGCCGCGGCATTGACCTCGAGCTTGTTGAGCACCGGCACGTCGCGGACGACGGGCACCAGCACTTCGGCGAAGGCTTCCTTGACCGTGAAGCTGCCCGACATCGCCGAGAAGCTGAACGAGGTGAAGGCCTTGGCCGTGTCGAGCGCGCCGACCGAGCGGTCGACCGACTCCTTGCGGGCCTCGCCGCCGACGGCGATCGAGACGGGGCCGGCCGGCAGTTCGAAGGGCTCGCCGCGCAGGCTGAAGCCGCCGACGTCGAGCTTGGAGGTCTCGCGCATGCTGGGCGTGCCGGTGACATAGGCAATGGCTTCGGCCGACGGCGCGCCTTCACCGAACAGGTTGATCGGCACGCAGTTGCTGGTCGGGTTGGTCAGGGCGACGCGGCAGACGGCCTGGCCGGTGGTCGGGCTGATCACCGAGTCCACGGCGTTGGCGTAGTTCTGGGTCAGCAGGAACCCGGGGGTGTCGATGTTGTTCTCGTTCTCCCCGTGGCTGTAGTAGGCGCTCCAGCGCCAGCCGTCGCCGAACGAGCCGTCCAGGGCGATCGTGCCCTGGGTGGCCACGCGCTCGAAGTCGATGGTCGAGTACGACAGGTCGCTGTTGAAGCGGCCCATGGTGAACTGGGTCTCGCCGGCGTTGGCCAGGGCGGTGCGCACGGCGGTCGGCAGGAAGGCGTTGTCGGCCTTGATCGTCAGGTTGCCGCGATTGTGGTCGCCGAACCAGACGTAATCGTTCCACATCCGCGAGTGGCGCAGTTCGGCCGTCAGCTTGACGCTGTCGGTCAGGTCATAGGTGACGCTGGCCATGGTGGCGTAGCGGCGCTGGGGCGTGACCAGCGGCGACAGGTCGTCGTTCGAGGGGCCTTCGCCGCCGATCGAGTTGGTGCCGCTGACCGTGCCGTAGTCGAAGTCGCGCAGGCTGCCGTCGGGATTGAAGGCCTTGCCCTTCAGCACGCCCGACATGATCAGGCCGCCATAGGCCGCGTTCGAGAAGCCGACGTCGGGAGCCAGCTTGTAGCGGCCGTCGCCGTTGGGAACGGTGGCCCAGCGGCCGATGTTCGGACGGCTGTTCTTGGGAACGACGCCTTCGTTGTTGAGGAACTCGCCGCCGATGACGAAGTGGCCGCGGCCGTCGGCGAAGCCCGTGCCCCAGGCGCCTTCGACGCGCACCTGCTCGGCGTCGTCAAAGGACGAGATGCCGCCCTCGACGCCCAGCTTTCCGCCGGTGAAGTTGCGGTCGATCATGATGTTGGCGACGCCGGCGACAGCGCCCGAGCCCCAGGCGGCCGAGGCGCCGCCGGTGACGACGTCGACGCCCTTGACCAGCACGCTGGGCACGACGTTCAGGTCGTTCTCGCCCGAGAAGCGGCGGCCGTCGATCAGCACCAGGGTGCGGCTGATGCCCAGGCCGCGCAGGTCGAGCGGGGCGTTGCCGGCGCCGGTGTTGGTGCCGGTGGTCTGGGCCGAGGTGGTGGCGCGGAACTGCGGCAGGTCGTTCAGGGCCGCGGCGATGTTCGGCCGCGCGCCGACGGCCAGGTCGGCGTCGGTGACGCGGACCGTGGGGGTCGGGGCCTGGAAGCCGGCGCGGTCGATGCGCGAGGCGGTGACGACGATCTCGCCGACGCTGTCGTCGGCCTTGTCGCCCGAGGTCTGGGCCAGGGCGGCGCCGTGCAGGGCGAGCGCCGCGGGCAGGATGCTGGCCCCGATCAGCAGGGCGCGGCGGGAGTGACGTGAAAATGCCAAGTGAGATCCCCTCTCAAACATGCAGTCGACAGTCGCCCCCGCCCCGAGCCATCCATGAACTGGACGGTCCAGCAGCCGCGATCCGCCAGCGACGCACCACGCGCCGCTCGCCTGATCGCAAGGCGTTCCTCTGCCCCCGCTGTCCTGTTGGCCTGAGAGATTCGGAACGCACCGCGCCCTTGCTCCTTCGGCGAGACGCCCCTCCTGGAGGCGCGCCTGCTTTCCAGCGTCCTTGTGCTCCGCGGTCCTTTTGCCTGAGCGTTTCCGGGGCGGTTGCGCCTTCGGCGTCGGGTCGAACCTGATCTCTTCCGCAAGAGCGAGGATCAGTTAGGCCGGGTGTTCCGATGTCGGCAAAACCGCCGGAAGCGGCACGTTTTAGTCGTAAGCGGGTCGGTGCGCGGGTAGGTTCTTCCCGGCGATCAACCCTGAGGGTTCCGGCATCGCCCGGCGGTTTCAGCCGATCGGGGCCCCGTGACAGGTCGGTGACAGCTTCACGGCGCGGAGGCCCGGCGTAAAAATGGGCTGGCGCTCGGCTCGGCAGGCCGATTTGCACAAATAAAGATCAGCGATTGCCCAAATGAAGGGCGCCTAATCGCGATCACCTCGGGCGCGACGCCAGCGGGCCAGCATCTCCTCGCGCCGCCCTTGATCGAAATTGGCCAGCAGGGCCGGTCCCACCCGGATCGGCCGGCCGCCCGGCGGCGGGGCCGCGCCCAGTCCCTCGCGGATCGGCGTCAGCCGCGCCTGCGCCAGGCGCCGCTGCCCCTCCTCCGACATCAGGTAGTCGAGGAACAGGCGCGCGGCCTTGGGATGCGGCGCCGAGCGCGTGATGAACGCCACCCGCGCGATCGACAGATAGTAGTCGCTGGGCGTGACATAGCCGATGTCCGGCCCCTGCCCTCGCGCCCACCAGTCGGCGTAGGAGCGGTTCATGTCGTAGGCCAGCAGGTGCTCGCCCGCCGTGACGCTGGCCAGGATTGGCGCGCCCGGCACATAGAGCCCGGGATCGGAGCCCGCCAGGGCGTCGTACAGCGCCCAGGCGTCTGGATAGACCACCGTGTCGCTGGACATGTAGAGGAACCCGACCCCGCTCTTTTCCGGGTCGTACATGGCGATCCTGCCGCGCCAGCGGGCCGGGTCGTCGCGCAGGGCCGCCAGCAGCGCGGCGTGACTGCGCGGCACGTCGTCCTCTTTCAGGAGGCGCTTGTTGTAGGCGAAGACGATCGGCTCGGCGGTGACGCCGAAGCCCTGGTCGCGCCACACCGCCCAGGCCGGCAGATGGCGGGCCTCGGGGCTGCGATAGGTCTGGGCGTAGCCGTCGTTGATCAGCTTGACCTGGATGTCCATCGACGAGCTCCAGGCCACGTCGGCGACGGGGGCGCCGCTGTCGGTCTCGGCCATCACCCGCGCCTGCAGCGGGCGGGCGGCCACCTCGACCATGGTCAGCTTGATCTTGGGAAAGCGCTTGCGGAAACCCTCGGCCACGGGGCCGTAGACGCCGGTGTTCACATAGACGACGACCTCGCCCTCGCGATGCGCGCCCATCACGTCCCAGCGACTGGTCGCCTGGCCCTCGACGCGCGGCGCGCAAGCCCCCGCCAGCGCGGCCAGCCCCGCCGCGCCGATCAGGCCCAGCGCCCGGCGTCTCTTGACCTCGACTGTCAATCGGCGTCGGATGGCCGGCGCTCCCCTCGTTTCGCGTCGTGACCCGCTACATCCCCGATGAAGATACTCGTTGTCGAGGATGATCCGCCTCTGCGCCGCTCTCTGACCGCCACCCTCGAGAGCGAGGGCCATCAGGCGGTCTGCGCCGAGACCGGCGAGGCGGCGCTGGCCCTGGCCCTGCCCGGCGACTTCGACGCCATGATCCTCGACATCGGCCTGCCCGACATCGACGGCTTCGAGATCCTGTCGCGCCTGCGCCGCGAGGGCTTTTCCACGCCGATCGTCGTGCTGACCGCGCGCGACGCCGTGCAGGACCGCATCGCCGGCCTCGACATGGGCGCCGACGACTATGTGCTCAAACCCTTCGACCCGTTCGAGCTGGTGGCCCGGGTGCGCGCCGTGGTCCGCCGCAAGAGCGGATACGCCGCCCGCATCGTCACCCTGGGCTCGCTGACCTGCGACTGGGAGGCGGGCGCGGCCTGGGTCGGCCAGAGGCGGCTGGACCTGCGCCCCCGCGAGTGGGCCGCGCTCAAGGCCCTGGCCATGCGCCCCGGACGGGTGGTCGACCGCGGCCAGTTGGCGGCCGAGGTGTTTCCCGACGAGCAGCCCGCCTCGCCCAACGCGCTGGAGGTGCATGTGGGCCGGCTGCGCCGCAAGCTTCAGCCCGACGGCCCGCAGCTGCAGACCCTGCGCGGGGCCGGCTATCGGCTGGATCCGTGAGGCGGCGGCGCCCGCCCAGCCTCGTCGCCCGCCTGCTGATCGCCCAGGTGGCGCCGCTGGCCCTGCTGGGCGCGGCGCTGGCCCTGGCCGGCGCCCTGGCCGCCCACCAGGTGGTGGAAAAGACCTCCGACCGCCTACTGGCCGGTTCGGTGGCCTCGATCGTCGCCCAGATCGGCGCCGAGGACGGCCGCGCCAAGGTCGCCCTGCCCCCCTGGTCTCTGGGCCTGCTCGACAGCCCCGAGCGCGACGCGGTGTTCTACGCAGTACGCCAGGGTCCGCGCCTGGTGACGGGCTATGACGACCTGCCCCATCCGCCGGCTCCGCCGCCCAACGAGACCGACTTCGCCTATGCGCAGATGCGCGGCTATCGCGTGCGCATCGCCCAGGCGACGGTGATGGTGCCGGGCGTGGCCGACCCCGTCGTGGTCGCCGTCGCCCAGAGCCTGGACTCCCGCCGCGCCAGCGTGCGCGAACTGCAGTTCAACTTCATCATCCTGCCGCTGCTGCTGGTGCTGGTGGCCGCCGCCCTGGTCATCCCGGCCGTGACCTGGGGCATGGCGCCGTTGCGCAGCCTGACCGCCGACCTGACCCGCCGGGCCCAGTCCTCGCGGCCCGACTTCGCGCCGGTGCGCGACCTGGACGCCCCGGCCGAACTGTCGCCGGTGGTGGCGGCCTTCAACCGCCTGATGCCGAGCCTCGAGCGCTTCACCAAGGCGCTGGAGCGGTTCTCGGCCGACGCCTCGCACCAGCTGCGCACGCCGCTGTCGGTGATCATCGCCAATCTGGCCCTGGTCGAGCGCACGATCGAAGCAGAACCGCAGAAGGCGCTGCTGAAGGACTCCATGGCCGCCGCCGGCAACCTGCGCCAGGTGCTCAGCCAGCTGCTGGCCCTGGCCCGCTCGGAAGCCGCCGCCGTCGAGGGGACCAGCGACCTGCGGCTGCTGGTCGAGACCATCGCCGCCGAGGTGGCGCGGGACTATCCCGACGTTGTCTTCCGCCGCCGCCTGCCCGAGACCGCTATCGCCGCCGGCAATGCGGTGCTGGTCGGCGAACTGCTGCGCAACCTGGTGTTCAACGCCTGCGCCTATGGCCGCGGAAGCGTGTCGCTGGTCGTGGCGGTCGAGGGCGCAGGGCTTGGGCTGACGCTCTGGGACCACGGCCCTGGCGTCGCGCCCGAGGAGATCGGCCGCATCTTCAGCCCGTTCTTCCGGGGCAAGAGCAAGACCGAGACGAACGGCGCGGGGCTTGGCCTGGCGATCGTGCGCTCGATCGCCCAGCGCCTGGACATCGGCCTGGCCGCGCGCACGCGCGCGCCGCGGCCGGGACTGGTGGTGGAACTGCGGTTCGCCGCGGCCGGCTAGGCCCGCTCGACCATGCGGCGGAAGATGTCGTCCAGGCGGGCGCCGGCCGGCTTGGCGGCGACGGGCGCGGCAGGCTGGACCGGCTCGGGCGTCGGCTCGCAATAAGCCTTCAGGAAGCCGGACTCGACGGTCACCGCGTCCTCGTTGGCGGCCGGGGGGCAGCCGAAGACGTTGCGCAGGGCCAGGGCCATGGCCTCTCCCTCGCTGAGGGCCGCCTGGGCCTCGACCACCGGCGCCGCATCGTCGAAGACCTGCTCGAACACCTGGTAGGGCAGGTTCGCCTGGTTGATCATCGAGAACAGTCGGTTGACGTCGCCAGCCATGGTTCGGCTCCACCGCTTCCAGCGGTACGGGGTTAAGGTCGTTTGCCGCCCTTCTCCCGCATCGCCATGTCGGCGAGCAGGCCAAGGGCCGAAGAGTAGTACGTGCGATCCTGCGACGCTCCCCGCAGCGTCCGGATCGACGGGTCGTTCAAGGCCAGGGCGGCGATGGCGACACCGCCTCCAGATAGCGGAAAGTCGGCTTCCCGCCCGTCGGACATATTGACCCATGCCGGTGGCGCTTTTTGGGCTTGAATCTTTCCGCGCCAATACGCGGCGGTGTCGCGCGCCAGCGAATCTTCGCCTCCCCAGGCCAGGTAAAGGGGCACGCGAATAGCGTCGAAACCGAATAATGGAGGTTTTTCAGGCGCTAAGGCCAAGCCGCCGTCGTTACGCACCAGAAGCCAGTCCGGAGGCAGTTTCTGAGCGCCAAACCGCCCCTCCCCGGCCAGTTTGACCCCATCGGCGACCAGGGTGCGCCAAGGCGCCGCAGGACCGTCCTCGGCGGCGAAGTCCTTCAGCGCCGGCAGCACGAAATACGACGGGTTGACGACCACGCCCGCCGGGCTGCGGAAGCCCTCCAGGCCGGGCAGCAGCACGGTGCGGCCGCCGACCTCGACCACCAGGCGCTCGGCCACCGCCTCACGCATGGCCTTGGAGGCGGCCAGATACTCGTCGTTCTTCCAGCGCCGTCCGGCCCGCAGCAGCGCCCAGGCCGCCAGGATGTCGCCGTCCGAAGCGTTGTTCTCGTCGGCGACGGCCGGCGTCGTGCGCGGATCGTAGCGCCAGGCCAGCAGCGGCGCGTTCTTGCGGACCAGATTGCCGCGGGTCCAGCCCCAGGCCTTGTCGAAGACCTCGCGGTCGCCGTGCCCCTCGGCCAGCAGCATGGTCCAGCCCTGGCTCTCGCTGTGGCTGACCCCGCCGTTCTCGGGATCGATGGTGCGGCCGTCAGGCTGCACATAGGTCGCCTTGAACTGCGCCCAGCCGTCCGGCGGCCGCGCGCAGGCGCTCCCGGCGGCGGCGATCAGCACCACCGCCAGCAGCCTAGACGCGGTGCTCGAACACCAGCGGAGAAGCCAGGGGATCGCGGCAGGTGGTGACCCCGCCCGGGCTTCCCTGCGCCGCCAGCCAGGCGCCGTAGGCCCCCGCCAGAAGCTCGGCCATGAGCGGCGGCCAGGCGCGCTTGTCGTCGTCTTCGAGAACATTCGGACAGGCCCCATGGGTGATGAGGATGTGGTCTTCGGCCACGGCGAGCTGCACCCAGCCCCAGTCCATGGCGTCGAGGATCTCGTTCAGCCGCACTTCCAGCTCGTCCAGCGTCTCGAGCTTGGGCAGGGCATGGCGGCGGGCCATGCGCTCGCCGGTGGCGCACAGGAAGCGCTTGACCGCGCCCTTGTCGGCGACGGCGGCCAGTTCGTCGGCCAGCGACGCCAGGAACGGCGCCCACTGGCCGCTGACCCGCCGCCGGCGCAGGTAGCCGAGGTCCTTGGACCGGGGATCGAACTCGCTGGCGCTCATCGGCCACCGTCTCCGCCGAGGATCTGCTTCACGCCCACGCTGACCGCGGTCTCGTTGTAGACGCCGAAGGTGTTGAAGTTGACCGCGCCGCCGATGCTGGCGCCGGGCCGGAACTGGTAGTCGGCCGACAGCCCGCCGGAGATCCCGAAGCCGCTGGCGCTCTGGGCCAGGTAGCGCGGGAAGACGTCGGTGTCGGCCTGGGCCAGGGTCGTCAGCTCGCCCTGCAGGGCCGCGTCCATCGGGAAGTAGGCCGCGCCCGCCTGGTTGTAGGTCTGGTAGCCGGGGGCGATCGCGCCCTTGAACTTCCAGGCGCCCTGCCTCGCCGTCACGCTGATCGGCGCGGTCAGGCTGGTGAAGGTCTTGGGGCTGAAATAGCCGCCATGGCCCAGACTGAAGAAGTTCTGGTTGTTGTCGAAACCCTGCTGGTTGAGGTTGAAGCCGACCTGCACTTCGGTCTCGCCCCGGCGATAGGGCCGGATGTAGCCGCCCAGATTGACCTGGTAGCCGTCGTTGTCGGCCACGTGCTCGCCGTCGTAGTGGCTGTAGCTGGCGTCGCCATAGAGGCCCGAATAGCCGTCGTCGTACGACAGGCTGATCCCGCCGCCGGTGCGCATCACCTTGCCCCAGCGCTGGCCGGTGACCGGGTCGCGGGCGCCGGCATAGGCCACCACGCTGTCGGTGACCGGACGGCGCTCGATCCAGGCCTTGCCCTGGCCGTTGGCGCCAAGGCGCGGCGAGAAGGTCGCGCCGCCGGCCACGTCGACATCGCCAAAGCCGATCGGGGTCGTACCGATGTCGGCCTTCAGCGGCCCGGCTTCCACGGCGAGATTTACCGACGCGCCCGAGGCGCTCTGCGGGGAGGCGGCGCGATAGACCGGCGCGAACTCGCCGACGATGGCGCGGGCGTTGACGATCTGGTTGCCGCCATAGCGCTGCTCGGCCGAGCCCGAGGGCGTGCCGCCGTCGATGCTGACCGGCGAGATCGAGGCGGTGAACCGCGCCTCGCCGAGGTTGGCGGAGGCCGAAGCGGTAGCTGACAGCTCGTGCAGCCGCCCAAGGCCCGCCTCGCCCGAGCGGGTGCGGATCTGGGCCGAGCCGGCGACCTGGGCGGCCGTGCGGGCGGTGATCTCGGCGATCTGGCGATCGATGTCGCCGACCACCGGATCGCGCTCGGCCGGAGCCACGAACGGATTGCCCGGCGCGGGCGCCACGCTCGAGGTAGGACGCGGCGAGGCCGCCTCGCCCGCGCGGCCGTTGCGGCCGGTGAACGGGAAGGCCAGGCCCGCGAAGTTGCGCTCGCCGTTGGTCGAATAGGTGGGCGCGGACGCGGGCGCGGCCGGGGTCAGCACGCCCGCCAGTTGGTCGCCGCCCGAGGCGACGTCGACGCCCAGCAGCGGCGCGGCGGCGGCCGAGCCCATCAGGTCGTAGCGGCTGGCCGCCACCGGCAGAACCGGCGAGGTGCGGGCCGGAACGCCGCCGCTGGTGAACGGGTTGGGGCCAAGCCCCCCGCCCGGCGTGGCGTTGGAACCGCCGGGCGCCAGCACCGCATCGAGCCCCGAACCGAAGGTCGGGCGACGCTCACGCAGCAGCTTGGCGGTACGCAGGGCCTCCAGGGCGCCCCGCTCGTTGCCCGCTTGGCGCTCGACCCGCGCCGAGGCGAGATAGAGGTCGGCGTCGCGCGGCGAGGCGGCGATCGCCTGGGCCAGGGTGCGGCGGGCGCCGGCCAGGTCGCCCTTGCCGGCCGAGGCGTCGGCCAGGCCGATCAGGGCCTCCTTGTCGCCCGGCTTGGCGCGCAGCAGCACGCCATAGGCCTGGGCGGCCTCGCCGTACATCCGGCCGTCCAGATAGACCCGGCCCAGCGGCGCCAGCAGGCGGGTGTTCTTGGGGGCCACGGCGAAGGCGGCCGACAGAACGTCGAAGGCGCTGGCGAGATCGCCGGCGGCGCGCAGGCGGTCGGCCCGCTCCGCGCCCAGGGTGGCGGTCAGGTCGGCGACGGCGCGCGAACCCTCCGGCGAGTTTCCGGCGCGGGTGGCGGCCTGGCGGATGATGGCGGCGGCCTCGGCGTCGCGGCCGGCCTTGGCCAGCACGGCGACCATGCCGTCATAGCTGGCCGGGCTTTCGGTGACGCCCTCGACCAGGGTGCGCTGGGCGATGGACAGCGCCGTCTGGCGGTCACCCAGGTCATAGAGGGCCGAAGCCAGCCGCCCCTCGGCGTCGACCGACAGACCGGGGCGAGCCGCCAGGCCGCGAAGCTGGGCCACGCCCCCGCCCTCGCGGGCCTGGTCGATGGCCGCGTCGATCTCCAGCCGGCCGCGCAGGGACGTCATCTCGGGCGTCATCCGCCCGGCCGGCGCACGGTTCAACAAGGCCAGGGCCTCGGTGGGCCGTCCCTGCTGGTCGGCGAAGACGGCGGCGGCGTGGATCTGCTCGGGATCGCTGCCGGCCGAGACCTGGGACATCAGCCCTTCGGCCGCCTGGGCCTCGCCCTGTCCGGCCAGGAAGCGGGCGAAGTCGAGCCGCACCCACGGGTCGCGAGGGGACGAGGCCAGGGCGCTCTCGAAGGCGGCGTTGGCGCCCGACAGGTCGCCGTTGGCCCACAGCTGGTTGGCGCGCTCGTGGTCGATGCGGCCGCGCAGCAGGTTCTGGCCGGCGGCGTCGGGCGCCAGGGCCGGCGAGGCGGCGGCGACCGTTTCGGCCTCGGCCGTGCGGCCCTGGTCGAGCAGCACCTGCACCAGGCCCTGCTGGGCCTCGGCCTGGGTGGGGGCGGCGGCGAGGATCTGGCGATAGACGCTTTCGGCCTCGGCCGCCTTGCCCTGACGACGCAGCGACTCGGCCAGGAGGTTCGAGGCCAGCAGACGATCGGGATAGGTCTGGGCGGTCAGCGGCCGCAGGGTCTGCTCGGCCTTGGCCGTCTGGCCCTGGTCGAGCGCCGCCTGGGCGGTCTGCAGGCCGGAATAGAAGCGGGCGCTGGTCAGGGCCTCCTTCCAGCGCCCGGCGCTGGCGGGGCTGGCGCGGCCGGCCCGGGTCAGGAGGTCGGCGGCCTCGGTGAACTGCTGGGCCTGCAGGCGCACGAGGCCCAGGCCGCCCAGGGCGTCGGCGTCGCCCGCGCGGCGGGCCAGGGCGGCCTGGAAGCGGCGCTCGGCCTCGGCGGCGTCGCCGGCCTGCAAGGCCTGGAAGCCCTTGGCGCGGTCGCCGGCCGACGGATCGACCGGGGCCGCGGCGCTGGCCTTGGGCGCGACCTTGGCGGCGGCCAGCTTGCGCGAGATCTCCGCGTCATTGGGACGGGCGGCCAGATAGTCGCCGAACAGGTCGGCGTTGCGCGGGCTGTCGTCCATCCAGGTCAGGGCCTGGCGCCAGGCGCTGGCGGCCTTGCCCGAGACAGCGCCGCCGCCGCCCGCCAGGCGGGCCAGCAGGGCCACGCCCTCGCGGCGGCTGCCCTCGCGATAGGTCAGGGCCTGGCCCAGGGCCAGTTGGACGTTCTGGTCGCCGGGCTTGCGGGCGGCCAGGGCCCGCAGGCCGGTCTGGGCCTGCGCGACGCCGCCGGGGGCGCCGGCCAGGGTCTGGTAGTATTCGAGGGCCAGGGCGTCGGGCGGCGTCGTCCCGCCGAAGGCCTGGCGATAGGCGGCCGCGGCTGCTGCGTTGTCGCCCTTCTGGGCCAGGGACCGGGCGCGGGCCAGGTCGCCGCCGCCGGCCGTCGCCGGAGCGCTGGCGCCCGGACGCTGCGGGGCGTCCAGCGCCGCCAGGCCGCGCTTGGCGGCGGCGTTGCCGGGATCGGCGGCCAGGGCGCGCTTATAGGCGTCGGCGGCCAGGTCCTTGCGGCCCTTCTGGCTCCAGAAGTCGCCCTGGCGCACGAGGGCCGACACCGCAGCGCTTCCGGTCTGGGCCTCGGCGACGCTCGCCGTCCCGCCCGCCATCAGGATGGCGGCCAGGGCGGCCTCTACGGACATGCGACGCAGGGTCTTCACTGGTGGCTGCCCCCTTCGAGGCGACGGCGCGCGACGGACTTCAGCGCGAAGATGATCGGGAACGACAGGGCCAGGCCCACGGCGAAGATGGAGACCGCCAGCAGCAGCGGGCGCTGGCTCAGCCACCACATCATGTAGACCCACCAGGGCAGGTCGCCGGTGTGGAACTGCTTGCCGACCTGGAAGCTGGAGAAGCCGTCCTCGGTGACCACCGCCAGGTCGCCCTGAACGCGGGCGTTCTGGGCCGGATCGTCCAGGCGGGCCAGCACGGCCGGCAAGCGGGCCGGATCGCTGGCCAGCACCGCCACCACGGCCCGGTCGCCGTCATAGGGCGAGCGGAAGCTGACCAGGCCCTCGAAGCCGTCGCCGGCCACCAGCAGCTCGTCGGCCTTGCTCCGCGCCTTGGCCGCTTCGCCGTTGGCCATCAGGAACACCCGCTCGGCCAGGGCCGCGGTCTTCAGGCGCAGGCGGTCGGCGTCGAAGGCCACCGGCGCGCCGGCGAACAGGCCGGAAAGGCGCCGCGCGGTGTCCGGCCGGCCGATCAAGAGCACGTCGCGGCCCTTCAGCGAGGCGGCGTCGGCCGTGCGCGAGATCGCCACCCGCGTCACCGGGGCGCCGGTGACGTCGCCGAACCGGCCCATCAGGTTCAGATAGGCCTCGATGTCGGCCGGGGCCGGATTGGCGTCCAGCACCACGGTGGTCTTGTCGAGATCGGCGTTGCGCGTGAACGGGAAGCCGGCGCTGGCGAAGAAGGCCAGGTTCGGCAGGGCCGCGAAGTGGCGACCGCCGCTGAGATCGATCGTGCTGTCGGGGTCGATGCCGCTGTGCACGTTGGTCGGCAGCTGGCCCTGGCAGGCGCCGGTCTTGTTGCTCTTGATGTCGAAATAGAACTGCAGCTGGCTGGCGCCGAACAGCAGGTAGGGCGGCAGGTCCAGGCTGTGCTCGTTGCGGGCGAAGCGGTTGAACAGGCCGCGCACCTCGGCGGTGCGGTCCTGGGCGCTCAGCCGGTAGGAGCGCAGGTACTGGCCGTTCAGCGACACGTCCAGGCGCGACTGCTCGCGGTCGAACCACGGCCCCTTCGGGTAGCGGTAGCGCACGCGCATCGGCGCGCCCTGCACCGGCCACAGGAAGAGGTCGGGCGCCACGCGGAACGGCACGCTGACCGGGGCCGGCGACAGGCCCGGCGCCTGCAGCAATTGGGCGTCGACCAGCTCGCCCATGCGCACCGGGCGGTCCATGCGCAGCCAGCGAGGCGCGTCATAGGGCGCGCGCGGGGCGATCAGGGCGGTGTCGACCTGGGCCATGGCGCCGCTGAAGCCGCCTTGCGAGATGCTGAGCGCCAGGGCGGCGCGACGGATCTCGGAGGTGTCGCGGCCGACCACCAGCAGCAGCCGGCGATCCGGCGCCTGCGGATTGGCGACCACCGCCAGGGTGGGGCCATTGACCTGCGGCAACGTCAGGCCGCCGATCGTCTGGCCCGACTGGCCGAACACCACGCCCTCGCCCTGCGGCAGGGCGCCGATCAGGGTCGGGAAGGAAAAGCCGCGATAGCTGGCCCGCATGCCGAAATACGAAGCCGCCGCCCCCGCCCCGCGCAGCACGGCGTCGGACGGGATCTCGGCGAACACGAACGGCAGGACCAGCTTGCCGCCGCCCTTGTCGAAGAACGGTCCGGGCAGTTGCGACAGGTCCGGCTGGCCCGGCAGGCGCGAGACGGTCAGCTCCAGGCGCGAACGCTGGTTGGAGACGTTCATCCACAGCGACGAGTGCTGGGGATCCTCGCAGGCGCGGGTGTAGTGGCCGATGAAGCGGAGATTGAGGTTGTTGTCGCGCAGGAACAGGGCCGGGTCGATCGGGATCGACCACTCGGTTCCCGCCGCGCGGTCGGGGGTCAGCATCACCGTCCCCGCCGGCTCGCCGTTGAGGGTGACGGCCAACTGCGACAGGTCGCCCAGCAGCGACGGCGAATAGGCGCCGTTGACCACCAGGCGCGCGCCCGTGACCACCTCGTCGCGACGCAGGGTGAAGTTGACGCCGGCCTCGCCCTGCACGCCCTGCAGGCGCACCGGCTGGCCAAAGCCCAGGTCCTTCAGCGTCAGCACGCGGGTCGAGCCCGCCGGCGCCGGAGCGGCGACCTCGGCCGGCAGGGCCTGGGCCTTGGCCTGGCCGCTCCAGCCCAGGGCGCCGGCCAGCAGGGCGCCGGCCAGGATCACGGCGGCGCCGCCGTCGGGACCGCCGGCGCGCGAACGCGGCGTCAGGGCCGCGGGCTTGGCCGCCCGCCACCAGAACAGGATGCTGGCGCTGGCCCGCACCAGGCCGGCCAGGGCCGCCAGCGGCCGCACCGGCGCCCAGTGGGCGTTGGGCTGCCAGGCGTCGGCCCGGCCCACGACGTTGCGCACCAGGTCGCGGCGTTCGGCGAAGCCGAGCGGCAGGAACTGCACTCTCAAAACCCCCTTGTCGAACATGACGGCGCGCGCCTTGAACTGGCGGGCGCGCTCGTCCTGCAGGAATTCAACCGTGTCGATGTGGCGGTCGTTCCCCCAGAAGCCGTCGGGAACGATCGCCGAAAGGCCGCCCATCGAGACCTCGCGGGTCTCCACGTCCAGCACCTCGCCGTTGGTCAGGCGCAGGCGGGCGGGCAGGAAGGCCTCGATGCGGACGTGCTGGCGCACCTGGCGGGTCTCGCGGCCGACGGCGATGGCCGTCAGCAGCACCAGGAGGCTGAACAGCGTCCAGAAGGTGTTGAGCACCAGGGTGCCGACGAGCACGATGTCGGGCTCGGCGGTCACCAGCTTCCACACGCCCCAGCACAGGCCGGCGATCAGCAGGCCCGCGACCACCACGTGCGGCCACATCAGCGACCAGTCGAAATAGCCCTTCTCCAGCCGCCCGCCCTTGTCGGTGACGTTGAACTTGCCGCGCTTGGGCGCGAACAGGGTGACGATGGTCGGGGCCACCAGGTGGAAGGCCAGCAGGGTTTCGTAGATCTCGCCCCAGAACGCCATGCGCTCCTCGCCCTGCATGCGATTGTTGGTGACGATCGAGTGCACCAGGTGCGGCAGGGCGTAGACCAGGATCACCGGCGCCGAGGCGCTGATGATGTTGAAGCCCAAGAGCAGGAAGGCCAGCGGCGAGGTCAGGAACACGATGCGCGGCAGCGGGAATTGGAAGTGCAGCATCGCGTTCAGGTAACAAAGCCGCTGGGCCATGGTCAGGCCCTTGCCCAGCAGCGGATTGTCGACGCGGAAGATCTGGGTCATGCCGCGCGCCCAGCGGATGCGCTGGCCGATGTGCAGGGCCAGGCGCTCGGTCGCCAGGCCGGCCGACAGGCGGATTTCGAGGAAGGCGGTGTTCCAGCCCTTGCGCTGCAGCTTCAGCGCGGTGTGGGCGTCCTCGGTGACGGTCTCGTGGGCGAAGCCGTGGGTCTCTTCCAGGGCCGAGCGGCGGATCACCGCGCACGAGCCGCAGAAGAAGGCCGCGTTCCACAGGTCGTTGCCCGGCTGGACGACCCCGTAGAAGAGGTCGCCCTCGCCCGGGATGTCCTTCACCGTCTGGATGTTCCGCTGCACCGGATCGGGCGAATAGAAGTGGTGCGGCGTCTGCAGGAGGGCCAGGCGCTGGTCCTCCTGGAACCAGCCCAGCGTCATCTGCAGGAAGGCGCGCGTGGGGATGTGGTCGCAGTCGAAGATGCAGACCAGCTCGGCGTCGGTCTGCTCCAGGGCGTGGTTGAGATTGCCGGCCTTGGCCCCGAAGTTGTCGGGACGGGTCATGTAGATCGCGCCGGCCCGCTCGGCGAATTCCTTGAACTCGGGACGGCGGCCGTCGTCCAGCAGGTACACCTTGAAGCGGTCGCGGGGGTAGTCCATCCCCAGCGCGGCCAGCACCGTGTCCTGCACGATCTCCAGGCTCTCGTTGTAGGTCGGGATGTAGACGTCGACGGTCGGCCAGCTGGGCGGCGCGCCCTCCAGCGGCCGCACCGGGCGCTGCAGCGGCCAGGCGGTCTGCAGGTAGCCCAGCAGCAGGATCAGCCAGGCGTAGATCTCGGCCAGGTACAGGCCCGTGCCGAAGAACGCCTCTGCGGCGTTGCGGAAGTGCAGGGTCTCGGTCGTGCGCCACCACAGATAGCGGGTGCTGACGATCACCGAGACGACGCACAGGGCGATGGTCAGGTGCTTGGACTGCGACAGGCGGTTGGCGACGATCACGCCGACGATGGTCGCGCCGGCGAACAGGGCCTGGTCCTTGAAGCTCAGCGGCATGACGATCGCCACGACGGCGACGGCCAGGAAGGCGGCGATCAGCAGCGCCACCCCGACGCGCAGCATCGTTCGCTCGACGAAGGACTTCGGCGAAACCCCGTTCGTCATGCCAGCACTCGCGAGTCTTGGTCGTCGAACGACGGCCATGGCTGCACTGCTGTCATAGCCGCTGAACCTTCCACTCTATAGTCAAGCTTTCCAACGAGCGCGGACGGCCGATGCTATCTGTTACGCGTATGGACCTACAAGCGAGGCCGTATGGCTGATTGAGCAGCAGTTCCAGAGGCTGTCGCCGCGACCAAAGGCCGCATTACTTCCCGAAACGAGAAAACGTCGGTTTCAACAACCTGACTACAAATATGAACGCCGAACGATACTTGTGGGCAACTCTATCCGCGAGTTCAAACCCAGGGGCACGCCCGAAGGTGGAATTCACCGCGCAGGCGGGGTTAGGGGAACGGTTTTCAGCGTCCGGCCATCGAGCCAATTCCGGTATCGGTCGATAGCGCCTTTGGCTTAGACCCCGGCGGAGCGGCTCTCTACCGTCAGCCTCAAGAAACGGCCTCCCGGCGTTCGGGAACAGGCCGTCGCTCGGAGAGGACTTCATGAGCCAGATGTCGCCGACGGACGTGGCCCGCCAGCTCGGCGGCGGCCTGCTGTCGTTCCCCGTCACCCATTTCGACGCCCAGCACCAGTTCCTGGAAGCGCCCTATCGCGAACACTGCGCCTGGATGCTCGATCACGAGCTGGCCGGCCTGTTCGCCGCCGGCGGCACGGGCGAGTTCTTCTCGCTGCGTCCCGACGAGGTGGGCAAGGTGGTGCGCGCGGCGGTCGCCGAGACGGCCGGCAAGATCCCGGTCATCGCCGGCTGCGGCTACGGCACGGCCATCGCCACGGACCTGGCGCGCGACGCCGAGGCCGCCGGGGCCGACGGCCTGCTGCTGCTGCCGCCCTACCTGACCAACGCCACGCAGGAGGGCCTGGCCGCCCACATCGAGTCGGTCTGCAAGGCCACCAGCCTGGGCGTCATCGTCTACAACCGCGACAACGCCATCATCAACGAGGACACCCTCGAGAAGCTGTGCGACCGCAATCCCAACCTCGTCGGCTTCAAGGACGGGGTCGGCGACCTGGAGCTGATGATGCGGGTCTATGCCCGCATGGGCGACCGCCTGACCTATATCGGCGGCCTGCCGACGGCCGAGACCTTCGCCCTGCCCTATCTGGAGATGGGCGTGACGACCTATTCGTCGGCGATCTTCAACTTCCTGCCGCAGTGGGCCTTGGGCTTCTACAAGGCCGTGCGCGCCCGCGACCGCGAGACGGTGATGACCGGCCTGCGCGACTTCGTGCTGCCCTACATCGCCCTGCGCAACAAGGGTAAGGGCTACGCCGTCTCGATCGTGAAGGCGGGCATGAAGGCCGTCGGCCGCGACGCCGGCCCCGTGCGCCAGCCGCTGACCGACCTTACCCCCGCGGAGTTCTCCGAGCTTCAGGGCCTGATCGCCCGCGTCCAGGGCTGAGGGATGACGGGGTCGATGCGCCCGGCGTATCGACCCCCGCCGCCACCTCGATGACCGCGCTCTCGACCCTGCCTGGAAAGAAGGCCCTGGCGATAGGGCCGAACGAACGTCTAGCCTCGCGACTCCAGGGTGTTGTCGACGGGCGCTTTCCGATGTTCGAACTCAGCCAGCTTCGCTGCTTCGTCGCCACGGCCGAGGAGCTGCATTTCGGCCGCGCGGCCCAGCGGCTGAACATGACCCAGCCGCCGCTGAGCCGGCAGGTGCAGCTGCTGGAACGCATCCTCGGCGTCACCCTGCTCGACCGCACCAGCCGCTCGGTGCGCCTCACCCCCGCCGGCCGCGCCTTCCTGCTGGAAGCCCGCCGCATCCTGCGCCTGGCCGAGAGCGCGGCGCTGGCCACGCGCCGCATCGCCAGCGGCGACGCCGGCCAGATCGCCATCGGCTTCACCGCGGTGTCAGGCTACAGCTTCCTGCCGCGCCTGGTGATCCTTTCGAACGCCCGCCTGCCCAACGCCGACCTGACGCTGCGCGAGATGGTCACCCGCGAGCAGGTCGAGGCCCTGCTGACCGGCCGCATCGACATCGGTCTCGTCCGCCCGCCGATGGACCGCGCCGAGTTCGCCACCGCCCGCGTGCTGAGCGAGCCTCTGGTCGCCGCCCTGCCCAACGGCGACCCGCGCCTCGTGAAGGCCAGCCTGACCCTGGCCGACTTCGACGCCGGTCCGCTGATCATGTATTCGCCCGAGGGCGCGGGCTATTTCTACAACATGCTGACCACCCTGTTCGACGCCCACGGCGTGGCCCCGAACTATGTGCAGCACGTCACCCAGATCCACTCGATGCTGGCCCTCGTGCATGCGGGCCTGGGGGCGGCGATCGTGCCGGAGTCGGCCATGAGCCTGCACTTCGACGACGTGCAGTTCCGCCCCGTCGAGACCACCCCCGACCGGCCGGTCGAGCTCTATATGGCCTGGCGCAAGGACAACGAGAGCCCGATCCTGCAGACCTTCATCGACCTTTGCCTGGCCGAGGCCTCGCCGGCGGATCCGGACGAGCGCTGACGCGCGCCTCCTCCCGTCGGCCGCCCCGGCCCAACGATAAAAGACGGGAGAAGACCATGACCCTCGATCGCCGCACCGTGCTGGCCGGGGCCGCCGCGCTCGCCATGCCGCTGCAGGTCAACGCCGCCGGCCGCGCCGCCCCCGTGGCGACCACCACGGCGGGCAGGGTGCGCGGCGCCGAGGTAGACGGGATCAAGGTGTTCAAGGGCGTGCGCTACGGCGCCGACACCTCGGCCCAGCGCTTCCAGCCGGCGGAAGCGGCCCAGCCCTGGAAGGGGATCGCCGACGCCCTGGCCTATGGCCCCGCCTCGCCCCAGCTGAAGACCGACGAGACAACCAGCGAGGACTGCCTCTTCCTGAATGTCTGGACCCCCGGCCTGGCCGACGGGCGCAAGCGGCCGGTGATGGTCTACGTGCATGGCGGCGCCCACGCGAACGGCTCGGGCTCCAGCCCGCTCTATGACGGGACCTGGCTGGCGAAGACCTACGACGTGGTGGTGGTGACGGTGAACCACCGCCTCAACGCCTTTGGCTACAGCTACCTGGCCCGCCTGGGCGGGCCCGAACTGACCGACAGCGGCAATGTCGGAAACCTCGATCTGATCCTGGCCCTGCAATGGGTGCGCGACAACATCGAAGCCTTCGGGGGCAATCCCGGCAACGTCACGGCCTTCGGCCAGTCAGGCGGCGGGGCCAAGTGCGTGACCCTGATGGCCATGCCCCGCGCGGCGGGCCTCTACCACAAGGTCGCCACCATGAGCGGCCAGCACGTCACCGCCATGGGCCCGATCCACGCCACGATCCGCGCCCGCGCCTTCATGGAGAAGCTCGGCCTCAAGCCGAACGAGACCGACAAGCTCAAGACCCTTCCCGCCGCCCAGCTGGTCGACGCCCTGAAGATGCGCGACCCGCTGGAGCGCAAGGGCGGCATCGTGTTCTGGTCGGTCGTGGACCACGGGGTGCTGCCGCGCCACCCGTTCTATCCGGACGCCCCGCGCGAGAGCGGCCACATCCCGATGATCATCGGCAACACCCACGACGAGACCAAGGCCTTCCTGGGCGGGGATCCCAAGAACTTCGCCCTGACCTGGGACGAACTGCCGGGCCGGCTGGAGAACGAGCTGGTGCTCGACATGTCGCCCGAATATCTGGTCGGCCGCTATCGGGCGCTCTATCCGCAGGCTAGCCCGTCGGACCTCTTCTTCGCCATCACCACGGCCGGACGCTCGTGGCCGGGCCACTTGATCCAGGCCGAGCAGCGCGCCCGCATCGGCGCCCCGGCCTGGATGTACCAGCTGGACTTCGGCGCCCAGACCGACCCCAGGATGGGCGCCTACCACAGCTACGACATCGCGCTGGTGTTCGGCACGCTGGCCGCCAAGGGCTCGATGACCGGCACGGGCCCGGCGGCGATGAAGGTGCGCGACCAGCTCAGCGCCGCGTTCGCCACCTTCGCCCGCACCGGCGATCCCAACTGCGCGGCGATCCCGGCCTGGGAGCCATACACCCTGCCCCGCCGGCCGACCCTGGTGGTCAACGAGAGCTCGGCGATGGTCGACGATCCACGACGGGAGGAGCGCGAGATCTTCGCGGGCGCGCCGTTCATGAAGGAAGGGACGTAGGGGCGCCGACGGAGGGGGAAGTGAATGCTGACCTTCCGATACCTCGAAAGCTGAAACCGCCCCCCTCCGGCCCTCCGGGCCACCTCCCCCAGAGGGGGAGGATCTAGAGCGCCAAGATGCTCCCCTTCTGGGGGAGCTGTCGCGGAGCGACCGAGGGGGTCTACCGTCCCACCGCCACGCCTTGCGAAAACGCCGAAGTCGCACCCGCCGCCGTGGTCGTCGTGGCGGTGATCGCCGAGCCGGGCGCGGCGCCATCGACCTGGCCCTCGAACGCCGCCCGGCCCTGGCTGTCGGCCACGGCCTGCACCGTACCCAGATAGCGCTCACCCTCGGTCCCGCCCTTGGGATTGGCGAACAGTTCGACGAACACCACCCCGCCGGCCGGCGCGCTGGCCTCGCCCTTCACGGCCGTCTTGCCGCCCACCGCCCGGGCCGAAATCACCTTCGGCGGCGCCAAGCCGAACTGCGGCGCCGCGTGGCACTTCTCCGGCGTGTTGGGCGCCGTGCAGACCTGGGCCGCGCCGGCCTTGTCGAACACCACGCCCATGCCGCGCGAACCGACGAAGCTGGCGTGCTCCAGCCCCGGCGGGCCGATCACGATACCGCCGCGCGCCATGGCCGAGTCGCACGAGCCGCCGGCCGAGCACAGCCTGATCGGCTTGCCGTTGCCGGCGATGACGTTCTGGCTGATGCGGTTGGCGGCGACCTTGGCCTCAGGCCGCACGGCGACGCCGATGCCGTTCCCGCGGATCTGGTTGCCGGCGATCATGTTGTCGGCCCCGCTGACGCTGATCCCGAAGGCGTTGCCCTCAAAGACGTTGGCGCCGATGTAGTTGCGCGCCCCCCAGTTCAGCTGCAGCCCGTCGGAGTAGTTGGAAAAGCGGTTGCGCACGACGGTGTTGTCGTTGCCCCACAGGATCTCGATCCCTTGCGAGGGCTCCAGATTGTCGGTCCCGCCGTCGAAGCTGTTGTCGGCGATCAGGTTGAAGGCCGCGCCGCGCGTCAGCTCCAGGCCGTCGCCATTCTCGACGAAGGCGTTGCGCAGCACCTTGTTGTCGAGCGTGGTGTGCGAGGTCGAGCCGCCCTTGCCGTCGTCGCCGCTGAGCATCACGCCCGCGCCGCCAATGTTGCGCACGATGCGGTTGTCGGCGATCACCGCGTTCGAGGTGCGCAGCACAAGCACCCCGATGCAGAAGCCGCGGATCTCAAGCCCCCTCAGGGTCACACCCCGGGTGTCGACCAAAGCAAAGCCGGGGTTGCTGGCGGTGCGGACATTGGTCCCGTACTGGCCCTGCACCAGGCCGGGGCAGGACTTCAGGTCGCGCGGCAGGTAGCCCGAACCGTCGACGACGTTGTGGCCGCCAGTGCGCGCGAAGGCCTGGCCCTCGATGGCGACCGGCCCCTTGATCGGCGGCAGGGCCGATTTCAGCACGATGGCCGGGGCAGCGACCTCGATGCGGTAGCGGCCGGGCTCGGCGTTGCTGGTCTCGATCGCCCAGCGCAGCGAGCCCCTGGCGCCGTCGTCGGCGTCGCGGTCGACCAGCAGCAGCTCGGTCGCCGCCGCGCCCTGGGCCGGCCCGCCGGCGGCGACGGCCGCGATGGGCTTGGGATCCTGGGCCAGGGCCGGCGAGGCCAGCAGGGCCGCGACGATCGCGGCGGACGCTACACGAACCATCGGTCCCTCCATCTTCTCGTGCGGGTCCTCGTCCTTCGACAAGCTCAGGATGAGGACCAATTCAACGACCGCACAGTCGAAACCTCACCCTGAGCTTGTCGAAGGGCGAGGTTGCGCCGGCTCTACCCCACCCTGTCCCAGGGAAAGCTCAGCGTCGGCTGGTTGGCGTGGCGCTTCATCTTCAGGGTCAGACGCGCGCCCGAGCCCGGCGCCAGGCGCAGGGTGAAGGCCGAGGCGTCGACCGCCCGGGCGGCCCCCTCGCCGATCGCCGCGCTCTGGATCTGGTGCTCGCCATAGGCGCCGCCCTGGATCGTCACCGTGCGCGACGCCACAGGGCTCAGATTGACAAGGCTGACCACCGTCTCGTCGTCGGTCAGGCGCTCGACCAGCGCCGCCACGTCCTGCGGAACGCCGGCCCGGCGACGCTCGGGATCGAAGTAGCGCAGGCGCGCGTAGTGCAGCGCGCCGCCCTGCGAGGGCGATGACTTCGACCACGGCGGCCTGGCGATGTGGATGCCGCCCTCCATCAGCTGGATCAGGGCGGTCACGCTGGCCGGATTGATGTCGAGCGCGGCGTCGGCCAGGCGGGTGTCGGGGGTCGAGGTGTCGTCCCGCTGGGCCTGGGCGCGGGCCCGCACCCGCTCCAGGTCGCTGCGCAGCGCTTTGGCGGGATAAGAGGCATCCTTGCCATCCAGCCAGTCGAGCCAGGGATGGGCCACCGCGCGCGCGCGATCCGAACCCTTCATCGACAGGTACCAGATCTCCAGCCCGTTCAGCTGGTACTCGCCGGGCGCATAGGCATACCAGCCCTTGGGGCCGTACATGCGAGGCGTCGAGACCTTGCCGTCCACCACCTTCTTCTGGGCGTTGATGACGTCGTTCTGGCGGCGCCAGACGTCGAGATACTTGTCGTCGCCGGTCAGCAGGTAGGCGTTCATGAAGCCGACCACGGCGCGCGGCACGCGGTTGCGGTCCTCGCGCTGGCCGGTGTGCGGCGCCACCGGCGAGAAGCCCCAGCCATAGGTTCCGCTCCACCACCGGCCCTTGGGGACCTGGCCGTCCAGCCCGACCTTGCTGGGGATCACGTCGCCATTGGCCCGCGCCCGCTCGATCCAGCCGTCCACGTACTTCAGGATCCAGTCGCGGTACTTGGCCTCGTGGTCCAGCATGTAGGCGTTCATCACCAGGCTGGTGGCCTGCAGGTTCAGCGGGCTGTCGCCGACCACGTCGCCGTACTCGCCGTAGTGGCGCAGGGTCTCTTCGTACGAGCGCTCGCCGTGCTCCATGTAGAAGTGGGTGACGTCGAAGGGATCGCCGGCCCAATCCAGCGGCGTGGCCTTGCGCAGCATCGGACCCCGGCTGCCGGTGATCATGCTGCGGATGATGTTGAGCTTGGCGTCATAGTTCGGCGTGGTCGGGTCCTCGCCGGTGTAGAAGCCCGAGAACCTTTTCGCCCGCTCGCGGAAGCGCGGATCGTTGGGCGCCGACAGGCCCAGCAGGTTGAACACCGACAGCCCTTCGGACAGGTGCTGCCAGTCGCTCATCACCGGGAATTCGCGGAAGTACATGCCCTCGCGGGCGAACGGCACGTCCTTGGTCCTGGCGGCCGTGTACTGGCGGACATTGCCCTCGAAGGCCTTCTGGGCCAGCTCGAGCACGCGGTCGCCGGCGCCCAGGGCATGCAGGGTCGGCCAGTCGTTGACGTTCTCGATGGCGTCGTCGGGACCGTCGTTGGCGCCCCAGCGCTCGAAGGCCAGCAGGTAGCCGCGCTCGTCGAAATAGCGAGCGAAGAAGGCCTCGCAGGCCTCTTCGTTGGCCTTCAGCAGTTCGCGCTGCAGCAGGGCCCATTCGGGCGCGGCCATCGGCGTCGTGACGCTCAGAGCGGCGGGCGCGGCGCTGGCCTTGTGGCCGAGCCCTGCGAGAACCAGGGCCGAGGCGCCGGCCAGGACGTGGCGTCGAGAAAGCATCAGGCCGCCTTCAGCTGCAGGCGCTGGATCTTCCCGACGATCAGGAAGTAGGCCAGCACGGCGATCAGGCAGTGGGCGCCGACGAAGATCAACGCCCCGTCGAACGATCCGGTAGCCTGGACGATGTAGCCGATGACGATCGGGGTCACGATGCCGGCCGTGTTGCCGAAGGTGTTGAACACACCGCCGGTGACGCCCGCCATCTCCTTGGGCGAGGTGTCCGACACCACCGCCCAGCCCAGCGACGCCACGCCCTTGCCGAAGAAGGCCGCGGCCATGATCACGATGACCAGCCACTCCTGCTCCACGTAGTTGCAGATGACGATGCAGGTGGCCAGGATCATGCCCAGCAGCAGCGGCGTCTTGCGGGCGATGTCGAGATTGCCGGTCTTCTTCAGGAGGTGGTCGGAGATCATCCCGCCCAGCAGGCCGCCGGCGAAGCCGCACAGGGCCGGCAGGGCGGCGGTGAAGCCGGCCTGCAGGATCGACAGCCCCCGCGCCTTCACGAGATAGATCGGGAACCAGGTGACGAAGAAATAGGTCAGCACGTTGATGCAGTACTGGCCGATATAGACGCCCAGCAGCATGCGGCTGGTCAGCACCTGCTTGACGTTGGCCCAGGTGAAGGCCGCGCCCGCATTGGCGGTCTTGTCCTCCATCCGCACCAGGCCGCCGCCGGCCTCGATGTAGTCGAACTCGGCCTTGCTGATCTTCGGGTGATCGACCGGGCTGTGGATCAGCTTGACGAAGAAGAAGGCCGCGACGATGCCGATCGCGCCCATGACGAAGAACACCGAGCGCCAGCCGAAGTCGTGGGCCAGCCAACCCATCAGCGGCGCGAAGGCGACCAGCGAGAAGTACTGGGCCGAGTTGAAGATCGCCGAGGCCGTGCCGCGCTCCGAGCCCGGGAACCAGGCCGCCACGATGCGCGCGTTGGCGGGGAACGACGGCGCTTCGGCCAGGCCCACCAGGAAGCGCATGAAGAACAGGGCGACGGCCGCAGCCAGTCCCGTGAACACGCCCGAGAAGCCCTGCAGCAGGGTGAAGCTGGACCACAGCACGAGCGCCGCGGTGTAGATCTTCTTGGAGCCGAAGCGGTCGAGCAGCGCCCCGCCGGGGATCTGGCCCAGCACATAGGCCCAGGCGAAGGCCGACATGATGTAGCCCATGGCCACCGGATCGAGGCCCAGTTCCTTCGACGCCGACTGGCCGGCGATCGAGAAGGTGGCGCGGTCGGCGTAGTTGATCGTCGTGATGATGAAGAGCGTCGCGATGATCAGCCAGCGCACGCGGGTACGCCTGGTGGTGTCGGTCATGGACGCTCTCCCTTGGCGCCGCTCTGTCGTCGGCGCTTTGGGAGGACGCTAAGGGGCGTCGGGGCCCAGGTCTAAGTCAAATCGCCTATGGACCGATCCACGGGCGACATGGATCGAACCCCGGTACGCATCGAAACCCAAGGCTGTCAAAGGATCACGCGCGCGCGGGGCGATGGGCGCCGCTGCGGAAACCTGTGGATCGGTGCACATCGCGCATAGGTCCATACCCGATTGGGATTGGCCCTCTGATCGAACCCGTTCCTATGGTTCAGGCAACGAAGAAGCAGGCTCAGCCGGCTTCCAAAAGCGGCCCGCGCAGACGGGCATCGGGAGGGACAGATGACGTCCAACAGGAATCTCCGCCTGCGCGCCTTGCTCGGCGCCAGCGCTTCGGCCTTCACCATTCTCGCCGCCGGCGCCGCCATAGCCCAGGAGGCCCCGCCGCCGGCGGCCGAACCCGCTTCCGACGAGGTCGAGGCCATCGTCGTCACCGGCTTCCGCGCCAGCCTGCAGAGCGCCATCAACCTCAAGCGCAACGAAAGCGGCGTGGTCGACGCCATCAAGGCCGAGGACATCGCCCAGTTCCCCGACCTGAACCTGGCCGAGTCGCTGCAGCGCATCCCCGGCGTGTCGATCTCGCGCATCAACGGCGAGGGCCGCCAGATCACCGTCCGTGGCCTGGGCTCGGAGTACACCCGCGTCCGCATCAACGGCATGGAGGCCATCTCCACCACCGGCGGCACGGCCAACAGCGGCGGCACCAACCGTGGCCGCGGCTTCGACTTCAACGTCTTCGCCTCGGATCTCTTCAACAGCATCGCCGTGCGCAAAACCGCCTCGGCCGACGTCGAGGAAGGCTCGCTGGGCGCCACGGTCGACCTGACCACCGCCAAGGCCTTCGACAGCGGCAAGCCCCAGCTCGTGCTGTCGGCCGGCGCCAGCTACAACGACCTGTCGGAAAAGACTACGCCGCGCGTCTCGGTGCTGGCCAGCAACGTGTTCTTCGACGGCAAGGTCGGCGCCCTGCTGTCGGTGGCCTACGAAGAACGCCACCTGAAGGAGGAAGGCGCCAACATCACCCGCTGGGCCACCGGCGCCAGCAACGGCGGCTTCAACAGCGCCTCGACCCTGCCGGGCTACACGATCGCCCAGATCAACAGCAGCAGCCTCTTCGCCCCGCGCATCCCGGGCTATGTCAGCTACGACATCGAGTCCAAGCGCCTGGGGATCGCCGGCTCGCTGCAGTACAAGCCCAACTCCGACACCCAGATCACGCTGGACGCCCTCTACGCCTATCTGGCCGGCACGCGGAAGGAAGCCCAGCTGCAGGCCATCGGCCTGTCGCGCGCCAACACCGGCAAGCCGCAGACCATCATCCGCGACGGCGTCGTCGAGAACGGCAACCTGGTCGCCGCCCGGATGGACAATGTCGATCTGCGCACCCAGGCCGCCTATGACGAGCTGAACACCGAGTTCAAGCAGTTCACCCTGTCGGGCACGCACGACTTCAGCGGCAGCCTGCGGGTGGGCATGCTGGCCGGCTATTCGGACTCGACCTTCACCCAGCCGATCTCGACCATCGTCACCTTCGACCGGGCCAACAGCGCCAACTACCAGTACGACTTCCGCAAGGGCCGCGCGCCGCAGATCCTGCTGGGCTTCGACCCGACCGATCCGGCCAACTGGTCCTCGACCAACGGCACCTCGGAAGTGCGCATACGCCCGCAGTTCGTCGAGAACCAGTTCTCGACCGCCAAGGTCTATGGCGAGTGGGACCTGAACGACAACCTGCGCCTCAAGGCCGGCCTGGACTGGCGCAAGTTCGAATATGACAGCTACGGCCAGTATCGGACCAGCGAGACGGTGGTCCAGACCCTGACCCCGGCCCAGCTGGCCTCGGTGTCGAAGGTGTTCACCGGCTTTGGCAGCGGCATGAGCCTGCCGGAAGGCAACTTCACCTCCTGGCTGATCCCCGACATCGACAAGTACGCCGCCCTGCTGGGCATCTATAGCAACAGCGGCATCTACGCCCTGACCGACACCAACAACTCCAGCGCCCGCGGCCAGTACGGCGCGGTCGAGGAGCAGGACTACGGCGCCTACGTCCAGGCCGAGTTCAAGTTCGACGCCTTCGGCCTGCCGTTCCGCGGCGACGCCGGGGTGCGCCGCGTGCACACCGAGCAAGAGTCGGCCGGCTACGCCGCCGTGGCCGGGGCCATCCAGCGGGTCGACGTCGCCCGCGACTACAATCTGACCCTGCCCTCGTTCAACCTGGCCGCCGATCTGTCGGACACCGTCGTAGCCCGCGTCAGCGCCGCCCAGACCATCGCCCGCCCGGGCATCGGCTCGCTGTCGCCCGGCGGCGACGTGGCGGTGCAGGGCGCCAACCGCACCTACAGCTCGGGCAACCCGTACCTGACGCCGACGAAGTCCGACAATCTGGACTTCTCGCTGGAATGGTACCGCGAGAAGGGCGCGATGATCGCGCTGGGCGTCTTCTACAAGCGTATCGACACCTTCGTGGCGACCCTGCGCCGCGAGGCCGTCTACAACACCCTGGGCCTGCCGGACTCGCTGCTGACCGGCACCGGCGCCACCACCGACCAGGTGTTCCAGGTCACCCAGCCGGTCAACAGCGACGGCGGCGACCTGAAGGGCTTCGAGATCAACGTCCAGCAGCCCTTCACCTTCCTGCCGGGCTTCTGGAGCAACTTCGGCGTGGTGGCCAACTACACCTATGTCGACTCCAAGATCGAGTACCTGACCTCGACGACGCCGGGCGCCCCGACGGTGAACGCCACCCTGGTGGGCCTGTCGAAGAACGCCGCCAACTTCACCCTCTACTACGAGACCCCGAAGTGGAGCGTGCGCGGCTCGCTGGCCTATCGCGACGGCTACCTGACCCAGGTGCCCGGCAGCGACGGCAACACCGTCCAGGGCACCAACGAGACCCTGAACGTCGACATGCAGGCCAGCTGGAACATCCGCGACAATCTCAAGCTCTCGATCGAGGGCGTGAACCTGACCGACGAGTTCAACGACCAGTACGTCGGCGATAGCAACCGGCTGAACGTCTACACCCACAGCGGCCGCCAGTTCCTGGTCGGCCTCCGCTACAACTTCTAGGCGCGATCCTACCTCCCCCCGGCGCCTAGGCAGCCCGCGTCGCTCTCCTTCCAGGGCGGCGCGGGTTTTCTTTTGGAGCTATCTCGGCATGGTCGTCGCCTGGCGGCGCACCACCCGGCAGCGGGTCTGGCCGAACTTGGTGGCGCAGAAGCCGGTCTCGTCCGAGCCCTCGCGGATCACCGCCCAACGGTCGCGATCGCATTGATGCCAGGTCTCGCGGAAGCGCCCCTTGTCGTCGTAGGGAAACACCGGCGCATCGCCGTCGGTGTAGAACCGGGTCATGCCGGTGAAGCCGCCGAAGCTGGTCTTGCCGTTGACCACCCCGCAGACCCGGCCGGTGCGCATCATCCACACGCCCCCGAACTCCAGTTCGCGTGACTGCTCGAGGCGGGCGATCAGCGCGGGGCGCACCACGGCCCAGCGCCGGGCGGCCTCGCGTCGGGCGGGCTCCAGCGCCGCGCCCTTGGCCGGCGGCAGCGCCCCCATCGCCCGCTCGAACCAGATGAAGTCGAAGATCCCGTAGGCCAGGGCCGCCAGCATCGAGGCCACCATGGCGATACCGAGGATGCGCCAGGCGACGGCGACGCCGCGCTTGCGGCCGACATGGGCGTCGGGAACGGGCAGGACGAACGACACGGTGATCTCCCCCTCTGATCGAGAGAAGGATTACATGTGTAATAACTACTTTCAATTCCCCTTTCCGTCGTCATCCCGGAAAGCCCGCAGGGCTTGTCCGGGACCCAGGGGACTGGGCGCGACGCCTGAGTTCTTCGCCCCAGCAGAGGCCGGCGCTATGCGGCGGCCCCTGGGTCCCGGCTCTCCGCTACGCTGCGGCCGGGATGACGAGGTTGGGATGCGCCCTTACCGCGCCTCGACGCCCCGCTTCAGCGGCGGCGGGGTGACGCCGTCGACGAACAGGCGGGCGCTGGCGCCGGGGATGCGGGTCGAGGGCGGGGCCGGGCCGCGCGGGGCCAGGATCCAGACGCCCATGACGATCATCACCGTCAGCGCGCCCAGGGTGACGGCGGCGGTCAGGCCCTCGCTCGACACCGGGGCCGGGCCGGCGATGACCCGAACCCGCGACAGCAGCGGGTGGCGGCCGAAGGCGCAGGCCAGCGGCGAGGCCGCGGTGAAGGCGTGGGCCTTCATCAGGGTCTCGGCGTAGCGCTTGCGGGCCTTGGGGTGCAGGGCCACGACGTCGCCGTCGCAGGCGATCTCCTGGTCCAGGCGGGCCACGGCCGCGCCCAGGTGGACGATCGGGTTCAGCCAGCCCAGAGCCTGGCAGGCGATGATGATCAGGTTGCCGCGCGGATCGCCGCGCCGCATGTGGGCGCGCTCGTGGGCCAGGACCAGTTCGCGCTCGGCGGCGTCGAAACGCTGGGCGAAGTCGCGGGGGATGACCAGGCGCGGGCAGAACACGCCCATGACCGCCGGACCTTCCAGGCCGGCGCGGGCGCGCTTGCGGAAGGCCCGCTCGGCCAGGGCGATGAAGCCGGCCAGGCCGACGACGCCGGCCAGCCAGACGACCAGGAAGCCCACGGCCAGCAGGCGCTCGGGCGGCTCCTGCGCCGCGCCGGCGCCCAAGGCGTCCGACAGGCTGGGGAAGACGCTGGCCAGGGCGGCGGCCGGCGCCAGGCGCCACAGCTTGTAGGCCGCTTCCGAGCCGACCAGGCGGCGCACCGGAACGCGCAGGGCCAGCACGACCAGCACGCCGACGGCGGCGGCCAGCTGCGCCCGCAGCAGGGTTATGGCCAGGAGCTCAATCAGCATCGTCCAGCTCCGCGATCAGCTGCTTCAACTGCTTGACCTCGTCGGGCGACAGCGAGCGGTGCTTGGCGAAATGGGCGACCAGCGGCGTCAGGCGGCCTTCGAACAGGCGGTCCAGCAGGCCCTGGCTCTCGGTCTGCAGATATTCGGCGCGGCTGACGATCGGCACGTAGCGGACACGGCCGTCGATGCGGCGCGACTCGATGGCCTTGCGCTTGAGCAGGCGGTTGATCAGCGTCTTGACCGTAGCCTCGCCCCACCCTTGCGGGCCCGCGACGGCCTCCAGGATCTCCTCGACGGTCAGGGGGCTCTGGCTCCAGAGCGCTTCCATGACGTGGCTTTCGGCGTGGGTGATGCTCATGGCTGTCCGCTGGCTCTACTGACCTGGATGATTACGCCCGTAAATGAAGGCGTCAAGCGATGCTTGGCGGACGCGGGCAGTCGGTTAAGAGTGCGCGCCATGACTCTTCTGCTCGCCCCTCGCCTCGCGCCCTGCGGTCCGATCGTCGATCCCAAGGCCGCCGAGCGCGCCCACGAGATGATCGCCAAGCGGGCCGGCGAGCGGATGGGCCTCGTCGATTCCGCCTGGCCGGCCCTGGCCCCGGTGTTCGCCGCCAGCTCTTACCTGGCCGGCCTGGCTCGCCGCGACGGCGTGCGCCTGCCGGGCATCCTGGACAGCGAGCCGGACGCGCGCCTGGCCCAGATCCTGGCGGCCGCCCTGGCCGTGGCGGCCGAGCCCGACTTCGAGACCGCCCGCAAGACGCTCCGTGAACTGAAGGCCGACCTGCACCTCCTGACCGCCCTGTGCGATCTGGGCGGCGTCTGGGACCTCGACGCGGTCACCGGCGCCCTGACCCGCTTCGCCGACGCCAGCCTGCACGCGGCCCTGGCCCAGGCCGCCCGGGTGGAAGTGGCGCGCGGCGCGCTTACCCATGTCGGAGACGGCGAGGACGGTCCGATCCCGGGCCTGTTCTGCATCGCCATGGGCAAGCACGGCGCCTTCGAGCTGAACTATTCCAGCGACATCGACTTCTCGATCTTCTACGCGCCCGAAGTGCTGCCTGTGTCGGAAGGAACCGAGCCGCAGGGCGTGGCCGTGCGCCTGACCCAGCACCTGGGCCGGATGCTGGCCGAGCGCACCGCCGACGGCTACGTCTTCCGCATCGACCTGCGCCTGCGCCCCGACCCGTCCTCGACCCCGCCGGCCATGCCGATCGACGCGGCCTTGGACTACTACGAAAGCGTCGGCCAGAACTGGGAGCGGGCGGCCCACATCAAGGCCCGCATCGCAGCCGGCGACATCGCCCGCGGCCAGGCGTTCCTGCACGAACTGCAGCCCTTCATCTGGCGGCGTAACCTCGACTTCGCCGCCATCGCCGACATCCACTCGATCAAGCGCCAGATCCACGCCTACAAGGTGGACGAGCGGCTGGAGGCCAAGGGCGCGGACCTGAAGCTGGGTCGCGGCGGCATCCGCGAGATCGAGTTCTTCGTCCAGACCCAGCAGCTGATCCTCGGCGGCCGCCATCCGGACCTGCGCAGCCCGCGCACGCTCGACGCCCTGGCCGCCCTGCGCGACGCCGGCCACGTGACGCCGGAGGACTGCGAATACCTGACCGCCGCCTATCACGACCTGCGCGCCCTGGAGCACCGGGCCCAGATGATCGCCGACGACCAGACCCACAAGCTGCCGGAGTCCGACACCGACCGAAAGAAGGTCGCCGCCCTCTGGAACCAGGGGAACCTGCGCAGCTTCGACGCCGCCGTCGGCAAGATGCTCAAGGGCGTCAACCAGCGTTACGGCGCCCTGTTCAAGGGCGAGGAAGAGCTGTCGTCGCGGTTCGGCAGCCTGGTGTTCACCGGCGTCGAGGACGATCCCGACACCCTGGCCACCCTCAAGCGCATGGGCTTTTCGAACCCCGAGCGCGTGGCCGCCACCATTCGCGGCTGGCACCACGGCCATATCGCCGCCACCCGCACCGAGCGCGGCCGCGAGCTTTTCACCCGCCTGGCCCCGCGCCTGCTGGACGCCGCCAACGCCACCGGCGCGCCGGACGCGGCCTTCAACCGCTTCGCCGACTTCTTCGCCTCGCTGAGCTCGGGCGTGCAGATCCAGTCGCTGTTCCTGGCCCAGCCGCGCCTGTTCGAGCTGGTGGTGCAGGTGATGGCCTTCGCCCCGCGCCTGGCCGCCACCCTGGCCCGCCGCCCCACGGCGCTGGACGCCCTGCTCGACCCCGCCTTCTTCGGCCCGATGGAAATGCCCGCCGAAGTGCCGTGGGATCCGAGCGAGTTCGAGCCGTCGATGGACGCCGCCCGGCGCCTGTTCCGCGACCAGGCCTTCCGCATCGGGGTGCGGGTGATGAGCGGCACGGCCGACGCCCGCGATGTGGGCCGCGCCTTCGCCGACCTCGGCGACCTGATCGTCGGAGGCCTGGCGCCGGCCGCCCTGGCCGAGGTCGAGCGGCTGGGCGGCGCCTTCCCCGGCCAGGTCGCCGTGGTCGCCCTGGGCAAGGCCGGCTCGCGCGAGATGACCGCCAAATCCGACCTCGACCTGATGACGCTCTACGCGGCCGACGAACCCGCCGCGATGTCGGAGGTGAAAAGCTGGAGCGCCGACGTCTTCTACGCCCGCTTCACCCAGCGCCTGGCCTCGGCCCTGTCGGCGCCGACGGCCGAGGGCACGCTCTACGAGGTGGACCTGAAGCTGCGCCCCTCGGGCAGCAAGGGGCCGGTGGCCGTCAGCTTCACCGCCTTCGAGGACTATTACGAGCGCGAGTGCGAGACCTGGGAGCTGCTGGCCCTGACCCGCGCCCGGGTGATCTGGGCCAGTTCGCCGGCGTTCAAGGCCCGGGCGGAAGGCGCCATCGAGGCCGCCCTGCGCCGCCCCCGCGACGTGGCCAGGACCGCCGCCGACGTGCTGGAGATGCGCGACCTGATGGAGCGCGAGCGGCCGGGCAAGGGCCCCTGGGACCTGAAGCTCGACCCCGGCGGCCTCGTCGACATCGAGTTCATCGCCCAGTACCTGCAGCTGGCCCATGGCCCCAATGGCGGCCCACTGGCGCAGAACACCGGCGAGGCCCTGTCGGCGCTGATCGAGGCCGGGCTCGCCGACAAGGCGGCGCTCTCCGCCGCCCTGTCGGCCTGGCGTTTGGAGCAGGACCTGTCGCAGCTGATCAAGGTGGCGCTGGAGAACGGCGACGACCCGGAAAGCGAGCCCAAGGCCTTCCGCGCCCTGCTGGCCCGCGCCGGCCATGTCACCCAGTTCCGCTCGCTGAAGGCCAAGCTGATCAAGGCCAAGGCCGAAGCCCGCAAGGCGTTCGAGGATGTGGTGAGGTAAGGGGAAGCAAGACCCCCTCAGTCGCTCCGCGACAGCTCCCCCAGCGGGGGAGCACCTTGGCGCAATAGATCCTCCCCCTCTGGGGGAGGTGGCCCGAAGGGCCGGAGGGGGCCTGCTGCGCCCCAGCGACGGAAACCCAGCCCTCCCCCGTTGAAGCTCCAGAAGGACGGGCCATTCCCTCACCCGGAGCATTCGATGAAGACGTTCACCACCCTGGTCGCCGCGACCGCGATCGCCGCCTGCGCCGTCCCGGCCATGGCCCAGACCAAGCCGGCCGGCGAGCCCCAGGCCGCCTTCCAGAGCCAGCGCGCGGGCCAGATGCTGGCCAAGCTGGACGCCAACAAGGACGGCAAGCTGTCCAAGACGGAGTTCGAAGCCATGCGCCAGAAGAAGGCCGACGCCGCCCCTGCCCAAGGCATGAAGGCCGGGCGCGGCGAACGCCTGTGGAGCCGGCTCGACGCCGACAAGGACGGCTTCCTGTCGCGCGCCGAACTGGAGACCATGGCCGCCAAGCGCTTCAAGCGGATGGACGCCGACGGCGACGGTGTGCTCACCTCGGCCGAACGACAGGCCGCGGCCGGCAAGGCCAAGGCTGCTATGTGACGGCCGGCATGGGCTTGGCGTGACGAGGTGAGGCTTGGCGAGCGAGGGGGAAGACCCCGACCTGGCGTTGCTGGAAGGCGTGGGACGGGGCGAACAGGCCGCCGTGCGACGGCTGCTGGACGCCCGCCTGCCGCGCATCCTGGCCTTGGCGCGACGTCTTCTCGCCGATCCGGACGAGGCCCAGGACGTCGCCCAGGAGACCTTCCTGCGGGCCTGGAAGCAGGCGCCCTCGTGGCGTCCGGGCCAGGCCCGCTTCGACACCTGGCTGCACCGCGTGGCGCTGAACCTGTGCCGCGACCGGCTGCGGCGACGGCGGGAGACGAGCATGGCGCAGCCGCCCGAGGTGGCCGACCTGGCGCCCACCGGCGAGGGCGCGCTGCTGGGCGTCCAGATCGGCGGCCGTATCGAGGCGGCCCTGGCCGCCCTGCCCGAGCGCCAGCGCGAGGCGATCGTGCTGTGCCACCACCAGGGCCTGGGCAACAAGGAGGCCGCCGCCCTGCTGGGGGTGTCGGTCGAGACGCTGGAAAGCCTGCTGGGCCGTGGACGGCGCGCCCTGCGCGCGGCCCTGGCCGACCTGATGGAGGCGGTACGATGAGCTTGAAGGAGGGCGTGCGACCATGACCCCCGACCGCTTCGCCGAACTGGCGGCCGCCCACGGCGGCGACATCGGCCGCTGGCCGCAGGATCTGCGCGAGGCCGCCCGCGCGGCCCTGGCCGCCGATCCGCACGGCCTGGGCGCGGTGCTGGCCGCCGAGGCCGATCTGGACCGCCTGCTCGACCTGGCCCCGGCCCAGAGCGCCGACGCCGCCCTCCTGGGCCGGCTGCTGGAGGCCGCGCCCAAGCCGCGCCGGTCCGTCAACGCCTGGTGGGCGGGGCTGGCCGCGGGCCTGGGCCTGGCCGTCGCCACCGTGGCCGGGGTCGCCGTCGGCGTCGCCTCGGGCGCGGGCGAGCGGCTTGACCGCCGGGCCGACGCCATCCTGGCGGCCGCCTACGACCAGTCCGAGCCCGACACGGCGGCCGAGGCCCTTGAGGAGGCGACCGACCTATGAGCGCCAACCGCACCCTGATCGTCAGCCTGGTCGTCTCCGGCGCGCTGAACCTGTTCCTGGTCGGCGGCATCGCCGGCGCGGCCTGGATGCGCCAGGAGGCTCGCCGCGAGGCCCCGATCGTCGCCGCCCTGGCCCAGCGCCCGCCGCTGTGGACCGCCGGCCGCGACCTGCCGCCCGAGCAGCGCCGCGCTTTGCGCCGCAGCCTGCGCGAGGCCGCGCTCGAGAACCGCGCCGACGCCCAGGCCGCCCGCGCCGAGCGCCGGGCCGTGGTCGAGGCCATGGCCGACGGCCGCTTCGACCGGGCCGAGGCCGACCGTCGGATGGCGGCGGCCCGGGCGCTGGAAGGCGGGGTGCGGGCCAAGGTCGACGGCCGTCTCGTCGCCTTCGCCGAGAGCCTGCCGCCGGAGGAGCGCAAGGTGCTGGCCGAGGGCCTGAAGCGAGTCTACGCCCCGCGCCAGAAGGCCCGCGAGGACCGTCCCGAGCGGCCGCGCAGAAAAAACGACGGCGGGACATAACCAAACCGCGTCCGGCTTCGTATCTTCGACACTGAAACCGGAGACACGCCCGTGCTGATCCGCCACCGCCCCGACCTGACCGACAACGACGTCACCGACCGGGGGCTCTATCTGCGCCGGCGCGAGTTCATCACCGGCGTTGCGGGCCTGGGGCTCGCCGGCCTGGGCGGCATGGCCGGCGCCGCGCCGCTGGCCTTCTCCAAGGGCTTCTCGACCACCGAGAAGCCGACGCCGAAGGACGACGTCACCAGCTACAACAACTTCTACGAATTCGGCGTCGACAAGGGCGATCCGGCGGAGAACGCCGGCAAGCTGAAGACCCGCCCCTGGACCGTCCGCGTCGACGGCGCCTGCGAGGCGCCCAAGACCTTCGACATCGACGCCCTGATCAAGGGAAACAAGCTGGAAGAGCGGATCTACCGCCTGCGCTGCGTCGAGGGCTGGTCGATGGTGATCCCCTGGGTCGGCTTTCCACTGAAGGACCTGATCGCGGCGGTCAAACCGACCTCCAAGGCCAAGTTCGTCGCCTTCGAGACCCTGATGCGACCCTCGGAAATGACCGGCCAGCGCTGGGACGTGCTGCAGTGGCCCTATCGCGAGGGCCTGCGCATCGACGAGGCCGTCCATCCGCTGACGCTGATCGCCGTGGGGCTCTACGGCGAGACCCTGCCCAATCAGAACGGCGCGCCGCTGCGCCTCGTCGTGCCGTGGAAGTACGGCTTCAAGAGCATCAAGTCGATCACCCGGATCACCCTTGTCGACCGCCAGCCGCCGACGGCCTGGAACCTGTCGGCGCCGCGCGAGTACGGCTTCTATTCCAACGTCAATCCGGCCGTGGACCACCCCCGCTGGTCCCAGGCCACCGAGCGCCGCATCGGCGAGTTCCGGCGGCGCGACACCCTGCCCTTCAACGGCTACGGCGAATGGGTGTCGGATCTGTACCGCGGCATGGATTTGAAGAAGTTCTACTGATGAAGGACGCTGAAAAAGCCCCCTTCCCCCTCGATGGGGGAAGGGCCGGGGTTGGGGGTGATGCGGCGCTGGCCGGTGGCGGATCGGCGGCCGTCGGGAAGGCTGAACGGCCGTCGCCCCCCCCCAACCAACACAAAACCCCACAAAGGGGGAGGGGTGCAAAAAAAAAACCCCCCCAACACCCCGCCAAACACGGGTAAGCCCCC
>CBINOL010000004.1:0-101826 GCA_966252285.1 uncultured Caulobacter sp.
GAGGCACCGGCCCAAGATGCTCCCCCTGAAGGGGGAGCTGTCGCAGAGCGACTGAGGGGGAAGGTCCTGCAGCTATTTGGACCCACTAACCTCATCAGACACTTCCCCCTTCCGGCCCTCCGGGCCACCTCCCCCTTCGGGGGGAGGACTTGAGCACAAAAACGAAAAACGGCGGGCCCCTTGGGACCCGCCGTTCTCGTTTTCAGCTTGCGTCGCCGGCGGTTAGGCCGAGGCGGCGCCGCCCTTCTTCTCGGCGTAGATCAGCAGCGGCTGGGCCCGGCCTTCGACGACCTCGGCATTGACCACCACTTCCTCGACGCCCTCGTAGTTGGGCAGTTCGAACATGGTCTCCAGCAGGATGCCTTCCATGATCGAACGCAGGCCGCGCGCGCCGGTCTTGCGGGCGATGGCCTTCTTGGCGACCTGGTGCAGGGCGTCCTCGGTGAAGGTCAGGCCGATGTTCTCCATCTCGAACAGGCGCTGGTACTGCTTGACGAAGGCGTTCTTCGGCTCGGTCAGGATCTTCACCAGGGCGGCCTCGTCGAGGTCTTCCAGGGTGGCGATCACCGGCAGACGGCCGATGAATTCCGGGATCAGGCCGAAGCGCTGCAGGTCGTCGGGCTCGACGCCGCGCAGGATCTCGCCGGTGCGACGGTCTTCCGGATCGGCCACCTTGGCGCCGAAGCCGATCGACTTGGCCGCGCCGCGAGCCGAGATGATGCGCTCGAGACCCGCGAAGGCGCCGCCGCAGATGAACAGGATGTTCGTCGTGTCGACCTGCAGGAACTCTTGCTGCGGATGCTTGCGCCCGCCTTGCGGCGGCACGGAGGCGACGGTGCCTTCCATGATCTTCAGCAGGGCCTGCTGCACGCCTTCACCCGACACGTCGCGGGTGATCGACGGATTGTCGGACTTGCGGCTGATCTTGTCGATTTCGTCGATGTAGACGATGCCGCGCTGGGCGCGCTCGACGTTGTAGTCGGCGGCTTGCAGCAACTTGAGCACGATGTTCTCGACGTCTTCACCCACGTAACCGGCTTCGGTCAGGGTGGTGGCGTCGGCCATCGTGAACGGCACGTCGATGATTCGAGCCAGCGTCTGGGCCAGCAGGGTCTTACCCGTACCGGTCGGACCGACCAGCAGGATGTTCGACTTGGCCAGTTCCACGTCGTTGTTCTTCGAGGCGTGGTTCAGGCGCTTGTAGTGGTTGTGCACCGCGACCGCGAGCACCTTCTTGGCGTGACCTTGGCCGATCACGTAGTCGTCCAAGACTTCGCAGATCTCGCGCGGCGTCGGGACGCCGTCCTTGGACTTCACGAAGGCGATCTTGTGCTCTTCACGGATGATATCCATGCAAAGCTCGACGCATTCATCGCAGATGAACACGGTGGGTCCGGCGATGAGCTTGCGCACTTCATGTTGGCTCTTTCCGCAGAAAGAACAGTACAGGGTGCTCTTGGCGTCGCCGCTGGCGGCTTTCGTCATGGTCGCTTCTCACGCTAGGGCGGATACGGCGAAAGCCGCTACCGCCGACTCCCAACGCGTATCCCGCCACCGAAGCAACAGGATACCCAGGGGGAGTTGTCTAATCCTTGACATTCCCCGATCCGAACGCGCGGCACAAGCCTTGGAGCCCGTTTCCGGCGCCAAGTTCGTGGATGTTTCGGTTCTGACCATGGGATTCCATCCCTAGATGGGACGACTGTAGGCCAAAGCAAGCGATCAGTGGGCTGCGGAACATCGCCGCAGGCTCTAATCTTTCTGCAAGCGACCGGAATCGTGCTGCAAGCGGCGCCGCAAAAAGGAGTTCGCCCGGTGGGCGGAGACGAGATGTCCGAGATTCACGAAGCGTCGGAAGACGCTCACGCCCCGACGCACACCGAAGCCAGCCCGCCGCTGGTTGCCTTCGACTTCGACGGCACGCTGACGGTGCGCGACAGCTTCACCGCCTTCCTCAAGTGGCGGGTCAGCAGCGGCCGCTGGACCATGGGCATGATCCGCCTGGCGCCGGCCGCCCTCTCCTATCTGTTCCATCGCGATCGCGGCCGCATCAAGGCCGCGGCCATCCGCGAGTTCCTCAAGGGCGTGCCGCAGGAGCGGCTGGAGGCCCAGGCCCGCACCTTCGCCGAGACCCACGCCCAGAGCCTGTTCCGGCCCGACGCCCTGGCGGTGTGGCGGCGCTGGCGGGCCCAGGGCGCCAGGATGGTGATCGTCACCGCCTCGCCCGACACGGTGGTGGCGCCGTTCGCGCGCGGCATCGGCGCCGACCTGCTGATCGGCACCAAGCTGGCCTACGACCTGAACGGCAAGGTGACCGGCGGCCTCTCGGGCCCCAACTGCCGCGGCCCCGAGAAGGTGGTGCGCCTGCGCGAGACCTTCGGCGAGCGGGTGAAGCTGGCCGCCGCCTACGGCGACACCTCGGGGGACACCGAAATGCTGGCCATCGCCCAGGAGCGCGGCTACCGCATCTTCAAGGGCAAGCCGGTCTGACAGACCCTCTCCCTGAAGGGGGAGGATCTTGACCCCTACTCCACGCTCGCGCCGGCCGAGGCCAGGCCCGGGGCCTGGGTGCTGACCGACAGGCTGCCGATCGCCGAATAGGCCTGGTCGAAGACCGCCCGCTGGTCGTCGTCCAGGGCCTTGTAGAGCCGCGCCATCGCCTTCACCCGTCGCTGCTCGACGGCCAGCTGCTCGCGCTGCAGGGCAAGGCCCGCACGGGCTTGGGCCAGGGGCGTTTCGTCCTCCGGCGCGGCCACGGCCAGGACGACGCCCGCCGGCCGAGCGCTGGAGGCCAGGATAAAGTCGCGCCAGCGGTCCTGCTGCGCGGAGGTCAGGGCCAGGTTCTGGCGTAGCGTGGCCAGGCCCGCCGTCACGCCGTCCTGCAACAGGCGGTCGGAGACGATCTGCTGCACCTGCTCGGGACTGACGCCGACGCGCATGGTGGCTATGCCGTGGCGCGGCGTGGGATCGGAGAAGCCCTGGGCGTTGGCGGCCGCGCCGGCCAGGCTCAGGAAGGCCGCGAGGGCCGAAAGCAGCGAAAGGCGGCGGCGGGCGGTCATGGCCAGGCTCCGGGGCTTAAGGATCGTCATGGGATCCTTGTCGCCGCCCTGCCCGGCCGATCTGGGGCCGGTTTGTTTCGCCTCTCTCCGCGCCCGGCCAAACTCGGCCATAAACGCCGCGATGCTTTGCGGCCAGGCCGCGAATGCTACAGGTAGCGCTGGAAGAAATTGGCCGGCTTGAGCTTCACCTTCGCGGCCGAAGCCTTGCAGATGTAGCTCCCCTGGGCCTTGCCGAACTTCTTCCAGCCGGCCTTGTGATAGACGCGCCGGTTCTGGATCCACACGACCTCGTCGCCCTTGCAGGCCGTCTGCGCCAGCGGAAGCGTCGTGAACTCGGCGACAAGCGGCGGCCCACCGCCGTTCGGGCACAGCATCGTGCAGGGCTGGGCGTGGGCCGTCGCGGCGGCCATCAGCACCATCCCCGCCATGGCGGCAGACGCCTTACATATTTGATTTCGCATGACGATCACTCCCCCGAGATCACGATCCTAGGTCGAGCTTAGGCGCCATGCAACGCGCACGAAAAAGGCCGCCGATCCAGCGATCGGCGGCCCCTTCCCGTCTAGAAGACGAAACCCGTCTTAGGCGCCGGCTTCCGAGGCCTCGCGGCTCTCGTTGATGTGGTCGATCAGACCCCAGGCCTTGGCTTCCTCGGCGCTCATGAAGTTGTCGCGATCGAGGTCGCGCTCGACTTCGTCATAGGTGCGACCGCAGTGCTTGACGTAGATCTCGTTCAGGCGACGCTTGGTCTTCGAGATGTCCTCGGCGTGGCGCATGATGTCCGAGGCTTGGCCGCGGAAACCACCCGACGGCTGGTGGACCATGATGCGGGCGTTCGGCAGCGCGATGCGCTGGCCGGCGGCGCCGGCGCAGAGCAGCAGGCTGCCCATCGAGGCGGCCATGCCCATGCACACCGTCGTCACGGGGCTCTTGATGTATTGCATGGTGTCGTAGATCGCGAGGCCCGACGTCACCACGCCGCCCGGCGAGTTGATGTACATGGCGATTTCCTTCTTGGGGTTCTCCGACTCCAGGAAGAGCAGCTGGGCGCAGATCAGCGAAGCCATGCCATCCTCGACCGGACCGGTCAGGAAGATGATCCGCTCCTTCAGAAGGCGCGAGAAGATGTCGAAGGCGCGCTCGCCGCGGCTGGTCTGCTCGACCACCATCGGAACCAGGTTCATCGCCGTCTCGACCGGATCGTACATCATGTGGGGTTCGCCCTTCTCGAAATGTCTTTGCGGGCGCGAATCAGCGTCGCGCCAGCGCACCCAACGCATATCGCGTGGCGCTTAACAGGTTGCAAGTCGCCGCCCCCAAACGAAAATGCGCAAAAGAAAAGGCGCGGACCTTGCGATCCGCGCCTTCTCGTTCGTGTCCCGAAGGAACGAGGCTTTTAGCCGCCGTAGCCTTCCGGCAGGTCGTCTTCTTCCAGGAGCTCTTCCTTGGAGACTTCCTTTTCCTCGATCTTGGCCTTGCCGAAGATCAGGTCGACGACCTTGTCTTCGTAGATCGGGGCGCGCAGCGAGGCCTGCAGGTCGGCGCGCTGGCGGTACATGTCGAACACCTGCTGGGCCTGGGCGCCGTACTGGCGGGCTTCGCGGACGATCGCTTCGTTCAGTTCCTGGTCGGTGACGACGACGTCGTTCTTGCGGCCGATCTCGGCGAGCACCAGACCCAGGCGCACGCGGCGCTCGGCGATCTTCTTGTACTCGTCCTGCAGCTGCTCTTCGGTCTTGTCGGCGTCTTCCGGCGGCAGGCCGCCTTGGGTCTTGTCGGCCTGGACCTGTTGCCAGATGCCGGCGAACTCGGCCTCGACCATGCGCGGCGGCAGGGCGAAGTCGTGCTTGCTGTCCAGCACGTCCAGCAGGGCGCGCTTGAGCTTGAAGCGCGAGCTGTTGGTGTAGCGGCCTTCCAGGTTCGACTTCAGCAGGTCCTTCAGGGCGGCGAGGTCCGCCAGGCCCAGGCGCTTGGCCAGCTCGTCGTCGGGCTCGGCGTCGACCGGGGCGCGGACTTCCTTCACGGTGGTGGCGAACTCGGCGTCCTTACCGGCCAGCTCGGCGGCCTGGTATTCTTCCGGGAACTTCACCTTCACGGTGACGACGTCTTCCGGCTTGGCGCCGACCAGTTGCTCTTCGAAGCCCGGGATGAACTGGCCCGAACCGAGCACCAGCTCGGCGTCGTTGGCAGTGCCGCCGGCGAAGGCGACGCCGTCGATGGTGCCGACGAAGTCGATCAGCAGCTGGTCGCCGTCCTTGGCCTTCAGGCTCTTGCCCTTGCGCGGCTCATAGGTGCGGGCCTGCTTGGCCAGCTCGGCCAGGGCTTCTTCGACTTCCGAATCCTCGATCTTGTAGACCGGCTTGACCAGCTCGATGGTCGACGGATCAATCGGTTCGAACTCCGGCATGATCTCGACGGCCAGTTCGAAGGCCAGATCCTCGCCGCCGGCGATGACCTTGTCCATGTCGGACGTCGGCTTCAGGTCGGGCTGGCCGGCCGGACGCAGCTTGTTGTCGTCCAGGATCTTCTGGGTGGTCTCGTTGAGCGCCTGCTCGATGACTTCACCCATCAGGCCCTTGCCGTACAGGCGACGCACGTGCGCGGCCGGCACCTTGCCCGGGCGGAAGCCCTTGACGTTCATCTGCGGGGCGACTTCGGCGATCCGAGCCTCGAGACGCGTGGCCAGCTCACTCGCGGGCACTGTAACGCCGTAAACCCGGCTGAGGCCTTCGCCCGACTTTTCAACGATCTGCATCGACATTCTTAGCTTCTCGGATCCGGGCGCCCGCGCCCGTCGTCCGCCCCAGGGGTCAAAAAATCATAGCCGCCCACGTCACCGGGGCGGCGAAAGAGCGCCCTTATGTCACGACACTTCGCGTCGATCAAAGGGTATGGCGTCGCCGCGCGCAAAACGCTGCGCGCGGCGACATGGTGCGGATGAGAGGACTCGAACCTCCACGCCTCTCGGCGCTGGAACCTAAATCCAGTGCGTCTACCAGTTCCGCCACATCCGCGTGGGGGCGAGCCTTAGCCGTCGTCGCAAGAGATTTGAAGTGTCCGCGAAGAATTTTCACAACTTGCGGAACTGCATTCGGGCGTCGTCGTTTCCTCCGTGTCCCGTCGAGCGTAACGCCACGAGACATTGACCGGCCCGGGCCTTGCCCCCCCGACTGACGCCCGGGCCGGTTTTCCCTCTCCCTGCGGATCAGGTTTGGCGCGCCATTCGGTCACGCTTGAACTTTCGTGGATTCGCACGCAACCATTGCCCATCAGCGACGGTTAACTGCGCCATGGCGTAGGAGAACAGCGTATGCGGACGATCGAGGTCAACCAGACCGACGGCGGTTGGGAAGTCACCTGCGACCATCAGGTAGTGTTCACCGATTCCCTTGAGCAGCGATCGTTCCAGGCCGCCCTCGACTACGGCAGCCGACTGTTCGACGAGGGCGTCCGCGCCGAGATCGTGCTGCACCGCCTGGAAGCCTGACCCGCCCTTCCCGTCTGTCCGCCCGGCGAGCGCGACGCTGCGTCCTCTTGCGGCCGCGCGGCGTCGCCTTTAAAGCCAAGCCTGCATCAAGAGTTGGGCTCGCCCAACGCCAACCTGCTTCCCGAGCAAGGTGGCGCCCCGTCGGGGGGGATGCGGCCGCGACGGCAACGAAACGGGTGAGCCCTAGAACCGTCGCGAGTCTTTGTTTTTTCGACGGACGGACGCTGCCCATGCCCATCAAGATTCCCGACGACCTCCCGGCCCGCGCCTCGCTGGAAGCCGAAGGTCTGTCGCTGATGGCCGACACCGACGCCGCCCGCCAGGACATCCGCCCCCTGCGCATCGGCCTTCTGAACCTGATGCCCGACAAGCCCAGCACCGAGCGCCAGTTCGCACGTCTGCTGGGCGCCAGTCCGCTGCAGGTGGAGCTGTCGCTGATCCAGCTGACCAGCCATTCGCCCAAGACCACCTCGGCCGAGCACATGCTGGCCTTCTATCGCACCTGGGAAGAGGTGCGGCGCGAGCGCTTCGACGGCCTGATCGTCACCGGCGCGCCGGTCGAGACCCTGCCGTTCGAGGAGGTCAGCTACTGGGACGAGCTGTCGAGCATCTTCGACTGGAGCGAAACCCACGTTCATGCGGGCCTGGCCGTCTGCTGGGGCGCCCAGGCGGGCGTGAAGCACTTCCACGGCGTGCCCAAGCACGTGCTGGCCGACAAGCGTTCTGGCGTGTTCCCCCACGCCAACCTGGCCCCAGCCTCGCCCTATCTGCGGGGCCTGGCCGACGAGATCGATATTCCGGTGTCGCGCTGGACCGAGGTGCGGCCCGAAGACCTGCCGGCCGACGGCGGCTTGCGGGTGCTGCTCGATTCGGAAGAGTCGGGCCTGTGCCTGCTGGAGGACGCCCGCCGCCGCTGGCTCTACATGTTCAACCATCCGGAATACGAGACCGGAACCCTCGCGGCCGAATACGCCCGCGACCGGCTGATCGATCCCTCGACGCCCCCGCCGGCTCACTACTTCCCGGGCGACGATCCGAGCCGCCCGCCCCGCAACCGCTGGCGCAGCCACGCCCACCTGCTGATCGGCAACTGGCTGAACGAGGTCTACCAGACCACGCCGTTCCAGCTGGAGACGATCGGGGCGTAGTCGAGAGAAACCTCTCTCTATGGGAGAGGCTTTCCGCGCCGATCCCACAACCTTCGAAGCACCGCCGGCGCCAAGCCCGGCAGGTCCTCGGCGATCAGCCCCGGGCCATGCAGCGCCGCGCATTCGGCGTGGATCCAAGCCCCCGCGCAAGCGGCGTCGAAGCTGTCCATGCCTTGCGCCGCAAGCCCCGCGATGAAGCCCGCCAGCACGTCGCCGGAACCGGCGGTGGCCAGCCAGGGCGAACCGTTGAGGTTCGCCGCCGCGCGGCCGTCCGGCGCGGCGATCACCGTATCGGGGCCCTTGAGCAGCACGATCGCCCCGGCCCGGCGCGCGGCCTCCCGGGCGGCGGCGATGCGTTCGGGCGAGGCCTTCAGCAGACCCGGGAACAGCCGCTCGAACTCGCCGGCATGCGGCGTCAGCACGTCATCGCGGTCGAGGCGCGCGAAAAGCTCGTCGGGCGCGTGGGCGAAGCTGCTCAGGGCGTCGGCGTCCACCACCAGGGCCGCTCCAGTGCCGGCCAGGGCGGTCAGGTTGCGAGCCGTCGCCTCCCCTACACCTGCAGCCGGGCCGATCACGGCGGCGGCGGCGCGATCGGCCAGGACGGCTAGGTCGGCGTCGGTTTCGAACGGCGCCAGCATCACCGCTTCCAGATGCGCGGCGTTGACCGCCAGCGCGCCGGGCGGCGACAGCAGGGTGACGACGCCCGCCCCGATCCGCAGGCCCGCCCGCGCCGACAGCCTTGCAGCGCCCGTGCTCCAGGGCTCGCCACTGACCACCACCAGCCGACCCCGCGCGTGCTTGTGCGCGTCGGTGGACGGCCACGGAAACCGCGCGCCCCAAAGGCCAGGATCGTTCTCGACCAGCGCGCCCGCACCGGTGTCGGAAAGGCCGATGTCGATCACCTCCACCTCGCCGCAGGCCGCGCGCCCCTGAGCCAGCACGTGGGCCGGCTTGCGGCGGTGGAAAGTGACGGTGAGCGCAGCCCCGAACGCCGCGCCGCCCAGCGAAGCGCCGGTGTCGCCATGCAGGCCGCTTGGCGTGTCGATGGCGACGATGCGCGAGGCCAGCCCCTCGGCCGCCCGCGCCAGGTCTTCGACCGCTCCCTCCAGCGGCCGCGACAGCCCCGCTCCGAACAGCGCATCGACATAGAGCTCGGCCGGCGAGATGGCCGGGTTCAGCGGATGGACCTCGCCGCGCCAGCGCTCGGCCGCCCAGCGGCACGAGGCCGAAGCCGGCGGCGCCAGGGCCTCGATCCGCACCGGCCAGCCGCGTCGCTTCAGGTGGCGGGCGATGACATAGCCGTCGCCGCCGTTGTCGCCGGGACCGCACCAGATCACCACCGGGCGGCGCGACCAGCGCGCACGGATCGTCTCGGCCGCGCCCTTGCCAGCTCGCTCCATCAGCGTGGTCGCCGGCGTTCCGGCCGCCACCGCCGCCGCATCGGCCGCCCTCATCTCCGCGACGGTCATGATTTGGCGGGGCGACATGCGGCTTTGCTCCATCAAAGAACGCCGGTGGAGGCTTCCCTGCCTTTCTCGACCAGCCGCAGGCGGTTGTCGACGACTTCGAAGACCGTGACGCTGGCGTGGTCGGGCCGGAAGGCCATCACCGCGCGGCTGCCCTCTGCCGCCGCCACCGCGGCGTTGAGCGCGACGAAATGGCTGAAGACGGCGCATCCCTCGTATCGCGCCAGGGCGCCAGCCACCTCAGCCGTCCAGGCAAGGTAGTCGCGGTCACCTTCTATGTCCGACCAGTCGCCGGCGAAGGCCTTCCTCAGCCAGGTCGGGCGGTCTTCGGGCGGCAAGGCGGACGGCGTGGGGATCTCGCCGACGGCCGGCTCGATCTCGACCGGCACGCCCAGGATCGCGGCCAGCGGCGCGGCGGTCTCGCGGCAACGGCGCAGCGGCGAGGAAGCCACCCGCACCGGCCGCTCGCCTTCCGGCAAGGCGGCTAGCACGGCGGCAACCGCCCTCGCCTGCTCCTGCCCCGTCTCGTCGAGGCCCGGATCGTCGTCGTGGCCGCCCCAGGTGGCGGCCGGCTTGCCGTGGCGGATGACATACACGCGGCCCATCAGGCGGCGTCCGGCGTGAAGAGGTTGCGGACCCCGTCGGGATGCGGCCCGACCACGCCCGTTCGCCCCACGCCTTCGCTGGCTTCCAGGTCGGCCAGGGTCGCCGCATCGTCCGGGGTGTTGGCCACGAACCGCGCACCGTCCTGCGTGCGGCCTACAATGACGCCCATCCGAGGCCCCTGGCGGGCGTGGACGACAGTATAGGTCTCGATTGTCGCGCGGCCTTGCGGCGCCTCGGCGATCGGTGGGTGCGGCAAGGCGTCGATCTCCCTCTGGATCACCGCGGGATCCTCGCGCCGCCACTCGCCCTCCACCGGCCGGGTGGAGTAGACGCCGACCGACTGCTTGGTCAGGAACCAGCCATTGGCGGTCGACAGACCCCAAGCGCCCGGCCGCGCGCGCAGCCGTTCCATCAGCCGCGCCACGGCGTGGAGGCTGTAATTGTTTCCCGGGCCGCCGAAGTAAGGCAGGCCGCCGGTGACCGTCAGGCCGCGCGGATCGTCCAGCGAAAGGCCCAGCTCCTCGGCGGCGACCTGCACCGCCGACGGGAAGCAGGAGTAGAGATCGATCAGGTCGAGATCGGCGAGATCGATCCCCGCCATCTCCAGCGCCCGCTTGCCGGTCAGGCGGATGGCGGGACTGGAGTGGAAATCCTGGCGCTGCAGCGGATACCAGAGGTCGGCGGCGTCAGCGCAGCCGTGCAGGAACACCCAGCGGTCCTGCGGCACGCCCAGTTCGCGCGCCATGCCGACGCTGGCGACCAGCACGGCCGCCGACTGATCCACCTCCATGATGGCGTTCAGGTACTTGGGGTACGGGTAGCCGACCATGCGGTTGCGCTCGGTCACCGTGACCAGTTCCTCAGGGGAACGCTCGACGGGGAACCAGGCCTCGGGATCGGCGGCGGCCACCTTGCTGAACGGCGAGAACAGCGCGCCCAGCCGCGCCTGATGGTCGGCAAGACTGCGTCCGTCGCGGGCCCGCAAGGCGTTCTCGAACAAGGGGTAGGTATTGACCGGATAGCCCAGGCCGTGGGCGGCCTCCTGCTTCGTGACGCCAGGGCGCGGGTCGCCGATGCGCATCGGCGCGCTGTCGATGTCGTCGGCCCAGCCCTCGAATCCCAGGCCGTTCTTCATCCGCTTCATCAGCGAGCCGAGGAATTCGGCGCCCGTGACCAGACCGAGCCGCGACTCGCCGTGGGCGATGCGCTCGGCCAGGATGTTGATCGCCTGCTGGGGGCTGTTGCCGCCGGTCTCGGTATAGACCGACCAGGCCGGCGCCGCGCCGATCGCCCGCGCCAGGCTGGCCGGCGGATCCGACAGGCGGGGAAGCGGCAGTTTCGAAAGACCGCCCGGGGCGTCGATGCTGAACGCTACGACCGCCAGAGCGTCCAATTGCGCAAGAACCGTCCCCTGCAGCCCCGCGTCGGCGACAGCGCGTTTCGCCGCAATCTTCAGCAATTCCAGCGGCGAAGGCGAATTTTCAGCCGGACCGCGAAATGTGAACTGGCCCGCGCCGATCAAAACCGGCGTCTCGTCGCGCATGTTCACCCCCGTTCAAACGATCGTTTTCGCGATCCTAGGCGGCTATCGGGGCGCGACAAGGCCGTTTCCGGCCACAATTCCGAAATGCATATTTTTCAATCAAACGTCGCTCAAGATTCACTCATATGCCTGAATGCACGTCCGAACCGCGACAATCGCTGGAACCCCGGCTTGTAGCGCTCCGGGCGGCGTGATCCTTGCCGCTCAAAGTCAGAGGCCATGCGCCGTCGGGCGCGGAAGAGACCGATGAAAAAGATCGAAGCCGTCATCAAGCCGTTCAAGCTGGATGAGGTCAAAGAGGCGCTCCAGGACATGGGCGTCCAAGGGATGACCGTTCTGGAAGCCAAGGGCTACGGACGCCAGAAGGGCCACACCGAGCTCTATCGCGGCGCCGAGTACGTCGTGGACTTCCTGCCCAAGATCAAGGTCGAGGTTGTCGTGGAAGACAGCCAGCTCGAGCCCGCGCTCGAGGCGATCACCAACGCCGCCCGCACGGGCCGCATCGGCGACGGCAAGATCTTCGTCTCGGAGATCACCGAAGTCGTCCGCATCCGGACCGGTGAAACCGGTCCGTCCGCCGTCTGAACCACGGCCGCCTCCTCTCAGACTTTCTCGCTCAAAGGGGATATCAATGAGCACCGCCAAGGAAATCCTGGACCTGATCAAGGAAAAGGACGTGAAGTACGTCGACGTCCGCTTCACGGACGTTCGCGGCAAGCTGCAGCACGTCACCTTCGACATCGACCTGGTCGACGACGAGTTCCTGAACGACGGCACCATGTTCGACGGCTCGTCGATCGCCGGCTGGAAGGCCATCAACGAGTCGGACATGAAGCTGCGTCCGGACCTGACCTCGGCCATCATCGACCCGTTCTACCAGCAGACCACCCTGGCGCTGTTCTGCGACGTCGTGAACCCGGACGACGGCACCCCCTACAACCGTGACCCGCGCTCGATCGCCAAGGCCGCGCTGAACTACGTCAAGTCGGCTGGCGTGGGCGACACCGTCTACTTCGGCCCGGAAGCCGAGTTCTTCATCTTCGACGACGTGCGCTGGTCGACCGCCCCGCACGACACCGGCTACTCGTACGACTCCACCGAACTGCCGGTGAACTCGGGCAAGGCCTACCCGGAAGGCAACATGGGCCACCGCCCGGGCCCCAAGGGCGGCTACTTCCCGGTGAACCCGGTCGACTCGGCTCAGGACCTGCGCGGCGAAATGCTGGCCGTCATGGGCGAGCTCGGCATGAAGCCGGAAAAGCACCACCACGAAGTGGCGCCGGCCCAGCACGAACTCGGCCTGAAGTTCGACACCATGGTCACCATGGCCGACCGCATGCAGCTGTATAAGTACGTGATCCACAACGTGGCCCACGCTTACGGCAAGACCGCCACCTTCATGGCCAAGCCGATGTTCGGCGACAACGGCTCGGGCATGCACGTGCACCAGTCGATCTGGCAGGACGGCAAGCCGCTGTTCGCCGGCGACAAGTACGCCGGCCTGTCGCAGGAATGCCTGTGGTACATCGGCGGCATCATCAAGCACGCCAAGGCCATCAACGCCTTCTCGAACTCGACCACCAACAGCTACAAGCGTCTGGTGCCGGGCTACGAAGCCCCGGTGAAGCTGGCCTACTCGTCGCGTAACCGCTCGGCCTCGATCCGCATCCCGCACGTCGACAGCCCGAAGGCCAAGCGCATCGAAGCCCGCTTCCCGGACCCGATGGGCAACCCGTACCTGACCTTCGTCGCCCTGCTGATGGCCGGCCTGGACGGCATCATCAACAAGATCGACCCGGGCGCGGCCGCCGACAAGAACCTCTACGACCTGCCGCCCCGCGAGCAGAAGAAGATCCCGGAAGTCTGCGGCTCGCTGCGCGAAGCCCTGGAAAGCCTGGACAAGGACCGCGCCTTCCTGAAGGCCGGCGGCGTCATGGACGACGACTTCATCGACAGCTACATCGAGCTGAAGATGGAAGAAGTGATGCGTCTGCAACTGCACCCGCACCCGGTCGAATTCGAGATGTACTACAAGTGCTAAGCCGAAAGGCCTGAGCACCTAGGATCGGCCCGGGGCGCAAGCTCCGGGCCTTTTCTTTTGGAGAACCGCCGGATGATCCGCACCAGCTGCCACTGCGGCGCCGTGGGCTTCGAGATCGACGCCGCGCCGGCGGAAGTGACCGAGTGCAACTGCTCGATCTGCCGCCGCTACGGAGTGCTGTGGGCCTACTATCCGCTGAGCGCCGTGCGCCGCGCCGAGGACGGACCGACAGACACCTACGAATGGGACGACCGCTCGATCGCCTTCCACCGCTGCCGCGTTTGCGGCTGCGTCACCCACTGGAGCTCGAACGATCCGGGGCGCGACAAGATCGGGATCAACGCCCGGCTGATGGAGCCGCAGGTGCTGGCCGCTGCGCGGGTGCGTCGCCTGGACGGGGCGGTGACGGAGCAGTACGTGGACTGAGGAGCGCCAGGCTCCCCAGTCCAAAAGTTCAGATCAGGCGTCGGCTTGAGCGATCCCGTCGCGGAATTCGTCGGCGGGAACGAACGAAGCGCCCTCCTCGTCCAGCACCCACGCGCCCTTGAAGGCGGCATGGGCCGGGTCGAGATCCTCGTCGAGCAGGTCGCCCTCGTAGAGGCCGACATTGGTGTAGTCGAAGTCCAGCGACAGCTGGCTGGCGAGATCAAGCATCTCGTCCGCCATCCGGCGGGCGTAGCCCAGGGCTTCGCTCTCGTTGGAGAACTCGTCCGTCAGGGTGTTCACCTCCGCTGAATCGCTGCCTTGGGTCGCGCTGGTGGTGACGATGGTGAAGGCCGGCATTGGTCATCTCTCGAAGGTGTTGAACCACTCTCCTAATCCCATTCGCCAGGAAGAGCGGCCATATTTTGAAAGACCCTTCGCCGAGGGCGACCGCCGGCAAAACCCGCCCCGAGGCTCAAGCGCCCCCGCGGGCGTCCTTCCTGGCGGTGCGGTACGTCTTCTGGGCCTTGCCGAGACGGCGACGTTCGGCGTCCTTGAACGCCCTGGCCGCCTTGTCCTCGACCGCGGCCAGTTCCTGGGCGAGCTTACGGAAGTGGTCCCAGCGCTTGGGGTCGAGATCACCGCTCAGGATGGCGCCCTGCACCGCGCAGCCCGGTTCGCCGGCGTGGCTGCAGTCGCCGAACTTGCAGGTTTCCGCCAGGCGTTCGATGTCGTCGAACACCTGGGTCACGCCCTCGTCGGCCTCCACCAGCCCCACCTCCCGGACGCCGGGCGTGTCGATGATCAGTCCGCCGCCAGGCAGCAGCGCCAATTGGCGGTGGCTTGTCGTGTGGCGGCCTCGGTCATCGGCCTCGCGGATGGCCTGGGTGGCCATTCGCTGCTCGCCCAGCAGCGTGTTGACAAGGGTGGATTTGCCCACGCCGGACGAGCCGAGCAGGACGCAGGTCTCGCCCGGCGCCAGATGAGCCAGCAAGGCGTCCAGGCCCCGCCCCTCCCGAGCCGATACGACGACGACCGGGCAGCCGCCGGCCAGGGCCTCGACCTCGGCGGCGAGCGACGCCGTATCGGCGCAGACGTCCGACTTGGTCAGAACGACCACGGGCCGCGCGCCGCTCTGCCAGGCGGCGGCCAGATAGCGCTCGATACGGCGCGGATTGAGGTCGCCGTTCATCGACGTGACGATGAAGGCCAGATCGATATTGGCCGCGACCACCTGCGGGGTCTGCACGCTGTCGGCGGCCCGGCGAACCAAGGTTGTGCGGCGCGGCAGGACAGCCTGGATGACGGCGGTGCGTTCGGCCAGGTTCACCGACAACGCCACCCAGTCGCCGACCGCGGGGTGGCCGGCCTCCTGGGCTTCGTGGCGCAGGCGGCCGGAAAGCTTGGCGCGCACCTCGCCATTGGCGGTGATCACCAGATAGCCGTTCCGCTGCTGGACGGCGACGCGACCCGCCGCATGACCCGCGCGCTCATGAGGCTTGAAAGCCTCCGCCAGCAGATCAGACCATCCGTATTGCTCGATCAAGTTGGGCTTCCATGCGCCGACGTATGCATCGCCGCTCCGCCTAGCAGCAAAACGACACGCGCCGGAAGACCGATCGCGACAGGTCCGAGAGTACGGCCGTTTCTGCTGGCGGCCTACAGTCCCACCCCGCCCACCGGCGTCGTCTCGAACCGGTGGCCGAAGCCGGCGATGATCGGCCTCGCCTTGGCGATGGCCGCCTGCACCGAAGGGAGCTTAAGCGAGGCGGCGTGGCTGTCCTTGTCGGTCCAGACCTCGGTGATCCAGATCGCGTCAGCGTCGGCCGGGTCGAGCGCCAGGATGTAGGACAGGCAGCCCGGCATGGCCTCCGTGCCTTCCTTCAAGATCGCGACCAGGTCGTCGCGCTTGCCTGGGGCGGCCTTCATCTGGCCGATCAGTCCGTACATCGTCTTGTCTCCAGCAACGGCGAGCGACGGGGCGAGAGCCGCCGCTGCGCCGCCGATCATGGCCTGCCTGCGGTCGATTTGAGTCAGGAGGCCTTGCACTCGCCCTCGTGGGCGACGCTGACGCCCTGACCGGCGGCGCTGCAGGCGTTGCCGTAGGTCTTGCCGTCGCAGCCGCAGACGGGGCGGTAGTCCATGGTGCAGGCCTGCGGGCGCTTGCGGCAGATGCCCGAGGCGTCGGCGACGGTCTTGCAGGCGCCGACCGGCATCACGCAGGACAGGCCCTCGCCGCACTGGAAGCCGGCGATGCCGCCGCACATGCCGCCCTCGGCCACCGGGGCGCGCGACATCGGCGGAGGCGAGCCCGTGGAGGGACCGGCGGGCTGGCCCGCGCAGGCGCTGATCAGAAGGGCGGCCGCCAGGCCGAGCCAGGGACGCAAGCTCATGATGTTCCTCCCGCGCGGATTCGACCGCAGGTCGCGATCCTCGCACGAAGCACTCGCGACAGACAAACGCCGCGATCGGGGAAAAATGGGGCGCCGTGCTGCTTGATCAGGGGTCTGAATTGGTCTGTCCTCGCGGCCTCTTCGAGAGTCGGGGAAAATTGATGACACGATGGGGTACGACGGCCGCGGCCGTCAGTCTGCTCGCGCTGGGGCTTTCGGCCTGCGCCACGACCGGAACGACGGCCAAGCCGCAGGCGTCCGCCAAGCCCGCCGAGAAGGCCGAGGCCAAGCCGCTACCCAAGGGCCTCGATGGCGAGGCCTCGTCGGGCTTCCCCTCGACCTACGCGCCCCTGCCCTCGCGCCCGACGGCGTTCGTCGGCGCCACGGTGCTGACCGCGACGGGCCAGCAGATCGACAACGGCGTGGTCGTGATCCAGGACGGCAAGATCGTCGCCGTCGGCGGCCCCGAGACGGCCATCCCGGCCGGCGTCACGACCATCGACGCCAAGGGCAAGTGGATCACCCCCGGCATCATCGACTCCCACAGCCACCTGGGCGTCTATCCCTCGCCCGGCGTGTCGGCCAAGTCGGACGGCAACGAGGCCACCGATCCCAACACCGCCCAGGTCTGGGCCGAGCACTCGGTGTGGCCGCAGGACCCGGGCTTCAACCGCGCCCGCGCCGGCGGGGTCACCACCCTGCAGATCCTCCCCGGCAGCGCCAACCTGTTCGGCGGCCGCTCGGTGACGCTGAAGAACGTGCCCTCGACCACCATGCAGGGCATGAAGTTCCCCGGCGCCCCCTACGGCCTGAAGATGGCCTGCGGCGAGAACCCCAAGCGTGTCTATGGCGGCAAGAGCCGCTCGCCCTCGACGGCGATGGGCAACGTCTTCGGCTATCGCAAGGCCTGGATCGACGCGGCCGACTACGCCCGCAAGTGGGACGATTACCGCGCCAAGAAGGAAAAGGGCGAGAAGGCCGACGCTCCCAAGCGCGACCTGCAGCTGGAAACCCTGGCCGGCGTGCTGAAGGGCGACATCCTGGTCCAGAACCACTGCTACCGCGGCGACGAGATGGCCGTGATGATCGATGTGGCCAAGGAATTCGGCTACAAGATCACCATGTTCCACCACGCGGTGGAGAGCTACAAGATCGCCCCCTTGCTGGCCAAGGAAGGCATCTGCTCGGCCACCTGGGCCTCGTGGACCGGCTTCAAGATGGAGAGCCTGGACGGCGTCGACTCCAACGCCGCCATGGTGTGGAAGGCCGGCGCCTGCGTCGTCATCCACTCGGATGACCCGATCATGACCCAGCGCCTCAACCAGGAGGCCGCCATCGCCATGACCGCGGGCAACAAGATCGGCTACGGCATCACCCGCGCCGAGGCCATCAAGTGGATCACGGCCAATCCGGCCAAGGCCATGGGCATCGCCGACAAGACCGGCAGCCTGGAAGCAGGCAAGGCCGGCGACATCGTGGTCTGGAACCGCGATCCGTTCAGCGTCTACGCCCAGGCCGAGCAAGTCTATATCGACGGCGCCCTGACCTACGACCGCAACGACAAGCGCTATCAGCCCAAGTCCGACTTCGAGCTCGGCCAGCCCGGCCAGGGAGCGTTCAACTGATGATCCGTCAAACCTTCCTGACCGGCCTCTTCGCCGGCGCCGCCCTGTGCGCCGTCGCGGCCGTCTCGGCTTCGGCCCAGACCTTCGCCATCGTCAACGCCCGCATCGAGCCTGTGTCGAGCGCGGCGATCCCCTCGGGGACGATCCTCGTCCAGAACGGCAAGATCGCCGCCGTCGGCGCCAATGTCGCCGTGCCGGCCGGCGTGACGACCATCGACGCCAAGGGCGGGGTCGTGACCCCGGGCCTGGTGGCGCCGTCGTCCAACATCAGCGCCTCCGAGATCGGCGGCGTTCGAGAGACCCGCGACGACGGCACCGGCAACGCCCTGTCGGCCGGCTTCGACATCGCCTACGGCGTCAATCCGGCCTCGCCGATGATCGGCCTGGCCCGCGACGGCGGCGTCACCGCCTCGGCCGTGACCCCGGTTCTGTCGGGCGTCGGCGGCGGGTCGCACGAACACGCCGACGACGGCGTGGTCGAGGAAATGACCGCCGGCAAGGACGGCGGTGGCGATCCCCCGCTGTTCGGCGGCCAGGCGGCCTTCGTGCGGCTGAAGGCCGGCGAGGCCGACATCGTCTCCAAGTCCAAGACCGCCGTGACCCTGTCGCTGGGCGAAGCCGGGGCCCGCGCGGCCGGCGGTTCGCGCGGCGCCTCGATCGTGCTGGTCAAGTCGGCCCTGCAGGACGCCCGGGCGTTCGCGAAGAACCGCGCCGCCTTCGAACAGGGCGCCACGCGCGACTACGGCCTTTCGCGCCTCGATCTTGAGGCCCTGGTCCCGGTCGTGCAGGGCAAGACCCCGCTGCTGATCCGCGCCCACCGCGCCTCGGACATCCGCCTGGCCCTCAAGCTGGCGGCCGAGGAGAAGGTCAGGATCGTGCTGGAAGGCGCCGAGGAAGGCTGGCTGGTGGCCGGCGAGATCGCCAAGGCCGGCGTGCCGGTGATCGTCGACACCCAGGCCGACCTGCCCGACAGCTTCGAGACCCTCGGCTCGCGCCTCGACAACGCCGCCCGCCTGAACGCGGCCGGCGTGACCGTGGCGATCAACGGCGCGCGGGACTTCAACAACCTGCGCCAGGAACGCCTGAACGCGGGCCTGGCCGTGGCCAACGGCCTGCCCTACCCGGCCGCCCTGGCGTCGATCACCCTGACCCCGGCCAAGATCTGGGGCATGGCCGACCAGATCGGCTCGCTGGATGTCGGCAAGACCGCCGACCTCGTGCTGTGGACCGGCGATCCGCTGGAAACCACCACCTGGGCCGACAAGGTGTTCATCGGCGGCGTCGAGCAGCCGGCCGACAGCCGACAGAGCCAGCTGCGCGACCGCTATGCGGCGGGCGACAACGGCCTGCCACCGGCCTACCGCTAGGAAGACCAGACGGCCCGCTCCTCCCCGGAGCGGGCCGTCGCTTTTCGAGGGAAGAGATGCAAGCCGCCACCGTCGTCATCCGCCCCTATCGGACCGACGACGCGCCCCACATGGCCCGGCTCTATTACGACGCCGTCCTAGGGCTCGGTCGGCGGGCCTACTCCGCCGCTCAGGTCGCCGCCTGGGCGCCCGCGCCTCTCAAGCCGATCGACGTGCTGAACCGGGCCGCCGATGGCCGCACGACCTTCGTCGCCGCCGACGCCGACGATCAGGCCGTGGCCTATGTCGACCTCGAGGCCGACGGCCATGTCGACCACCTCTATTGCCACCCGAACTACGCCGGCCAGGGCGTGGCTTCCCGCCTGCTGGAGACAGTGATCCGGCGCGCAGTGGAGCAAGGCCTCGCCGTACTATATGTCGAGGCCAGCGAGCTGGCCCGGCCGGTGTTCGAGCGCCACGGCTTCACCGTGACCGCGCGGCGCGACTTCGAGGTTCGGGGCGTCCCGATCCACAACTATGCCATGCGGCGCGAACTGACCTGAGCCATGCCCGTCTTTGTTCACCTGACCCGCCACGACAACATCCCCGCCATTCGGCGCGGCGGCATAGCGCCCGGAAAGCTGACCAGACGGGTCTACGCCATGCCGGTGACCCGCAACTTCCAGATCTCGCATCAATGGCTGCGCGAACTGCGCGGCGGGACCGGCGGCACGATGGTCGCCGTCTATTTCCGCATCGCCGACGACGAGCCGGTCGAGATCGGCCATTACGGCAGTCCTCGACAGCGGATGAGCGCGGCCCAGGCCGTGGCGGTCATGCTGGCGACGGAGACCGCTGATCCGGCCGCGGCGCGGGCGGCCGACGATAGGTCGAGGGCCGTAAAGGCCGGCAAGCGCCTGCCCAGCTCTCCCGAGGGCTTCGAAGTGCTGTTCTCGCGCCGCATCCAGCCTTCGGAAATCCTGCGGGTGAAGGTTCCGCCGCAGGTCGTGGGCTGGCGCCATCGCCCCGGGGCCAACGGCGCGCCGCCTTGCTTCTGCATCTGCTGCGAGCGCGGCCGCCCCGGCGTCGGCAAGCTGCTGCGCACGGTCGAGGAGGCCGAAGCCAGGGGCCGCCCGGTCAAGGCGACTGTCTTCGGCCGCGACGAGCGCTCGTTCGCCAGGGTGGGTCGCCTGAAAGCCGCGCGTTCAGAAGACTGAGCGCCTCGCCCCCTCTAGACCTAGGTCTAGCCGGCGCCTCCCTATGCCTTCGCGCGGCAAACCCATGGATGGCTACCTCGCCGGCGCCCTCGCGCCGAAAGTCCTGACGTCGCCCGGCGGCCGCATTCGGCGCAGCGGGCAAGCTTTCGACGCAAGGAGACGGCGATGTCGGACATCATCATCACGGACAAGCAACTGTCGGCCTCGGCCTATACGGCGATCATCAATGCGCCCATCGAGACGATCGACATCGCCGACTGGCTGTTCACCCTGCCGGAGGCCGAATACCAGCGCTGCTGCGCGCCCGACCACATCTCGGCCGGGGCCACCTTCACCGACGACGGCCGGCGCATGTCGATCAATGTCGAGATGATCGGCCAGACCCTGATGGTGCAGCACTACGTGGCCGAGATCGCCACCCCGACCCTGTGCCGGATGGTGTCTACTTCGGACGCCTTCACCCCGAACGGCCGCACGCGCGTGCAGGTGATCTGGACCCTGAGCGCCAAGAAGATCGACGAGAAGACCTGCGAATACACCAACAGCGTGGTCGCCCATCCCACCCAGGCGTTCCTCGACTTCATCGACAAGCACGGCATGCCGTTCGAGGACGCCGCAGACGCCCGCCAGCGCGACGGCGGCGATCACAACAGCCGCGAAACCCCGCTGTTCGCCGCCAGCATCGAGCGCCGCGCCCTGGCCCGCATGGCGGCCAAGGCGGCGTAACCCCGGCATGGTTCGGCCCCGTCCTGGGGGCCGAACCACCCGATCTTGGCAAAGCCCTACTCGACGAAACGGAACCGTTTCTCCTCCATCTCGGGCCAGGCTACCGCCACCCGCTCGGCGTAAAGCCCATGCAGGAAGCGAAGATCGGATCGCCATTCGGCCACGGCGTCCTGCTTGTCGGCCTGGGTGAAGTTGTTGCGGATCTGGTCGTCGATCAGCTCGAGAACGCGCCTGAGACGCTTGGGCGTTCGTGGCGGCCCCCAGCCTTCAAGCACCTTGCCGGAAAACGCCGGCATCAAGGGCTCCTCGACACATCGGCGAAGGATTTCCTGCCGTAGCGATGTCGGCAGCTTGGAACGCCGGCCGACCTTGTAGCCATGGGCCGAAAGCGGGCTGTGGGGGCGGCGACCTTCATCGTCCTCAGGCCAGTTTTCGGCGAGATCGTCGGAGCGCGGCTTTGCTCGCCTCCGATCCCATTCCTCGTGGATCGCCTCCAACAGGATCATCGCCCCGGCGTGCTCCGCCGCCAGGCGCGCATCGCCCAAGGTCTCCACGGCCTTGCGCCAGGACACCGCCATCAGGTGCAGATGCATGCGTGGCAAGGCGTTCACGACGCCGCTGATCGATAGAACCATATCCAGCCTCTCCTGCTCCCAGGAGAGACTGGATACATCTTCAGGTTTAATAAAATGAAGCGCGTCCGCGGTGCGTGCCGAGCTCAGGGCCAGACGTTGTTCGAGGTCACGCTGTCGCCGCCCGTCGGCGCCTGGCAGTCGTTGAAGCTGATCGCCACCGACTGGCCCCAGTTGGTCGAATCCGCCTGCACCTGGAAGTGAAGGTGCGGACCCGAGGTGCGCCCGGTATTGCCCGAGGTGGCGATCGGCTGGCCGCGCTGGACCACGTCGCCGACGTTCACCAGCACGCCGTTCTGCTGGATGTGGAAGTACCAGCTGGTGAAACCGCCCGGATGGCGGATGCGCACGGCGTTGCCCCAGTTCTGCAGGCTGCCGCCCGGAAATGGCGTGTTGCTGGGCGTCGTGGGGGCGTTGGGGTTGTAGGTCGTGCTCTGGCTTTCCTGCAGCCACTCGACCGTGCCACCGCGAACGGCGCGGATCTGGGTGCCGACCGGCATAGAGAAGTCGAAGGCGAAGGCCTGGCTGCCGTTGTGCGAGCCGCCCGGATTATTGTTGCCCTGGCCGACATTGCGGGTGTCGCCCGCCTTCCACGGATAGCGATAGGCGCCGACGGCGCTGTCCTGCTGCTCGATGAACTCCATGCGCAGGCCACGGCTGAAATAGGCGGCGTCCTCGGTCTTGAAGTCGACCGTGCAGCGGCGGTGGCTCCACCACTGGGTTCCCGCTCCCGGCCGCCAGACGGCAGCGTAGGCGTCGCCGTCGACCGACAGCGCCGCGAGCCGCAGGCCCTGGTTGAAATAGGTCTGGTCCTGGGCCTCGACCTGGGCGCCGGTCATGCCCGAGCGCCACCATTGCGCGCCCGAGCCCGGCCGCCACACGGCGGTGTAGCGTCCGCCGTCGACCTCCAGCAAGGCGATGCGAAGGCCGTTGTCGAAGTGCGTCTGGTCCTGCGCCTTCATCTGGTCGACGGTCATGCCGGTGCGCCACCACTGGGCGCCCGAGCCGGGCCGCCACACGGCGGTGAACCGTCCCCCGTCGAGCTCCAGGGCGGTCAGGCGAAGACCCTGGTTGAAATAGGTGGTGTCCTGGGCCTTCAGCTCGTCCAGCGTCATGCCCGAGCGCCACCATTGGGTTCCGGTCCCCGGTCGCCAGACGGCCGCGAAACGACCGTCCTTCACCGACAGCGAATGGATGCGCAGGCCGTTGTCGAAGTGGGTTTTGTCCTGGGCCTTGAACTGGTCGAGGCTCATGCCCGAGCGCCACCACTGGGCGCCGCTCCCCGGACGCCAGGCGGCCGCATAGCCGGTGTCAGACAAGGCCAGACCGGGCGCAGCCACGGCCAACAGGCCGGCGCACAGCGCCGGCGCAAGGATCGCACGCATCAAACCCTCCCATTCGGGCGCGTCTCTAGGGAGCGCCGCTCGAAAGCCGGAAACCGATGAAAAGCTTGGAACCGTGCGCCGATCGCCGGTCAGGCCCGGACGCCGCGCACAACAAGCTTAGGCGCGCCGGCCCGCTCCAGGAAGGGCGTATGGGCCTCGCCGGCCAGGCAAGGCCCATGAGGCGTCAGGTCGCCCAGGTGATCTTCACGATCGAGGGCCGATCGCTGTTGTAGGAGACCGTGTGCTGTTCGCGCCGGCTGGAGGTGATGGCCAGCTTGTAGGTGTCGCCGGTCTGGTCGGTGAAGGCCAGGTTGATGCTGCCCGAGAAGATCCCCGACGGCCCCTGGGCGTCGACCTGCACCTGGTAGCTGTAGATGCCGGCGTTCGACACCAGCCGGATGCCGTAGACCTTGCCCTCGCTGTTGCCGATGATGCACGAGCTGAGGTCGGTGTTGCCGTTGATCGAGACGGCCGAGCCGACCGGCAGCAGGCCGTTGGCCGTTCCGCTGGTGTCGCCACAGTCGGTGGTGGTGAATTCGGCGGTGCCCGCCTGCGCAGTCGCAGTCGTCATGACGCTTCTCCCTCTTCCGATGGGCCGGCCGCCGCTCGGGCCGGTGGAGAGGAGCATCCGCTCAACCACAGGCGATATCAACGAAAATACACGTGAAGATTGTCACATTCGTGCATGCACACTCAAGCTGCAACACGATCCCCAAGCAGCGCTTTCCTTGGGGGCGAAGGCGGGTCATACGGGGCGAGACACCCGAATCGCCGCAAAATCACTCCATGTCGTCCAAAGACCCCAACTCGCTGTTCTCGCTGTTCGACGACGACGCCCTGGCGCCGCCGAGCGCCCCGCCCCTGCCCGCTCGCGAACCGCATCCGCAGCCCAAGCCGCAGCCGCCGCCTCCCCCGCCTCCAGGCAAGGTCGAGACCGCGCCGGCCGCCGCGCCGTCCTCGGGCGGCTACGACGCCAGTTCGATCGAAGTGCTGGAAGGCCTCGAGCCCGTCCGCATGCGTCCGGGCATGTACATCGGCGGCACCGACGAGCGGGCCCTGCACCACCTCTTCGCCGAAGTGCTCGACAACTCGATGGACGAAGCCGTGGCCGGCTTCGCGAAATCGATCGAGGTCAAGCTCGACGCCGACGGCTACCTCTCGGTCAAGGACGACGGCCGCGGCATGCCCGTGGACCCGCACCCAAAGCATCCGGGCAAGTCGGCGCTGGAAGTGATCATGACCGTCCTGCACGCGGGCGGTAAGTTCAGCGGCAAGGCCTACGAGACGTCGGGCGGCCTGCACGGCGTGGGCGCCAGCGTCGTCAACGCCCTGTCGGAACTGGTCGAGGTGACGGTCTGGCGCGACGGCTTCGAACACCGCCAAAGCTTCGCCCGCGGCAAGCCGCTGGGCCCGGTCGAGAAGATCCAGCCCAGCCGCAAGCGCGGCACCATGGTGCGGTTCAAGCCCGACGACCAGATCTTCGGCGAGGGCTGCGCCTTCAAGCCGGCGCGCCTCTACCGCATGGCCCGCTCGAAGGCCTACCTGTTCCGCGGCGTGCAGATCAAATGGTCCTGCGCTCAGGAGCGCATCCACGACCAGACGCCCGCTGAGGCGGTGTTCCACTTCCCCAACGGCCTGGCCGACTTCCTGGCCGAGCGCACCAAGGGGCTGGAAACCGTCACCCCGACCAGCTTCGCCGGCCGCATCGAGCGCGAGGGCGAGGCCGGCGCGGTCGAATGGGCCGTCACCTGGACCCCGCGCGGCTTCGGCGAGCACGACGGCTTCATGCAGTCGTACTGCAACACCGTGCCGACCCCGGAAGGCGGCACGCACGAAAGCGGCTTCCGCGCCGCCCTGACCCGTGGCCTCAAGGCTTATGCCGACCTCAAGGGCGAGAAGCGCGGCACGATCATCACCGCCGACGACGTGGTGGCCCAGGCCGGCGCGCTGATCTCGGTGTTCATCAAGAACCCCGAGTTCCAGGGCCAGACCAAGGAAAAGCTGTCTACGACCGAGGCCCAGCGCTTCGTCGAAAACGCCCTGCGCGACCCGTTCGACCACTGGCTGACCGGCAGCCCCAAGGCCGCCCAGGCTCTGCTGGAGTTCGTCATCGAGCGCGCCGAGGAACGCCTCAAGCGCCGCAAGGACAAGGAAGTCAGCCGCGCCAGCGCGACCCGCAAGCTGCGCCTGCCGGGCAAGCTGGCCGACTGCGCCGGCGGCGCGGTGGACGGCGCTGAACTCTTCATCGTCGAAGGCGACTCGGCCGGCGGCTCGGCCAAGCAGGCCCGCAACCGCAAGAACCAGGCGATCCTGCCCCTGCGCGGCAAGATCCTGAACGTGGCCTCGGCCTCGGGCGAGAAGTTCACGGCCAACAAGGAACTGTCGGACCTGATGCTGGCCCTGGGGGCCCAGGGCGGCAACAAGTACCGTGAAGAAGATCTGCGCTATGAGCGGATCATCATCATGACCGACGCCGACGTAGACGGCGCCCACATCGCCTCGCTGCTGATCACCTTCTTCTACCGGACCATGCCGGACCTGATCCGCGCCGGCCGCCTGTACCTGGCCCTGCCCCCGCTCTATCGCCTGAGCCACGGCGGCAAGACCGAGTACGCCCGCGACGACGCCCACAAGGACGAGCTCCTGGCCACCATGTTCAAGGGCAAGAAGCCCGAGATCGGCCGGTTCAAGGGTCTGGGCGAGATGATGGCCTCGCAGCTGAAGGAAACCACCATGGACCCCGCGGTCCGCACCCTGGCGCGCGTGACCCTGCCGCGCCACGAGGAAACCGTCGAGGACCTGGTCGAGACCCTGATGGGCCGCAAGCCCGAGCTGCGCTTCAAGTTCATCCAGGACAACGCGGCCTTCGCGGCCGACGACCTGGATCTCTAAGGGTCCGGCAATTCAAGGTTGCGCGCGTTGACAATGCGCGCGCCAAAGCTACACCGTGAGACGACGCCCAACCGGGCGTAGAGTTCATGCCCGCCCTCAAGCCGGCGCGGCGCACGGGGAAGCTTCATTGATGAGACTGATCACGACCCTGGCCGCCGCCGCGACGGCGCTGTCCTGCATAGCCTGTGCGACGACGGCGGCGGCCGAGCCCTCCTTCGGGCCGGTGCAGCTGAACCAGGTGCGCGTGTTCGACGATGGCGCCAACTCGTTCGCGCTGATCGAGGTCAAGGGCCAGACTTTCTGCGGCACCAACACCTTCAAGATCAACCTGGCCAGCATCGCCGGCGCAGGCATGCTCAGCGCCAGCCTCACAGCTGTATCGACGGGCCAGACCGTGATTCTGGAGATGGTGAACGGCACGAACTGCAGCGTCGGCGGTTACGCCACGCAGTTGCAATCGATCGCGCTGTTGTCATGACCGCTCGCGACCGCATCCTCGGCGGCCTCGCCGCGGCCGCCCTGCTCGCCGGCCTGTCTTCTCCCGCGCCAGCTCTCGCCGGCCAGACCAGCCCGCCGGTCAAGATCCTCAGCGTACGCGTCTACGACGCCGGCGGCAGCTCCGTGGCCTTCCTCGAGCTGAACTCCACGGCGCTGTGCGGGGTCAGCGCGTTCAAGATCGAACTCTTCAAGCAGTCGGGCCCCGGCATGCTGGCTGTCGCCAACACGGCCGTGGTGACGAAGAAGAACGTGATCGTCGAAATACCCGACGCCACCGGCTGCACAGGCTGGGGCACGGTGATCAAGTCACTGGCGATCAACGCCTGACACCGACCGACTTCAGCCGATCAGCGCCCTTGCGGCCGCCCGCGCGGCCTCGGTGACTTCGGCGCCCGACAGCATCCGCGCGATCTCTTCCTCGCGTTCCGCCGGCGACAGCGGCTCGACCTTGGTGCGGGTCGAGGTGTCGTCGCCCGACTTGGAGATGCGCCAGTGGTCGTCGCCGCGCGCCGCCACCTGTGCTGAGTGGGTCACCACCAGCACCTGGGCGTTTGCGGCCAGGCGCTTCAGGCGCAGGCCGACCGCGTCGGCCACGGCGCCGCCGACGCCCTGATCGACCTCGTCGAAGATCATCAGCGGCTGGGGGCCGCCGCCCTTCCCCGCCAGCGCGGCCTTCAGCGCCAGGGCGAAGCGAGCCAGTTCGCCCCCCGAGGCGATGGCCTCCATCGGCCCGAACGGCGCGCCGGGATTGGTCGAGATCTCGAACGCGATGCGGTCCAGGCCCGACGGACCGGCCTTGTCCTCGTCCAGCGGCTCAAGAGCGACGCGGAACCTGGCCTTCTCCAGCTTCAGCGGGCCGAGCTCGGCCTCGACGGCCTTGGCCAGGCGGTCGCCGGCAGCGCGGCGCTCGGCCGACAGGGCCTGGGCGGCATAGAGATAGGCCTCGCGGGCCTCGGCGGCCTGCGCCTCGGCGGCGACCAGGGCCTCGGCCGAGGTCTCCACCGCCTGCAGGCGGGCGGCGAATTCGGCTCGGACGGCCGGTAGGTCCTCGACCAGCACGTTCAGCTTTCGGGCCATGCCGCGCAGGGCGAACAGGCGCTCCTCGGCCTTCTCCAGACGGTCGGGCTCGAACTCGAAACTGTCGGCGGCCGCGTCGATGGCGGCGCTGGCTTCCTGGGCCTCGACGAGCGCCCGGTCCACGGCCTCGCAGGCGGCGGCGAGACGCGTCATGGCCGGACCATCGGCGGGCGCGCCGGCGTTGGCGGCCCGGTCGCGGGCCCGCTCGAGCGCACGGAAGGCCGAAGCCAGCTTGCCCGACAGGTTGTCGCCGCCCAGGGCGTCTTGCGCCGAAGCGATGTCGGCCAGCGCCTTCTCGGCCGAGCCTAGCAGGGCCCGCTCCTCGGCCAGGGCGGTCTCTTCGCCCTCGCGCGGATCGAGGCGGTCGAGTTCGGAGAGGCGGAGCGTCAGTTCCTCGGTCTCGGCCGCGGCGCGGTCGGACAGGGCCTTCAGTTCGGCCGCGACCTCGCGGGCGGCACGCCAGCCGCTCCAGGCCGACGAAACGGCCCCGACGCTGACCTGGCCGTAGGCGTCCAGCAGGGGGCGGTGGGTGCGCGGATCCAGGAGGCCGACGGTCTCGTGCTGGCCGTGCACCTCGAGCAGCAGCGCGCCCAGGTCCTTGAGCACGCCGACACTGGTGGCCTGGTCGTTGACGAAGGCCCGGCTGCGGCCGTCTGGCGACAGCTGGCGGCGCAGAACGAGGTCCTCGTCGCGAGCGTAGTCCAGGCCCTTGTCATCAAGGTAGGCGAAGGCCGGGTGATCGGGGGCCAGGGCGAAGATGGCGGTGGCGCTGGCCTGGCCGGCGGCTCCACGGCGCACCAGGCCGGCGTCGGCGCGCGCGCCGGTGGCCAGCCCCAGGGCATCGAGAATGATCGTCTTGCCCGCCCCGGTCTCGCCGGTCAGCGGGGTCAGGCCCGGCCCGATGGCCAGGTCGAGGCTCTCGATGAGCACCACGTCGCGGATGGAGAGACCGATCAGCATGGCCGGAAGGATCACCGGGAATCGGGCTTTTTCAAAGAGGAAGCGGTAGGCGTTTGAGAACAAAAGAAAAACGGGCCGTTTTGCAACGGCCCGCTTTCGCTTACATCCCGAGAACGCCCATCAGGCCGCCCTTTTTCTTCTTCTCGCCGGGAGGGGCCAGGGTGGCGCCCTTGTCCTTGTTGAAGGTCCGGTCGATCAGGTTGCGCTTGTTGCCGGCCTTCAGCGGCTCGACGGCCGGCTTCAGGCCCGCGTCGTTCAGCAGCTTGTAGGCGTCGGCGTACCAGCGGTCGCCCGGGAAGTTGTAGCCCAGCACCGCGCCGTTGCGCTTGGCTTCCTCGGTCAGGCCCAGGGTCATGTAGGCCTCGACCAGACGGTAGAGAGCTTCGGGCGTGTGCGAGGTGGTCTGGTGGCGGTCGACGACGGTCTTGAAGCGGCCGATGGCGGCCAGGGTCTTGCCGTCGCGCAGGTACCAGCGACCGATGGCCAGTTCCTTGCCGGCCAGCTGGTCGTTGACCATGTCGATCTTCAGGCGGGCGTCCTGGGCGTATTCGCTGTTGGGATAGCGCTGGACGACGTCGCGCAGCGCGGCGAGCGCCTGCTCGGTGGCGGCCTGGTCGCGATACACGTCGACGATCTGCTCGAAGTAGCAGATGGCCTTCAGATAGTAGGCGTACGAGGCCGACGGGTTGCCCGGATAGAGCGAGATGAACCGGTCGGCGTCGCCGATGGCGTCGGCGTACTGGTTGCCCTGGTAGTGGGCGTAGCCGGTCATCAGGATCGAGCGGCGCGACCATTCCGAATAGGGGTGCTGACGCTCCACTTCGCGGAAGTAGTCGACGGCTTCGTTCCAGTTGCCGCGATCCAGGCGATTGGCGCCGGTGGAATACAGCAGTTCGACCGGACGCTCTTCATAGGCCAGCGTCGGCTTCTTGGGCTTGCCCGCGCAAGCGGTCACCGACAGAGCGGCGAGCACGGCCACGATGGAGACGGCCGAACGTCCCGAGATTTTGCGAAGCACGGACTCTCTCACCCTCGAAGCAACCTTGCGCGCCCCCGCGCCGAACCAAGGCTTCTACACCACGTCGATGCGGGCGCAAACGAAAGCCGAGCGGCGGGAGCGATCCCCCGTTTTGATCAGACCGCCTCGGCCAGCTCCGGCGCGTAAGCGCGCCAGCGCCAAGCGCGCGGTTGCTCCATCAACGCACGAACAGCGGCGTTATTGAGGCCGTGTCCGGCCAGAATTCCTTCGAACCTGCCAAGGATCGGAGCACCAACGACATAAAGGTCGCCGACGGCGTCCAGGGCCTTGTGGCGCACGAACTCGTCCGAGCGGCGCAGGCCCTCGGGGTTGAGCACGCGGTCGCCGTCGATGACCACGGCGTTCTCCATCGAGCCGCCGCGGGCCAGGCCGATGTCACGCAGGGCCTCGACCTCGCGCAGGAAGCCGAAGGTGCGGCAGTTCGACAGTTCCTTGCGGAAGCTGGCCTCGTCGATGACGAGGTCGACGCGCTGGCGGCCGATGGCCTTGCTGCCGAAGACGATCTCGAAGGCCACCTCGAAGGATTCGGCCGGCGTCAGGCTCGCGCGCTTGTCGCCCTCGACCACTTCGATCGGCGAGAGAATCTCGATGTAGCGGCGCGCGGCTTCCTGGCGACGGCGGCCGGCCCGGTCGAGGATCTGCACAAAGGGCTCGGACGAGCCGTCCATGATCGGCACTTCCGGGCCGTCCAGCTCGACGACGCAGTTGTCGACCGAGAGGGCGGCCAGGGCGGCCATCAGATGCTCGATGGTCGAGACGCGCACGTCCGCGGCGTTGGCGATGACGGTGCCCAGTTGGGTCTGCACCACGGCGTCGCCGCGAACCGGCACGCGGTTGTCGCGGTCCTGGACGTCGGTGCGCACGAAGACGATCCCGCTGTCGGGGGCGGCGGGGCGCACGGCGACGCGCACGTGCGCGCCCGTGTGCAGGCCGATCCCTGCGAAGATCACCGGTCCGGCGACCGTGTGCTGATGATAAGGCGAAACCGACACGAGAAACCTTTGTAAACTTGGGAGCGGCTCTGCGGCCGCCTATTCGTCCCCATTTACCGTCTACGAGCTTCGCCGCGACGCAGCAACGCAAGTCCTGTTTCGGATTGTTACCTTCATAAGTCGTTGTCGGATATGGCATTTTCGTCACGCGAAAGGCCAATTTTCGCCACCTTCGCTAACGGCGCCGCAGCATGGAGCAAAGCTTGCCCTTCGGGCTGGCCTCGTCGGCACGGCCCCGCTAGGCTCGCGCCGTTTTTGGCAACCTTGCCGCCTGGACCACGACTTCCATGACCAAGACCTTGCGCCTCGCCGCCTCCGCCCTGGCCCTATCGCTGGCCGCCTTCGCGATCGTTCCGGCCGCACATGCGGCCGAGACCCAGGGGACCCGAGGCCTCACCGCCAAGGACATGGTCACGCTCGACCGCGTCAGCGAGCCGAAGGTGTCGCCGGACGGCCGCCAGGTGATCTACCTTGTGCGGACGATGGACCTGCCGGCCAACAAGGCCTCGTTCTCGCTGTGGGTCGCCGACCTGAAGGCCAAGATCGCTCCGCGGCGCCTGGCGGTGTCTGACGGCGGCGTTTCCAGCGCCCGCTGGTCGGCTGACGGCAAGAGCATCTACTTCCTGTCGGGCCGCGCCGGCTCCGACCAGGTGTTCCGCACCGACGCTTCGGGCGAGACCGCCGCCCAGGTGACCAAGACCCCGTTCGACGTCGGCGCCTTCAAGGTGTCGGCCGACGGCAAGACGGTGGTCGTCAGCCAGGCCGTCTTCCCCGACTGCCCCACCCTCGCCTGCACCCAGGAGCGCCTGGACCAGAAGAAGGCCCAGAAGACGACCGGCGTCGTCTACGACAAGCTGTTCATCCGCCACTGGGACACCTGGAACGATGGCACGAAGAACCACCTCTACGCCTACGCCCTGGACGCTTCGGGCGTGGCGGCGGGCGAGCCCGTGGCCCTGATGGCCGGCTTCGACGGTGATTCCCCGACCAAGCCGTTCGGCGGCGACGAGGACTTCACCATCAGCCCCGACGGCAAGACCGTGGTGTTCTCGGCCAAGATCGCCGGCCGCGACGAGCCTTGGCAGACCAACTACGACCTGTGGTCGGTTCCGGTCGACGGCTCGGCCAAGCCGGCCAACCAGACGGAAGACAACAAGGCCTGGGACGCCCAGCCGACCTTCTCGCCGGACGGCAAGGTCCAGGCCTGGCTGGCCATGAAGCGCCCGGGCTTCGAGGCCGACCGCTTCGGCGTCATGGTGCGCGAGAACGGCAAGGTGCGTGAAGTGGCCCCGACCTGGGACCACTCGGCCCAGTCGATCACCTTCAGCGCCGACGGCAAGACCATCTACACGACCGCCGAGGACGTGGGTCAGACCAAGCTCTTCGCCATCGACGTCAAGAGCGGCAAGGCCACGGCCCTGACCGGCGAAGGCCACGTGGGCGCGTTCAGCGCGGCCGGCGGGTCCACCGTGATCGCCCAGGACAACCTCAAGACCCCGGCCCAGCTCTACGCCCTGGCGCCGAAAGGCGCGCCGATCCAGCTGACCGGCCTCAACGCCGACAAGCTGCAGGGCATCGCCATGGGCGAAGCCGAGCAGTTCAGCTTCAAGGGCTGGAACGACGAGACCGTGCACGGCTATCTGGTCAAGCCGGCCAACTTCGATCCGGCCAAGAAGTATCCGGTGGCCTTCCTGATCCACGGCGGCCCGCAGGGCTCGTTCGGCAATCTCTTCCACTACCGCTGGAACGCCCAGACCTACGCCGGCGCCGGCTACGCCGTGGTGATGATCGATTTCCACGGCTCGACCGGCTACGGTCAGGCCTTCACGGACGCCATCAGCCAGCACTGGGGCGATCGCCCGCTGGAAGACCTGCAGAAGGGCTGGGCGTTCGCGACCCAGAAGTACGGCTTCCTCGACCAGGACCGCGCCTGCGCCCTGGGCGGCTCGTACGGCGGCTTCATGATCAACTGGATCGCCAGCCAGTGGAAGGAGCCGTGGAAGTGCCTGGTGAACCACGACGGCATCTTCGACAGCCGCTTCATGGGCTACTCGACCGAAGAGCTGTGGTTCAGCGAATGGGAGAACGGCGGCGCGCCCTGGCAGCCGAACACCACCTATTCGAAGTTCAACCCGGCCGACCACGTGGGCGAATGGAGCGTGCCGACCCTGGTGGTCCAGGGCCAGAACGACTTCCGCGTGCCGCTCGAGGAAGGCATCGCCACCTTCACGGCCTTGCAGCGCAAGGGCGTGCCGAGCAAGTTCCTGTACTTCCCCAACGAGAACCACTGGGTGCTGAAGGCCCAGAACTCGGTCCAGTGGCACGATGAAGTGCTGGGCTGGCTGAACCAGTGGACGGGGAAGTAAGGCCCAAGACGCCAACCCCTCCCTCGCGCAGCGGGGGAGGTGGCGCGCTGCGGATACGCAGCGTGACGGTGGGGGCGACGGCCGGCACAGAGCCCAGTCTCGCCCCCTCCACCGCTTCGCGGTCCCCCTCCCCCGTTTTCACGGGGGAGGAGTTTCAAATCAAATCCGGCCCGTCGCGACCGACCAGGTCAGGCGGGCCTTTTTTTCGAGCTCGCTCATCTCGCGCCCCTTGGCCTGGCGCGCCGCCAGGGCGGCCGGAGCCACGGCCGGGAATGCCGCGATCGGCAGGGCCTTGAGCTCGGCGGCGGCGGTCTTGCGCTGCTCCGCCACGCGGGCCTCGACGTCGGCGGCGGTCCAGGCCAGCGGCAGACGCGAGCGGCCGGCCAGCTTCAGCCGCCACAGACCCGCCAGGCCGTAGGCGCGCGCGGCGGCGCGGACGGCGGCGGGATCGGCCGATGCGTCCAGGCGGCGGGCCATCAGGCCGGCCAGGGCGCCGGCGGTCGCATCCAGATAGGCCAGCACGGCGGCCTCGTCGGCGAGCGGCGCCTCTTCCAGGTCGGCCAGGCGGGCCTCGGCCATTGCCGCCAGGGCGACGGGATCGACGCCCGAAGCGGCCAGGGCCTCGACGGCGGGGTGCTTGCGCGGCGGCTTGCCGGCGGCCAGCTCCTCCATCGCTTCGCGCCACCAGGTCAGGCGAATCTCGCCCATCAGCGCGCTGGTGACGCCGCCGGCCACCCGGGCCAGCTCGTAGTTGAAGGCGACCAGGGCCACGACGTCAGTCCGCGCCGCGAGGTCTGAGACGAAACGGCTGGCCAGCCAGCGATCGTTGTCCATGCGGCGGACCAGATCGTCGAGACCGGAATCGTAGGGGTTTTCGGGGGCGGCGGACATGGCGCGGCTTATGCCCCCCTCTCACCCGAAGAGAAAGGCCCGCCGCACCAGCGGGCCGACGGCCCAAAGAAAAAGGCCCGCCGATTGGCGGGCCTTCGTCTCGATCCGGCGGGCGGATCAGTTGAACAGCGTCTGGTACATCGTCATCGTCACCAGCATCGGAATGCTGAGCAGCATGTTGATGCGCGAGAACAGCATGGCGGTCGTGGCCGCCTTGGCCTTGGTCGCATCGTCGGCCGGCACGAGGCCGAGGGCCCGCTTCTGGTTCGGCCAGATCAGGCCCCAGACGTTGAAGAACATCACGGTGGCCAGCCACATGCCCATGCCGATGAAGGTGAAGCCCATGTCGACGCCGCGCTGGTAGCCCTGCCAGGCGCCCAGGGTGATGGCCTCCATCAGATAGCCGCGGCTGAAGGCCACGATCATGCCCATGATCCAGGTGGCCAGGGCCGACCAGCGGAACCAGAACAGCGCCTCGGGGGCGATGTACTTGCTGACCGCCGGCTTCAGCTCAGCCGGAATGGTCGGCATCACCCGCATCTGCACGAAGTTGAAATAGTAGAGCAGCCCGATCCACAGGATGCCGAACAGCACGTGCAGCCAGCGGAACACCGCCTGCCAGTAGGCGCCGTGGAAGCCGTTGGGGCTGTGCCCGAAGCCGAACACCATCACCAGGGCCAGCACGAAGCTGACGATGATGGTGCTGCGGAAGTTGGTGAGAATCCCAGTCAATTCAGCCCCCTGAGCCGTGTCTTGGGGCGCAGGATAGGCGTTGCGGGAGAGTCGGGGAAGGCAAGACCCTCCCCCTTCGGGGGAGGGTGGCGAAGTCAGACCGCGATCAGCGCCGCGGCGAGGCGACGGCCTTCGCTGGCCAGCACGTTGTAGGTGCGGGCGGCGGCCTCGGTGCTCATGAACTCCAGGCCAAGACCCGCGGCCTTCAGCGCGTCGCGCACGGGGCGCGGCGGCAGGGCGTTGGCCAGACCCACGCCCAGCAGCACGAACTCGACCGCGCCGCCGGCGGCGAACACCGGGGCGAAGGCCTCCGGCGTCAGCTCGGCCAGGCTGGCGACGGCCCAGTCCTGCGGCTGGTCGTCGATGACCAGCAGCGAACCGGGCCGCCAGACGCCGGAGACCCGGAAGCCGCCGCCGCCCCAGGCGTCGATCGACGGGGGCTGGCGGGGGTTAGGCCCCTGGCTCACGGCCGGCTGGCCGCGCCGAGCTTGATCGGCTTGGCGTCTTCGTCACCGCGCTTGACGCCCCAGACCAGGATCAGGGGCAGAGCGATGTAGATCGACGAATAGGTGCCGATGGCGATGCCGAACACCATGGTGAAGACCAGCGGGAACAGCACCGGACCGCCGAAGATCATCGTGCCGCCCAGCGCCAGCAGCGCGGTCGAGCCGGTGATGATCGTCCGCGACAGACGCTCGTTCTCCGACAGGTCGATGATCTCGCGCAGCGGGGTGGTCTTGTACTTGCGCAGGTTTTCCTTGAGGCGGTCGAAGGTGATGACCTTTTCGTTCATCGAGTAGCCGATGACCGTCAGAAGGGCCGCGACCGAGGTCATCGAGAACTCGATCTGCATCACCGACAGGATGCCCAGGGTCAGGATGATGTCGTGGAACACGGCCACGACGGCGCCGACGGCGAACTGCCACTGGAAGCGGAACCAGATGTAGCCGAGCATCAGCAGCAGGGCGATGCCGAGCGCCTTGAAGCCGCCGAGCAGCAGTTCGCCCGAGACCTTGGCGCCGATGACGGTCGGCGCCGGCATGGTCATGCCGGGGAACTTGGCGATGATCTCGCTCTTGATCCGGTTGGCCTCGACGTTGGCGTTGGCGCCTTCGGTCGGCAGGAAGCGGATCATCGCCGAGTTCGGCGAGCCGAAGCCCTGGACCTGGACGTCATGCGCGCCGGTGGACTTGGCCACCTTGCGCAGGTCGTCGAGGTCGATGGCCGTGGGCATGCGGGCTTCCAGGGCGACGCCGCCCTTGAAGTCGATGCCCAGGTTCAGGCCCTGGGTGAAGAACGACACGCCCGACCCGAGGATCAGGATGAGCGAGAAGACCGCCGCGACGGGAGCCCAGCGCACGAAGCGGTAGTGGGTCGAGCGCGGGATCAGGCGAATGAGGGGCCAAGCAGCCATGAGCTTTGATCCTTACGCGATCGGCAGCTTCTTCGGCTTGGCGGTCTTGAACCACCAGCCGATGAGCACTTGAGTGATGATGATGGCGGTGAACAGCGAGGTGAACACGCCGATCGCCAGGGTCCAGGCGAAGCCCTTCACGGGGCCCGAGCCGAAACTGAACATGATGCCGGCCGAGATCAGGCTGGTGATGTTAGCGTCGAGGATCGACACCAGGGCCAATCTGTAGCCGGTGTCGGCCGCCGACATCGCCGACTTTCCAGCCGCGGCCTCGTCGCGCATCCGCTCGTAGATCAGCACGTTGGCGTCGACGGCGACCGCGAGCGTGAGGATCAGACCGGCGATGCCCGGGAAGGTCAGGGTCGCCTGGGTGAACGACATGATGCCGACGATCAGCAGCACGTTGGCGATCAGGGCGATGGCCGCGAACACGCCGAACAGGCCGTAGGCCAGGATGATGAAGACGAACATCGCCAGGGCGCCGATGGCCAGCGAGATGGCGCCGGCCTTCACGGCGTCCGCGCCCAGTTCGGCGCCGACGGTGCGTTGCTCTTCGATGTTCAGCTGGGCCGGCAGCGCGCCCGAACGCAGCAGCAGCGACAGTTCGCTGGCGCTTTCGACGGTGAAGGTGCCGGTGATCTGGCCCGAGCCGCCGAGGATCGGCGTCTGGATGGTCGGGGCCGAGATGACCTTGTTGTCGAGGACGATGGCGAAGCGCTTGCCGATGTTGCGCGAGGTGGCGTCGCCGAACTTGCGGGCGCCCGAGCCGTTGAAGCGGAACGAGACGACCGGACGGCCGCTCTGGCCGTCGAAGGCCTGCTGGGCGTCGACCAGCTCCTCACCCGAAACCACGGCGCGCTTCTTGAGCGCGTAGGCGGGCGCGTAGCCGTCGCCGCTGGCCACGACCACCGTGCCAGGAGGCACGCGGCCCGAGGCCATCTCTTCCGGGGTGACGGTCTCGTCGACCATCTGGAAGGTCAGCTTGGCGGTCTTGCCGATGACGGCCTTCAGGCGCTCGGGATCGCTTTCACCGGCGGCCTGGATGACGATGCGGTCCGCGCCCTGGCGGGTGATCGTCGGTTCCTTGGTGCCCAGGCTGTCGATACGGCGACGGATCGTCTCGATCGACTGGTCGACGGCCTTGGAGGCGTCGGCGCGGGCGGCTTCGGCCGAGAGGCTGAGCTCGATGCGCTGGTCGGCCTTGGTCGCGACGTTGACGTCGGTGCCCACGCCGGTGGCCAGCGGATTGCCCAGCTTGCGTAGTTCGGTGACGGCGGCGTTGACCTTGGAGGCGTCGTCGATGCGCACGCCGATCACGCCGTTGGTCACGGCCAGGCCGTTGAAGTCGATTCCCGCGGTGCGCAGGGTGTTGCGGGCGTCCTCGACCAGGTTGTCGAGGCGCTCCTTGCGCAGTTGGGCGGTGTCGACCTCATAAAGGAGGTAGGACCCGCCCTGGAGGTCGAGGCCAAGGTTCAGCTTCTGCTTGGGAACCCATCCCGGCAGCGCGTCTAGCGTCTTCTGCGGCAGAAGATTCGGCAGGGTGAAGACGATGCCGAAGATCACCGACAGGGTGACCAGGATAATCTTCCAGCGGGATAGGCTCAGCATGGACTACGAGGCTCTCGACGACGCCAGGGGCGCCAGGGCGGGCTTGATACGAACTAGACTTAAGCTCAGTTCTTCGGGTCGTTGGCCGGGGCCGGTTCGCCCTTTGCCGTGACTTCGGTGATCATGGCCTTGCGGACCTTCACCGTGACGCCTTGAGCGATCTCGACGCCGACTTCCTTTTCTTCCACCCGCACGACCTTGCCGATCACGCCGCTGGACAGAACGACACTGTCGCCGCGCTTGATGTTGTTCAGGGTCGCGAGGTGTTCCTTTTGGCGCTTCTGCTGAGGACGGATCAGCATGAAGTAGAACAGCACGACCATGAGGATGATCGGCGCGATGCCGATGAGCTGCTGCTCCAGGCCACCAGAGGGGTTCATAACGTCTCCACGAATTTCTGCGGGCGGAGCGCCTGAAATAGGGTCCCCGCCAAGTCGGCGGAAGCTATGCGTTCACCTCCTCTTTTGCAATGAGGGCGCGAGAGCGTTAGGAGCGTGGCCATGACCGAAGCCGCCCTGCCCCTGCTCGCCCGCATCGCCGACGCCCTGGATCGCCTGGCGCCGCCCGCTCCCGTCGCCCCCAGCTTCGACGGCGCGCGCCTCTTCCGGCACGAGCCGGTCTCGGGCGCCTTCCTGCCCGCGCCCGACTACGCGATGGACATCGAGCTCCTAGTCGGCATCGAGCGCCAGAAGGACCGCTTCCTGCAGAACCTGCGCCGGTTCGCCACGGGCCTGCCTTGCAACCACGTGCTGCTGTGGGGCGTGCGCGGCACCGGCAAGAGCTCGCTGACCAAGTCGGCCTTCATGGCCCTGACGGCCGAGTATCCCGACCTGAAGCTGGTCGAGGTCGATCGCGACGAGGTCGCCGCCCTGCCCCCGCTGTTCGACGCTCTGCGCGCGCGCGCAGAACGCTTCGTGGTGCTGTGCGACGATCTTTCGTTCGAGGACGGCGCGGCGGCGGCCAAGGCGCTGAAGTCGGCGCTGGAGGGCGGCGTGGCCGGCCCGCCGGAAAACGTGCTGTTCGTCTCGACCTCGAACCGCCGCCACCTGATGCCGCGCGACCACGCCGAGAGCCAGGGCGCCATCGCCTCGGCCGAGAACGCGGAAGAAGAGATGAGCGTCTCCGACCGCTTCGGCCTGTGGATCGGCTTCCCGCCCATGGACCAGCCGACCTACCTGGCGGCGATCAACACCTATGCCGAGCGCTTCGGCCTGCAGGTCGAGAACCTTGAGCGCCGGGCCCTGCAGTGGTCGCAGCTGCGCGGGGCTCGTTCGGGCCGCGTGGCGTGGCAATTTGTCCGCGACCTCGCCGGCGAACTGGGCGTACGCTTGCCCGGATAACACTATCCGGGGGGAAACGTGGCCGACGGCAAGCCGTGGTTCAGGGTCAAGCGTCATGGCTATGGCGCGGGCCCGCCCTGCAGTTGGGAAGGCTGGGCCGTCGTCGCCCTCTATATCGGCCTGCTGCTAGCCTCGGCCGCTCTCTTCGGCAAAGACCACCCGCGCCTGGTCGGCGTGTTCGTCGTGGTCATGACCCTGGTCGTCATGTTTGTCGCCCGCTGGAAGAGCGACGCGCCCTGGCAGTGGCGCGACGGCGAAGAAGACTAAGCTGGGTCGCCTGACGTCGCCGGCGGGGTCTTCTTCTCGGTCAGGGCCACCAGCGCCACGCCGACCATGGTCGCGCCGCCGCCGATGACCAGTTGCAGCGACAGCGCGTCGCCCATGAACAGCACGCCGATCGTGCACGAGACCAGCGGCGTCAGCAGGAAGTAAGGCGTCACCCGCCCCGGCTCGCGCCGCTGCACCAGCCAGAACAGCAGGGCGCTGGCCCCGATGGTCGACACGACCCCCGCGAACACCACGCAGGCCCAGGCCAGCGGCGGCGCGGACGCGACCTTGGCCACGACGTCGTCCTCGAAGGCGAAGGACATGGCGATCAGAATCGGCGCGGCGACGAAGGCCGTCAGACCCTGCACCTTCAGCGGCTTCACGCCCGGCGTCTTGCGCACCAGCACCGTGGCCACGGCCCAGATGGCGGCGGCGGTGACGCCCAAAGCAATCGCCGGCAGGTCGGCCGCGCCGTGCGGATCCAGGCTCATCCACGCCACGCCGGCGAAGGCGACGCCCAGGCCGATGACGGCGGGAACGCGCATGGTCTCGCCCAGCATGCGCCAGGCGAACAGGGCCGTGAACGGGATCCAGAGCTGGGTGGCCACCACCAGCGGGCTCAGCGACTGCGCCATCCCGAAGGCGATGTAGATCAAGGCGAAGTGGATCGGTCCTGACAGCAGCACGATCGTCAGCAGCCGCTTCCAGTCCGGGAACGGCGGCCGCACGAACGGGAACAGGAAGGCCAGCGCCAAAGCAAAGCGCAGGCCCCCCACCATCATCGGCGGCAGGGCGGCGGTGGCGAACTTGGCCGCAGCGTTGTTCAGCCCCCAGGTCAGGATGATCGCCAGGATGGCGAGGCGCTCGATCGCCGTCAGAGGGCCGGAGGACGCGGACATGGGGCCGCTTGGATCAGACCCCGCCCGATCCTTCAACCCCGCCGGCTCCGATGACGTCGCGAATGGCCGACAGAAGGATGTCGAGGTCCGTGTCGGGCGTCGTGTAGGCCGGCGTCAGATAGACCACCTTGCCCATCGGTCGGATCCACGCGCCCTTCGTGGCGAAGGCCTGGCACAACGCGCCGACGGCCACCGGCGAGGAAAACTCCACGACGCCGATGGCGCCCAGCACCCGCACGTCGACGACGCCTGGCGCAGTGCGGCAGGACTCCAGCCCCTCCGTCAGGGCCGCCGAAATCCGCGCGACGTCGGCTTTCCAGGTTCCGGCCTCGAACAGGTCGAGCGAGGCGTTGGCGGCGGCGCAGGCCAGGGCGTTGCCCATGTAGGTGGGCCCGTGCATCAGGGCCGCGCCGGCGTCGTCGGACCAGAAGGCCTCGAACACCTTCCTGGAAGCGACGGCCGCTGACAGCGGCAGGGTGCCGCCGGTCAGGGCCTTCGACAGGGTGACGATGTCGGGCTCGATCCCGGCCGCCTGCATGGCGAAAAGCTCGCCGGTGCGGCCAAAGCCGGTGAAGATCTCGTCGAAGATCAGCAGCACGCCGTGCTTGTCGGCCAGCCGGCGCAGGCGACGCAGCACCTCAGGATCATGGAACAGCATGCCGCCCGCGCCCTGAACCAGAGGCTCGGTCAGCATGGCGGCGATCTCCCCGCCCCTTTCCGCCAGCAGCGCATCGAGCGCGGCTTCGGAAGCCTCGTCCAGCGGCAGGTCGGCGATCACCTGGGCCGGCATGACACCCGAGAACAGGCTGTGCATCCCCTCCTCCGGGTCGCAGACCGTCATCGTCGCCAGGGTGTCGCCGTGATAGCCGCCACGGAACGACAGGAAGCGCGTACGGTCCGTCTCGCCGCGATTGATGTGGAACTGCAGCGCCATCTTCATGGCGATCTCGACCGACACCGAGCCGGACTCGGCGAAAAACACGTGGTCCAGCTCGCCCGGCAGGATCGCCGCCAGCCGCGCGGCCAGCCGATAGGCCGGCGCATGGGCCAGCCCCCCGAACATGACGTGCGGCATGGCCTCCAGCTGCTGGCGCACGGCGGCGGCGATGTGCGGGTGGTTGTAGCCGTGCACGGCCGTCCACCAGCTGGCGATGCCGTCGACCAGTTCGCGCCCGTCCTCCAGCACGATCCGCGAGCCGTGGGTGCGCACGACCGGAAGCGGCGCCGGGGCCGTCTTCATCTGACAGTAGGGCCGCCACACGTGCTTGGCCCCTTCAGCGAGCCAGTCGGGAGTGGTCATGGCGATCCTTTCGTTGCGCCGGAGGGGCCGCTTGCCTAGAGCGTCCCCGCTCCCGAGCAAATCGGAATCTGGGCAAACAGGAATCGGAATGCACAGTCTGGACGCCTTCGCGAGCGGCAAGCTCGCGGCCCTGGAGGCCATGAGCCTGCGCCGCCGCCTCAAGCCCACCCGCCGGCTGCCCGGCGCGGTCGTCGAGCGCGACGGCAAGCGACTGCTGTCGTTCTCCTGCAACGACTATCTAGGCCTGTCGCAACACCCGGCCGTCATCGCGGCCGCCCAGGCCGCCGTGGCCGAACATGGCGCGGGTTCCGGCGCCTCGCGCCTGGTCACCGGCGACAACCCGCTGATCGAGGAACTGGAGCAGCGCCTGGCCCGCCTTAAAGGGACCGAGGCCTGCGTGGTGTTCGGCTCGGGCTATCTGGCCAACACTGGCGTCATCCCCACCTTCGCCGGCAAGCAGGACGTGGTCTTCGTCGACGAGCTGGCCCACGCCTGCATCTGGGCCGGGGCGCAGCTCTCCGGCGCCAAGGTCGTCAGCTTCCCGCACAACGACAGCGACGCCCTGGCCGAACTGCTGGCGGAGCACCGCGCCAGCTTCCGTCACGCCATCGTCGCCACCGACGGGGTGTTCTCGATGGACGGCGACGTCGCCCCGCTGGACTGGCTGTCGGCCGTCTGCGAGGCCAACGACGCCTGGCTGCTGGTCGACGACGCCCATGGCGTGGGCGTGCTGGGCGGCGGCAAGGGAACGGCCGCCCTGTTCCCCGAGACGGTGATCCCGTTGCAGATGGGCACGCTGTCCAAGGCGCTGGGCTCGTACGGCGGCTACCTGTGCGCTTCGCAGAGCGTGGTCGACTTCCTCAAAACCCGCGCCCGCACCGTCGTCTACACCACCGGACTGCCGCCGGCCTCGGCGGCCGCCGCCATCGCCGCGCTCGACCTGATCGAGGCAGACCCGGCCTTCGCCGCGCAGCCGCTGCGCAAGGCGCGCCTGTTCACCAAGGCCGCCGGTCTGCCGCGCGCCGAAAGCCCGATCGTGCCGGTGGTGATCGGCGAGGCCGACGCCGCCCTGGCCGCCTCCGCCGCCCTGGAGGCCGAAGGCTTCCTGGTCGTGGCCATCCGGCCGCCGACCGTGCCCGCCGGCACCGCCCGCCTGCGCCTGGCCTTCAGCGCCGAGCATCCGGACGACGAGGTTCTGCGCTTGGCCGCCCTCGTCCGCCCCTACGTGCAGATCAAGGCATGAGCGCCCTTTTTGTCGCCGGAACCGGCACCGACATCGGCAAGACCCACGTCGCCTGCGCCCTGATCCGGGCCCTGAAGGCCAAGGGCATGGCCGTCGACGCCTTCAAGCCCGTGGTCAGCGGCTTCGACCCGGCCGATCCCTCGACCAGCGACCCGGCCCGCCTGGCGGAGGCGCTGGGCGACCCCGCCGCCCTGCCCCGCATCTCGCCGCGCCGCTATCTGGCGCCGCTGGCCCCGAACCTGGCCGCGCGTCTCGAGGGCGACGTGCTGCGGATCGAGGACCTGGCCGCCGACTGCCGCGCGGCCCTGGCCGGCGACCACGGCCTGATGCTGGTGGAAGGCGCCGGCGGGGTGATGTCGCCGCTGACCGACGAGGCGACCAATCTCGACCTGATCGCCGAGCTCAACCTGCCCATCCTGCTGATCGCCGGCTCCTATCTCGGCACGATCAGCCATGTGCTGACCGCCCTGGTCGCCCTGCGGGCCCGAGGGGCGGAGATCGCCGCCATCGTCATGAGCGAGAGCCTGGACGCCCCTGACCTCGCCCAGACCGCCGAAGCCCTGGCCGCCTTCGAGCGCGACACGCCGATCTTCCTTGCGCCCCGCGACGAACATTGGGACGCAAGCGAACTGGCCGACCATCTGACCAAGGGGCTCTGACGCATGCGCGTGGCGATGATCGGCCTGGGCGACATCGCCCGCAAAGCCTACCTGCCGGTGCTGGGAACCCGCGCCGACGTGCAACTGGCCTTCGTCACCCGCAGCACCGCCACGCTCGACGAACTGGGCGCGGCCTGGCGGGTTGATCGCCTGCATACCGACCTGAACGAAGCCTTGGACCAAGGCCTCGACGCCGCCTTCGTCCACGCCGCTACCGAAGTCCATCCGGTCATCGTCCGCCGCCTGATCGAAGCCGGCGTGCCGACCCTGGTCGACAAGCCGATCGCCGACACCCTGGGCGAGGCCGAGGTCCTGGTCGACCTGGCCGAAACCCGCGGCGTGTCGCTGGCCGTCGGCTTCAACCGTCGCCATGCGCCGGTCCAGGTCGAGGCGGCGGCGCTGAACGCCCCGTTCGTGCTGATGCAGAAGAACCGCACGGGCCATGCCGACGGCGTGCGACGCACGGTCTTCGACGACTTCATCCACGTGGTCGATTCCTTGCGCTTCCTGGCGCCGGACGCGACGCAGGCACGTATCAGCGGCCGCCTCGACGGCGACCTGCTGGAGCACGTGATGCTGCACCTGACCAGCCCCGGCCGCGACGCCGTCGGGATCATGAACCGGGTCAGCGGCGCCAACGAGGAGGTGCTCGAGGTGATGGGCGGCGGCGTCAAGCGCCGGATCGTCAACCTCGCCGACGTCAGCGACTTCGCCGGCGGCGAACGCCTGGCCCGCCGCGGCGACTGGACCACCGTCGGCCGCCAGCGCGGTTTCGAGGCGATGATCGACGCCTTCCTCTGCGCCGTGCGCGAGGGCCGACGGCTGTCGGCCCTCGACGCCCTGGAGACACACCGCCTGTGCGAACAGGTCGTGGCGGAACTCACGCCCTGAGCGCCATCGCCGTCTCGGCCCGCGCCCGGGGCGTGGCCGCGATCCAGGCCGACAGGCGCCCGGCGTAGCGCATGGCCAGGTCGGCGATCTCGCCATCCGACAGCTTGTTTGCGCGATAGGCCAGGAACGGCTCGGTCCACGGCAGGCCGCAGCGGTTGGCCGTTGCGCGCAAGGGCTTCAGAAGATCGTCCAGCGGATAGAGGTTCATGCCGACGGGTCCGTAGGCCTCCGGCGTGTTCCCGGCCGTGGCGGCCACCAGCAGCGGCGCTCCCTCCAGCCTGCGCCCCTCGGCGTCGTAGGCCAGATAGAACATCCGCGTCAGGATCAGGTCCTGCCAGGCCTTCAGCAGGGCCGGCGTCGCGTACCACTGGACGGGAAACTGCAGCACGACGCGGTCGGCGCTCAACAGTCGGGCGACCTCGCGGTCGGCGTCGATGCGACCGTCCGGATAGAGGCCGTAGAGATCGGCGACCTCGACGCCCGGCAGCCGGGCGGCGGCGGCCAGCATGGCGCTGTTGGCGCGCGAGCGGGCCAGGTCAGGGTGAAAGGCAAGGATCAGGGTCTTGGTCATCGAAAGGCTCCTTGGCGGGTTGGCGAGGAGCAGGATCGGTCGACCTTCGAAATCATTCCAATGGATAGACTATATGATATAAAATCCACTCCATGAATTTACGTGGCATCGATCTCAACCTCCTCGTCGTGCTCGACGCCCTGCTGGACGAAGCGCACGTCACCCGGGCGGCCACGCGGCTGGCCCTGTCGCAGCCTGCGACATCCAGCGCTCTCGACCGCTGCCGCCACCTGTTCGGCGATCCGCTGCTGGAGCGCGCCGGCGGAGCGATGAAGCTGACCCCCAAGGCCGAGGCCCTCCGCGGCCCTCTGCGAACTCTTCTGGCCGACGTCGAGGCGGTGATCAGCCCTCCGGCCCAGGATCTGGCCACCCTGCGCCGCGCCGTGCGCATCGTCATGGCCGACCATCCGGCCGCCATGCTGGCGCCAGCCCTGCTGGCCGACCTCGCCGTCAGCGCGCCGGGCATCGATCTCGTCATCCAGCCCTGGCACGGCGCGACCGCGGCGCTGGACAGCCTGGCGCGCGGCGATAGCGACCTGGCCGTGTCGGTGTTTCCCGCCGTCGACAGCGCCTTCCGTCGCGAGCAGCTGTTGTTCGAGACCTATGTCGTGGCCATGCGCGCCGGCCATCCCGCCGCCGAAGGCTTTGATCTCGACCGCTGGCTGTCCTGGCCGCACATGCTGGTCTCGGGGCGCGGCGAGACCCGCGGCGCGCTCGATCAGGCCCTGGCCGCCCACGGCCGCGAGCGGCGCGTGGGCGTGGTGGTCCCGAGCTTCGGCATGGTCGCGCCGCTGCTACTGTCCACCGACCTGGTGGCCATGTTGCCGCGCCGCTGCCTGCCGGTCGCGAACCGCGAGGCCTTCGCTGTGTTCGAACCGCCGATCGCCGTCGAGGGCTTTCCGCTGCACATGGCCTGGCACGCCCGCCGCGAAGACGACCTGGCCGTACGCCACGTCGCCGCCCTGGTGCGGGCGCACCTGGCCGAGCCGGCCTAGAAGTCGGCCGACAGCGTCACCTGGAAGGTCCGGTGCGAGCCGGGCCGGAAGGTGGCGGCGGTGTTCACCGTGGTGCTGATCGTGCCCAGGTAGTCCTCGTCGAAAATGTTGTCGACGTTGACGCGGGCCTTCACCTGCTTCAGCTGCCCGACGCCGAAGCCGTCACCCAGATCCACATAGGCGTTCCAGACGGTATAGCCGTCGGTCTTCTCGGTGTTGGTGAAGTTCGTATAGCGGTCGCTGAGGTGGCGCGCCGAGACGTTGACCAGCGCCCAGTCGGTCGGCTCCCAGGTCACCCCGCCCTGGAACAGCCAGGTGGGGAAGTCGGGCAGCGTGTTGCCGGCGATGAAGTTGGTCCCGAAGTTGTTCTCGAACTCGGCGCGGTTGTACGACAGGTTGGCGTTGAAATAGACCTTGCCGCCCAGCAGTTCCGGCTTCCACTGGCCGCTGAACTCGGCCCCGTGAGCTTCTACCCCGCCGACGTTCTGGAAGAAGGTCTCGGTCGTCGTGCTGCCCGGCACCACCGACGCGTAGGACTGCAGACGATTTTCGAAGGCGGTGTAGTAGGCCACGACCGAGGCGTTGAAGGTCGGCCGGTTGGCGCGATAGCCGATCTCGAGATTCTGCGAGGTCTCCGCGTCGGGGCCCGGCGCAGCGGGACTGGCGGCGGAGAAGATGTCGTCGGCGCCGCGCGGCAGGGCCAGGTTCTCCGAGTACGAGGCGAACACCTGGTCGCGGCTGTTGATCGAGTAGACGAGGCCCACCTGCGGCAGGAAGCTGTCCTTCCAGTTGTCGGTGATCCTGGGCCGGCGCTGGGCGATATAGTCGGCCGGATTGCGATAGCCGGCGATCTCGTAGTCGATGTCGGTGGCCTTGAAGCCCAGCTCGACCTTCAGCTTGTCGTCCAGCAGCCGCACCGTGTCCTTCAGGAAGAACTGGGTGGTCTCGCGGGTGGAGACGTAGTTGCGCTGCAAGTGCACCGGCTCGTTCAGCAGCGCTGCGCCGTCGGGGTGACCACCCACGGTGTTATAGCGGGCCTGGGTGCGGTGGTAGTCGTCCTTCTCCAGCCAGACGCCGGCCTGAACGGTGTGGACGCCCTCACGCCAGGTTCCGCCGACGGTGATCCCCTTGCGCGTGCCGTCGACGCCCGAAAGGCCGTACTGCACGCCCTTGGGCGCGGTCAGGCCAGCCACGATCAGCCGTTCGGCGTTGTAGCTGGCCAGCGAGGTGGCGTAGGCCTCGGGCGAGACGCCGTAGCCGCCCTTGTCCTCGTAGTAGGCGGTCGAGCGGATCTCGAAGGCCTCGCCGATCGGCTTGTTCAGCGACAGGCCGTAGAGGTGGTCCTGCCGGGCGTTGACCGCGAACTTGTAGTACTGGTTGTAGGCGGTGTTGGAGTACGGCACGCCCGCCGTCGTCACCGGCAGATTGGGCACGTAGCCCAGATAGGCGAAGTCCCGTCCCTTGCGGCCAAAGAGGTCGCCCGCCGTCCCTTCGTACTGGGCCTTGGTGATCGACGGAGAGTCGTAGTCGTAATAGTCGTTGTGCACGGTCTGGAACGTCAGGTTCCCGCCGCTCTCGAAGGCGTAGTCGAGCTTGCCCTCGTAGTGCTCGCGCTTGATGAAGCCCGGTCCGCGCCACAGGTCGCCCTTGATCCAGGATCCCGCCACATAGCCCGACAACCGGCCGATCCTGCCGCTCTCCAGGCGCAGGAAGCTGCGGCGCAGGTTGTCGTCGCCCAGGGTCTGGCTGATCGAGCCGCCCGCCTCGGCGTCCGGTGCCTTGGTGAAGTAGTCGACGATCGGCCCCAGCGATGCATAGCTGGGCAGCGAGACATCGCCGGCGCCGGCCGAGGCCTGCACGCGCGCCAGGTTCTCGTTGTCGACATAGCGATAGATCGGGCTGCCGCCGAACTGGTCGCTGCGGCCCATCGGAATGCCGTCGAGCAGGAAGCCGATCTGCTGGAAGTTGAAGGCCCGCACCGAGACCGAATTCCCGAACTCGTACATGCCCAGGGCGTCGTTGGCCTGGACGTTGAAGCCGGGCAGGCTCTCCAGCATCTTCAGGCCGGTCACGCCGGCCGGCGCCGACAGCAGCGCCTCGCGGGTGATCGAGACCGTGGCGGTGGCCTGGTCAGTGCCGATCGCGACGCTGGCCTCCGACACGCGCTTACCGGTGACCACCACGGCGTCGACCGTGTCGGCGGACGCCTTGGGTTCTTCCTCCGCGAAGGCCGGCGCGCCGGCCCCCATGACGCTGGCCGCCAGCAAGGCGGCTTTCAGACGACGAAACGCACGCTTGCTCGACTGGACTTGGATCACGGCTATCCCCTGCTTTTTGATCCCCCGACGAGACTGGCTCCCGACCGCAGGTCAAAAAACAGAAATCGCCGTTACAGGAGCCCACTTTTCTTCGTGGTTCCGCCAGCGACAAACGAGATCATTTAATATGCACCAGCACCGTTACTCGACAGGACACGAGAAACACGCCACCACCCGCCCCGCATACTGACGGCGGGACAGCGACTACCGGATCTGGCCTTGGCGGGATGCGATCAGCATCGCCCCTCGCACAGACAATGCACGCCGCCACGCACCGCGCGTCAAACGTCCCGAGCCCCCAAGACGCACCACCACGCGTGGGCGCCGCACGCTCCGGCGCCCAACGCGCAAAGAAAAGGCGGCCGCCCTTTCCGGAACGGCCGCCTCTTCGCATTCATCCGACGACAGATGCCTAGAACGGGATTTCGTCGTCCAGGTCGGCCGAGAAGCTCTCGCGCGGGCCGCTGGGCTGGCTGCGCGGAGCGCCGCCGCCGAAGTTGCCGCCGCCTTGACCGCCGCCGTAGCCGCCGCCGCCCTGGCCGTAGCCGTCGTCATAGCCGCCGCCGCCCGACGAGGCGCCGGCGCCGTCGCCGCGGCCGCCCAGCATGGTCAGTTCGCCGCGGAACTTCTGCAGCACGATCTCGGTCGAATACTTTTCCTGGCCCTGCTGGTCGGTCCACTTGCGGGTCTGGATGGCGCCCTCGATGTAGACGGTCGAGCCCTTGCGCAGATACTGCTCGGCGACCTTCACCAGGTTGTCATTGAAGATCACGACGCGGTGCCATTCGGTCTTTTCCTTGCGCTCGCCGCTGTTGCGGTCGCGCCAGGTTTCCGAGGTGGCGATGCGGAGATTGGCGACGCGGTCGCCCGAGTTGAGGGTGCGGATTTCGGGGTCGGCCCCGAGGTTGCCGACGAGGATGACCTTGTTGACGCTGCCAGCCATTGGCGATGCCCTGTTCTCTCGCCCGGCGACCCAACGCGCCGGAATCTCGAAGTCAGGACGTTAACGACTCAGCAAGATCAAAAGCAAGATTTGTTCCCTGAACGTTCTTGTGAACGGAGGGCGGTTATCCACCGCCCTCTCCTGCTCGTCCGAAGGTTCAGCGCGCCGGCAGCGCCCCCGGAACGGCCAGGCGGCCGTCGCCCGTGCGGACCAGCGACATGAACCGGGCGCCCTCGTAGCTGTCGCCCAGATAGATGCCTTCCTTTTCCACGAAGATGAACTTGCCCTGGTAGGAGCCGGTCAGCTGCTCGCGGCGCAGGCCCATTCGCATGAACCGGATACGCATGCCCTCCAGCGTGGCCGCGCAGGTCTCCATGTTGGGCACGTTGCGTTCGACCGGGTTGAACTGCAGCGTGCCGTCCTTCTTCTCGACGACGTGGTTGCAGACGCCCTGGTCGAAGGGCGCCTTGGTCTGCTTGACGCAGGCCGACAGGCCGATGGCGGCGGCGCCGAGGGCCAGAACGGCGGCGATGGAGGAAACGCGCATCAGGTGACTCCTTACGCTCAGCCGACGCTGGGAATGGCGCAGTTGGCGGCCTGCTCCACCACCAGGTGGAACGAGCGATTGTCGGACGAGGCTTCGACGCGGCCCGGCAGCAGGCGCAGGGTCTCATCGCCCCAGCGGCCGTAGGTGGCGCCGCCCGGGCGCTCGCACTTGCCGGCGAACAGCTGCTGGATGCAGGCGTTCTGGGTGATCTCGCCCGGCAGCTTGTTCCACTGGCCGCCCGAATAGCGCTGGCAGACGCCCAGCGGCGCGCTGCTGGCGGCGGCGGGGCCGGTCGGTGCGGGCGTCGGAGCGGTTGCGACCGGCGCGGCGACGGCCGGCGGCGGCAGCGGGGTCAGCACCGTGCCGGCCTGGTCGGCCGCCGCCAGGGCCCCGGTCTCGTCGACGCCGACGTCGAGCGCGCCGGTGGCCACGCCGTTCTTCTTGGCGCATTCGGCCAGGGTGGTCTCGCCCACGAACTGGCCGCCAACGAAGCAGCGCAGCGGACGGGCCGGATCGTTGAGCTTGGTGTCGTCGGGACGTCCTGTCTCGACGATCAGGCCGGCGCGCGAGGCCGGCGGTTCCTCGGCCGGCTTGCGGTCCTTACCGCCCATCAGCGCGAAGGCCACGCCCAGGCCCGCGATCACGGCCAGAGCCGCTCCGCCGCCCAGCAGCACGCGTCGGTCTTTGAGAAGTTCCATGCCCCCTGGCTACGACGCGTTGGTGACGGTTTCAAGCGTCGCCGCGCCGTAGGGCGCTTACAATTGTCAACCGCCGGTCAGACGGTCGAGCGCGGCCTGGTAGTTGGCGATCTGGTTGGTCAGGTAGGCGGGCGCCGTGCCGGTGGTGTTGCTCTTGGTCGAGGAGGTGTCGACCTTCACCCCGTTGGCGATGTCGGCCATCTCGCGATAGGCGTTGCGGATCGCCGCCGTGGCCGACTTCAGGAGGTCGGCGGTCGTAGCCCGCGACTCGGCGTCGGCCAGGCTCATATCGAGATTGAGCTTCAGGCCGTAGACCGGCCCCTTGCCGTCGGCCGAAACGGTGCGGCCGCTCTCGGTCTTGGTGTTGCGCACCACGCCCGCGGCCAGGCCCAGCGCATCCAGGACGTCGCTGTCGCCCTTGCCCGGCAGGATCTCGACGGTCGAGGTCTTGAAGGCCGGCGTGATGGAGAGCTTGCGCATGTTGCCGTCGCTGGTGATCGACACCTTGGCGGCGCTGCCCGAGGCGCGGCGGATCTTGTCGGCCAGGGTCTCGAGCGTGTCGTTGGCGCTGATGGTGATTGTGGTCAGCGGACCGCGCTCGCGCGTGCGGATCTGGAAGGTGTCGCCCGGCCGGGCCGAGGTCGCCGAGACGATCTTGTCGGACTGGGTGAAGTTCATCGCCCCGCGCGGCAGGCCAAAGACGTCCAGCGCGCTGGAGCCCGAGGCGTCGACCGCGATCGAGGTCGGGGTGGCGTAGCCGTCCTTGCCGGTCAGGCGCTGCTCCCAGGTCGCCGCGCCGGTGTCCATGTCGATCTGCGCGACATAGCCGTCCTTGGTGCCGACGGTGGGCAGGCCCGCCAGGTCCTTGCCGGCCGCGCCGACCAGCCAGACCTGGCCGTTCGAGACGGCCATGCCGGTGACGGTGTCGTCGCCGGTCCCGCCATAATAGGCCATCGTGTCGTCGGCCGTGTCGGTCAGGTCGAGCGAGATGCGGGCCACGAAGCCGTCCGAACCGCCCGAGGCGGCCGAGGTGACATTGCCCACCGACAGCTCGCCGTTGGTGGTGTAGCCGCCGATATAGAGCTGGCCGTTGTCGATGCTGATGCCGGCGATGTCGCCGCCCTTCAGCGTGCCCAGGTCTCGCACCGCGCCGACGTTCATGGTGGCGGCCTTGGTGTAGGTCACCGCCTTGGTCTCGTAGATGCCGGCCGAGTTCAGCGAGGTGCGGTTCTCGGTGACCACGGTCGTGGCGACGTCGAAGCTGCGCAGCTTGGCCTGGCTGCCTTCCTTGCTGGCGACGATCACCTTGCCGCCGTCGACGACGATGCCCGACACCGTGTCGTTCTCGGCGCTCCCGAAATGGGTGGTGAACAGCGCCTTGGGCGTGCCGGCGATATCGGTGGCGAAACCGGTCAGATAGTTGTCGTAGCCGCCCTGCGAGGCCGAGCCCGTGGCGCCGGGCAGGTCCGACTTGGTGCGACCGGCCACATAGACCACGCCGTCCTCGCCGAAGGCCACGGCCGTGGCCTCGTCCTCCAGCAGGCCGCCGCGACGGACCGTCCAGGCCTCGTCACCATTGGCGTCGTACAGCGACACGAAGCTGTCGGTGACCGTGCCGTTGCTGTCGGAGTTGATCGGGCCGGTCGTCACGCCGTTCAGCGTGCCGGCCACCGAGCCGGCGATGGCCACCTTGCCGTCGTCCGAGACGGCGATCGAATAGCCCGTGGCGGTGTCGGCCGCGCCCAGGCTGCGCGCATAGAGCAGCTTGCCGGCCGAGTCGTACTTCAGCAGAGCGACGTCCTGGTCGCCCTTGATCGTCTGGCTCTCGACGCTCTTTTCGACGTCGGCCAGCACATAGATCGAGCCGTCGGCGCCGGTGACGGTCTTGTGGACCTTGGCGACAGTGCCTTCCAGCGTGTCGGAGAACACCTTGGCGCCGGCCGTGCCGGCGGTGGATCCCGTGCCGTACTTGGTCAGGGTGTTCTCGATGACCGCGTCGTCGGTCTTGGTGTCCTTGTCGGGGTCGGGATTGCCGGCCTCGGTGGTGATGTAGACGGCCGGCTTGGGCGCCGGCGCCGTGAAAGTCAGCTTCTCGATGGAATCGCCGCGGATGCGCAGGGCGAAGTCGTCGCCGGTGGCCGGCAGCTTCACCGTCTGGCCGTTGACCGTGGCGGTGCGCTCGACGCCCGGCGTGCGCTCGACGGCGAAGGTCGTGTTGTAACCGGCCGCCTCCAGCTTGCTGTTGAAGAAGCTGACGACGTTGGACATGGTCCGCGGCGTCGAGCCCATCTCGGCGAGGTCCATCGTCAGGTTCTGGGTCTCACCGAACTTGGTGACCGACATCGTGAACTTCTGGTCGCCTTTGAAGGCGGGGACCTCGTCGTCCATCTTGCCGCTGTAGAGCGTGTTGGTGACGTAGCCGTAGACGTTCTTGGGCACGCCGACCTTGGACTTGTCCTGGGTCATGGCCGCGCCGGTGGTCAGGCGCATGCCCTCGGTATTGGCGCTCTGGACGTAATTGGTGAGCTCGGTCAGCCCCTTGGTCAGCGCCGTCTGCAGACGCTTGATCTCGCTGTCGGAGACGTTCTTCTCGCTGGCGCGGTTGGCGATGGCGGTCAGGGTGTTCAGGGCCTGATAGGCCGAGAACAGCTTCTTGTAGTCGCCCTTGATGCCCGGCGCGGCGGCCTCGGCGGCGCCTTCGTCGACGAACTTGCGGCCGTTCAGCGCGGCCTTCACCAGGTCGCTGGGCTCGGTGGTCACCGTGGTCCACGGCGCGGCCGGGATGCCCTGCTTGGCGGTGGAGGTCGAGCTCGTCGTGCCCGACGACAGCGCGGACGCAGCCGTGCCCACACCAAGCTTGGCCTGGTAGTAGCTGAGCAGCGAACTGGTGTCGAAAGTGATCACGACCGCTTCCACAAAGCGCGCACTACGCCACGCGTGGCAACTATCGGTTACGAACGCTGACGTTTCGTTAAGACGTGTGAATAGGTTCGATCAGGCCGCGATCAGGTGAGCGTCGCTCAACGCCCGGCGCGCCTCGTCGCGCAGCTCGGCCCACTCCTCGGCCAGGATGCCCAGCAGAACCACGTCGCGAGGCTCGCCGTTCTTGAGCACATGGCCGCGCAGATAGCCTTCGCGGCGGAAGCCCGCGGCCGACTGCGCCTTCAGGGCCGCGTCGTTGTCGGCCATCACCTCGGCGAACACCTTGTGCAGGCCAAGCTCGCCGAAGGCGCGGTCGAGACCCAGCACCTGGGCCGCCCGCCCCACCCCGCGACGACGCGCGTCGGCGGCGCCGACAAACCAGTTCCAGCCCGCGCGGCGATGATGCGATTGAAGCCCCGTCAGCGTCAGCAGGCCGGCTGGCGAGCCGGCGCGCGTGATCATCCAGCCCCGCATGTCGGGATCCTTGCGCAGCCCCTCGAACCAGGCGGCGTGCGCCTCGCGGCTGGGAAACGCCGCGTCCGACATCCAGCGGTCGACCTCGGGCTCGGCGCGCCACTGGAACAGCACCGCCTCGTCCTCGTCCTTCAAGTCCCGCAGTTCGATCATGCGAAGCGAATCCCCTTGCGCTGCGAGAGACAGAGTAACCACGCAAAAAACGCCGGCCTAGGAAAAGACCGGCGTTTGATGTGACAATTACGTAGCGGCAGGCGTCGCGTCAGCCGTTGCCGAACAGCGACAGGATGATCTGCGGCGCGCCGTTGGCGATCGACAGCGCCTGGGCGCCCAGCTGCTGCTTCACCTGCAGGGCCTGCAGGCGGGCGCTTTCCTTGGCCATGTCGGCGTCGACGAGGTTGCCCACACCGGTTTCCAGCACGTCCGAGAGCTTCGAGACGAAGGTGTTGTGGGCGTCGATCTGCTTGGCCTGCGAACCGATCGAGCCGACGGCCTGGTTGACCGTGGCGATGGTGGCGTCGAGGCGCGTCAGGACCGCGGTGGCCTGGGTCAGGGTGGCGATGCTGTCGCCGGCCAGCAGGCTGTTCTTGGGGCTGCCCAGCGACAGGGTCTGCAGGTTCAGCGAGATCACCGTCTGAGCGTCGGCGTCGGCCAGGAAGGTGATGGCGTTGGTCTGGCTGCCGTCGAGGATGTTGGCGCCGTCGAAGGTGGCGCTGTCGACCACCTGGGTGAGGTTGCTGAGCAGACCGCGGAAGTCGGCATTGAGAGCAGTGCGGGCCTGGGTCGACAGCGAGCTGTCCTTGGCCGCGACCACCTTCTCGCGCATCAGGTTGAGCAGGTCCGAGACCGACTCGCCGGCCGTCAGGGCTACGTCGGCGATCGAGGTCGCGCGGTCCAGGCTCATCTTGACCGAAGCCAGGGCCGAACGGTCGGCCTGCTGGTCCTGGGCGATCGACCAGACGGCAGCGTTGTCCTTGGCGCTGGAGATCGCAAGGCCGGTGTTGATGCGGGTCTGAACGCCCTGCATCTCGTCGTTGGTCTTGTTCAGGTTCTGCAGGGCGATCAGCGCAGGCTGATTGGTGTTCACGCTCAGCGTCATCACGATCTCCGAACGGCGTTCTCGCCGACTTACGAGGAGCTCGGTGCGCGATTCGACGCCCGAGCGGATCGGCCGTGAACTTGCCGCCCGGGGAGTAAGAATATGGTTAACGCTTATAAACCATGTTGCGCCTGCGACGTCGCGCCGCAAGCGTGCATGCAGATCCTGGCGCGCGAAGACCCCTAGGTCAGGCCGTCGTAGATCGCGCCGGGGCCGTAGGAGGCCGCTTCCTTGAAGCGCAGCACGTCCTCGCGGGGATATTGCTTCAGGGTCTCGCCCGTCCGCCGATCCACCGTCTTGTAGACGTACACGCCGCTGTCGGTGTCCTGCTCGATCACGAGACGCAGGTCGCCGGGCTGCGGGCCGTCGTCGACAACCTTCTGCTCGACGGGTTTGCGGCCCTCGGCCTTGCCGGTTCCAGAAACGACTTCGCCGTCCGAGGGCTTGCCCGGGACGGTCATGGGAACGATCTGATTTTGCGCGGGCAGCTCTTGAACCTGAGCCGGCAGCGCGGCCTTGTTTTCCATCTCTCCTAATCACCGCCGTTTAGCGGCGGCGCCTTCTTTGCTCCCCTCCCCGGCCCAAGGCCGCGAGAAAGGCGGGGGCGACCCGTGAGGATCGCCCCCTGCTCGTCCCTTATCGGAACAGGCTCAGGACCGTGCCGGTCGACTGGTTGGCGATCGAGAGCGCCTGGATGCCCAGCTGCTGCTTGGTTTGCAGGGCTTGGAGCTTGGCGCTTTCCTTGGCCAGGTCGGCGTCGACCAGGTTGCCCACACCGGCGTCGAGGCTGTCTTGCAGCTTGCCGACGAAGTTCAGGTGGGTGTCCAGGCCCGTCGAGCTGGTGCCCAGCGAAGCCAGCTTGTTGGTCGCCGTCTGCAGGGCCGTGTCGATGGTGGTGATCATCGTCTTGGCCGCGGCGGCGGTCGTGAAGGTGGTCGTGGTGCTCAGGCCGATGCCGGTCAGCGACAGGGTCTTGGCGTTCACGGTGATGGCCGTGCCGTCCGAGTTGGCCAGGAAGCTGAGCTTCGTGGTCTTACCGTCGATGATGCTGGCGCCGTTGAACTTGGCGTTGGTCACAGCCTTGGTGATCTGGTCGCGCAGCGACGTGAAGTCCGCCTGCAGCGCCTTGAACGAAGCCGTGTTCAGCGAGGTGTCGGAAGCGGCCAGGGCCTTTTCCTTCATCTTGCCGAGCAGGTCGGTCACCGTGTCGCCGGCCGCCAGCGCGACGTCGATCGTGGACTGACCGCGTTGCAGCGAGTCCTTCACGGCGTTGAGCGAGGAAGCGGTGGCCGACTGGTTCTTGGCGGTGGCCCAGATGGCGCCGTTGTCCTTGGACGAGCCGATCTTCTTGCCGGTGTTGATGCGTTGTTGCGTAACGCTGAGCTCGCTGTTGGTCGAGTTCAGGTTTTGCAGGGCGATCATCGCGCCCGAGTTCGTGTTGATGCTGTTCAGCGCCATAACGAATATGTTCCTATTTCAGGTTGTCCGACGTCATTTTGACTGCCGGGAGCGTTTTGCTCGCTGAACTAGGAAGCAACTACCGGGCCAATCCTGCCCACTCGCTCGAAAATTCTAAATCATTGAAATTACGGCGTTATAGGTTCGTTTAGGATACCCCGAACCGGCAATTTCTGCCGAGCCGCGCACCCCATCGGCAAATATTGCCGGGCACGTTTCGGCAGATGCGACCGAATTGCCCACCTGAAAACCGACCGGCGATCGTCGAAAATCAGACCCCGGAACAAAAGAAAACGCCGGGCGATCTTTCGATCGCCCGGCGCTTGGTCGCCAGGTTCGGCGCTTCTTCGATCAGCCGCGGAAGAGCGACATGATCGATTGGGGCGCCTGGTTGGCGATGGACAGTGCCTGCACGCCCAGTTGCTGCTTGGTTTGCAGCGACTGCAGCTTGGCGCTTTCCTTGGCCATGTCCGCATCGACCAGGTTGCCGACACCGGCGTCGAGGCTGTCCTGCAGCTTGCCCATGAAGGTCAAGTGCATGTCCAGGCCCACCGAGTTGGTGCCGAGCGAGGCCAGCTTGTTGGTCGCGGTCTGCAGAGACTTGTCGATCGTGGCGATCATCGTCTTCGCAGAAGCGGCCGTCGTGAAGGTCGTCGTCGTCGTCAGACCGATGCCCGTGAGGGACAGGGTCCGCGAGGTGACGGTGAACGCCGCGCCGGTTTCGTTCGCCAGGAACGCGAGCTTGGTGGTCGAACCGTCCACCACGCTGGCGCCGTTGAACTTGGCGTTGGTCACGGCCTTGGTGATCTGGTCGCGCAGCGACGTGAAGTCGGCCTGCAGCGCTTTGAACGAGGCGGTGTTGAGCGAGGTGTCGGAAGCGGCCAGAGCCTTTTCCTTCATCTTGCCGAGCAGGTCGGTGACCGTGTCGCCGGCCGCCAACGCAACGTCGATGGTCGACTGACCGCGCTGGAGCGAGTCCTTCACGGCATTCAACGAGCTCGAGGTCGCGCTCTGCATCTCCGCCATCGACCAGATCGCGCCGTTATCCTTGGCGTTCGCGATCTTCTTGCCGGTGTTGATGCGTTGCTGGGTGGTGGTCAGCTCCGAGTTGGTGGCGTTCAGGTTTTGCAGCGCGATCATCGCGCCGGCATTGGTGTTGATGGAGTTGGCGATCATAGGAACCTACCGTTTTGGTGGAGAGCCCCGGCGTTTTGCCGGTCGGGCGTTTTGCCCGCGGGAACCATCGCAAACGGCGGGCCAGTTCAGGCCAGATCGCAATTCACTGAAATAAAACGGAAATTTCGAAGCATAGGCCGGAAACGAAACCGCCCGGCGAATGCAACATTCGCCGGGCGGCAGGTTTTTCCGAAGAGAGGCGGCAATCGGCGCCGAGCTGGGCCTTAGCGGATCAGGCCGCCTCGGCGCGGCCGGCCAACCCCTGCATGATCATGCGGTTGATCTCGATCAGCGGCTCGAAGTCTTCCTCCTTGCGCATGACCAGGCTCGAGTGACGACCCACCCAGATGCTCAGCGAGATGATGCTCGCGCGCAGCTCCTTGGTCATGGTGTTCTCGGGCAACGCGCAGTCGGTCGCCAGCGCCGACCAGACGCGGCGATTCCAGTCCAGCGCGTGGATGCGCGTCTGGATGTCGTTCACGTCGGCTTGCGAAGCTTCCATGAGGGCGCGCGTCACCTGTCCGAACAGGCGATACTCGACCTCACGCGGATTCTCAGTCCTGGTCGCCGCCTGCTGGTAGGCCCGAAGAGACATTCCCCAACCTCTCGTCTTCGTAATCGATCAACTTACGGCTCAGCATGAGCGCCTTGTAGTACTCGCGGGCCATGACGTGCTTGGAGATCGCGATGCAATCGGCCAGTACGCCAGGGTTACGCACCACGCCCATGAACTCGGTCAGACGCGTGGCGAACTCGTCGTAATATTTCTCCGCGCCGCTCTCTTCCAGGTACATCATCATGACCGGGAAGTAGATGTGACGCGACGGCGTGGTCACCTGGTCGGGCTGCATGATGTCCTTTTCACGCAGCACCGAGGCCTTGTTCTGCAGGACCAGCACCCCGCGACGATCGCCGTTCTGGACGACCGCCCCGTTGAGCACGAATTTCTCGCCGGGCTTCAGCGACAGCTTCAAAGGCACTTCTAGCCGTTCCTTTCTATCGCTGCGCCCGTCCGCCTCGATGGCGGTTCGCCGGTATGACGTTCGACCGGAACCTAGAGGGCAGCGGGTTAACGCCCTATTGCCGGCCGCGCGACCGTAAGTCGCAGCTTAGGACACAATTAAGCATACTCGCCCAGAGGATGAAGCCACCCAATCGCCAAGGTGTACGCATGTCCCGCAATCTCGGCTCCGGAATCTCGGCCGCCGCCCTCGCAACCGCCCAGGAGGCGGCCGGTCAAGGGGTCCTTCCGGGCCTGCGCGCGTCCCAGCTGGGCGATTCCGCTTCCGCCGATTCGATCGCCCGCCTCAATCGCGAGGCCACCGCGATCCAGGATCCGGCCACCATCAAGCTGCTGAACAAGGCGATCATCGCCGTGCAGCGCGGCGAGTACGTCCTGGCCGAGAAGACCGCCCTCAAGGCGCTGAAGAAGAACGAGCGCGCCGGCCCCGCTTGGCACGTTTTGGCCGTGGCCCGCGAGAAGACCGGCGACTTCGCCTCGTCCATGCATTGCTACGAAGCCGCGCTGAAGCTGCTGCCCGACGAGTCCGCCGTGGCCGGCGACCTTGGCCGCCTGGCCTTCCGCATGGAGATGCCGGAGATCGCCGCCAAACTGTTCATGCACTGCCTGAACGCCAATCCCAACAGCCTGGAAGCGACCAATAACCTGGCCTGCGCCCTGCGCGACCTGAACGAGGAATCGGCGGCGATCGACATCCTCAAGCCCGCCATCCAGGTCAATCCTACCCAGCCGGTGCTGTGGAACACCCTGGGCACGGTGATGTGCAGCCTGGGCGAAGGCCGCACGGCCGTGACCTTCTTCGACGAGGCGCTACGCCTGGCGCCGCTGTTCGGCAAGGGCCTGCACAACCGCGCCTTCGCCCGCCTCGACCTGGGCGACGTGGAGGGCGCCCTCGCCGACTGCGACGCCGGCATCCTGGTCGCCGATTCCTCGGAAGACCTGGCGGCGATGAGCTTCGCCCGCTCGACCATCCTGCTGGCCCTGGGCCGCGTGACCGAGGGCTGGGCCGCCTACAGCGCCCGCCTGTCGACCGAGCTGGGCGGTGTTCCCAACTATCAGTTCCCGGTCAAGCGCTGGACGCCCGACCAGGGTTTCGCCGGCAAGCACATCCTGGTCGTGGCCGAGCAGGGCCTGGGCGACGAGGTGATGTTCGCCAACACCCTGCCCGACGTGGCGCAGGCCGTGGGCCCGGACGGCGGGCTGTCGATCCTGGTCGAGCGTCGCCTCGTGCCGCTGTTCGAGCGCAGCTATCCGCGGGCGAACGTCGCCGTTCACCGCACCGTCTCCTACCAGGGCCACATCTACCGCGACGCGCCGTTCATCGAGGACTGGTCGGGCATCGACTGCTGGGTCCCGATGGGCTCGCTGCTGGAGACCCTGCGCCCGTCGGTCGAGGCCTTCCCCAAGCGCGAACGCTTCCTGACACCCGATCCCGAGCGCGTAGCCCACTGGAAGAAGGTGCTGGAGGACGCCCCGCCCGGACCCAAGGTCGGCCTGCTGTGGAAGAGCCTGAAGCTGAACGCCGAGCGCGCCCGCCTGTTCTCCCCCTTCGAGCTGTGGGAACCGGTGCTGAAGACGCCCGGCGTGTCGTTCATCAACCTGCAGTACGGCGACTGCGACGAAGAGATCGCCTACGCCCGCGAGCAGCTGGGCGTCGAGATCTGGACCCCGCCGGGCATCGACCTGAAGCAGGACCTGGACGACGTGGCCGCCCTCTCCTGCGCGCTCGATCTGGTCATCGGCTTCTCCAACGCCACCATCAACCTGGCCGGCGCCTGCGGCGCGCCGATCTGGATGCTGACCGGCGCGGCCTCGTGGACGCGCCTGGGTTCGGACCATTCGCCCTGGTATCCGCAGTGCCGCTGCTTCATCGCGCCGGACTACGACGACTGGCGGCCGATCATGGCCGACGTCGCCGGCGCCCTGGCCGATTTCGCGAAGTAGTTCGGCCAGGAACATCGGGCGCGGGGGCGGGTTTGATTCCCTGAACGGGCGGCGGTCGTCGCCCCATCAGGGAGACCCGCCATGCCGCCGGAAACCGATTACGACCCGCAGGATGCCGCCGAGGTCCTGGACGAGACCAACCTGACCGACGACGGCCAGGACATCGCCAATTTCGACGAGATCGACGACGTCTACGACGTCACCCAGGCGGATGACGACGCCGCCGAGGACGAAGACGACGACTACGACATCATCGACGAGTCCGAGCTCGACGACATCGACGACGAACTCGAAGCCGGTCGCGACGACGAGGGCCTCGACGTCGAGCGCGAGCCGCTGGATCCCGTCGGCGGCGGCCTGTCGGACGACGACCTGATCTCTTCCGACGACGAGGAGCCGTCCGACTACGAGTCGACGCGCCTGGCCGACGACGACATCGAGGCCCTGGGCTACGAGCGCCGCCGCTAGATCACGATCGTCAAAGCCTCGCCACATCCGTTCTAGCCGCCGTTCCTCCGCGCCCATAGTTGCGCTGGAAGTCCCGCGGCGTCAGGCTGCCCAACGGCCCGACAAGGAGATCACGCATGTCCGACCCGAAGCCCGAAAAGCCCCCCGAAACCGACGCCGACCAGCCGGAATACCTGGAGGACCAGCTGGAAGAAGGCCTGGAAGAGAGCTTCCCGGCCAGCGATCCGCCGTCGGTGGCGCGCCGCCATCGCCAGCCGCCGCAGAACCCGTCTTGATCGCGCGGCGCGGCTCTGTAGGTTAGCCCTGAAGATTTGAACACTTGTTCGAGGCGTGCTCCATCCGGGGCCGCCGTCCAGGGACACCGCATGAGCTCGCGCTTCGAAGGCACCGCCGACTACGTCGCCACCGAGGACCTGAAGGTCGCCGTCAACGCGGCCGTGGCCCTCGAACGCCCCCTGCTGATCAAGGGCGAGCCGGGCACCGGCAAGACGGTGCTGGCCTACGAGGTCGCCAAGGCGATGAACGCCCCGCTGCTGACCTGGCACATCAAGTCGACCACCAAGGCCCAGCAGGGCCTCTACGAGTACGACGCCGTCACCCGCCTGCGCGACAGTCAGCTGGGCGACGAGCGGGTCAAGGACGTCAAGAACTACATCAAGAAGGGCAAGCTCTGGGAGGCGTTCGAGTCGCCCGTCCGCCCCGTTCTGCTGATCGACGAGATCGACAAGGCCGACATCGAGTTCCCGAACGACCTCCTGCAGGAGCTCGATCGCATGGAGTTCTTCGTCTACGAGACCGGCGAGACCATCAAGGCCAAGGTGCGGCCGGTGATGATCATCACCTCCAACAACGAGAAGGAACTGCCGGACGCCTTCCTGCGCCGCTGCTTCTTCCACTACATCCGCTTCCCCGAGGAGCAGACGATGCAGGCCATCGTCGACGTGCACTTCCCGGGCATCAAGCAGAAGCTGGTCGCCGAGGCCCTGCGCATCTTCTACGACATGCGCAAGGTTCCAGGCCTGAAGAAGAAGCCGTCGACCTCGGAACTGCTGGACTGGCTGAAGCTGCTGCTGGTCGAGGACATCGACGAGACCGTGCTGCGCGAGAAGGATCCCACCAAGCTGATCCCGCCGCTGCACGGCGCCCTGCTGAAGAACGAGCAGGACGTACACCTGTTCGAGCGCCTGGCGTTCCTGGCCCGCCGCGAAGGCAGCGCCCGCCCGGGCCAATAGTCCCGTTACCGCAATTTCATTGGACGCCGGTCGCCGAGCCGCACACCTTCGCGCCGAACGTGAAGGATTTTCCTCGATGCGCCTTATCCTTGTCATGGCCGCCGGCGCCGCCGCCCTCGCGGCCTGCTCGCCGCCCGCCTCGGTGAAGACCGAGCGGCACCAGCGCGTGATCCACAAGCGCGAGCCGCTGCGCGCCATCGAGCGGCTGGACTGCCCCGATCGCCAGGGCAGGCTGACCCGCGTCAGCATCGCGCCCGACGGCAAGTCGTGCGGCTACGCCGGCGACAACGCCGAGGTGACGCTGCGCCTGGTGGCGCTGACGGGCGACGACGCCGAGGCGGCGCTGAACCCGATCGAGACCGACCTCAAGGCGCTGATGCCGCACCTGAAGGCTCCGGCCGCCCCAGGCGCGCCCGGTTCGACGAAGGGGGGCAAGGGAACCGCGCAGATCAAGCTGCCCGGCGTCAGCATCGACGCCCGCGACGAAGGGGCCGACATCCGCATCGGCGGCATGACCATCAACGCCGACGACGGCGAGGCCCAGGTCCGCATCACCAAGAACGTCACCAGCAAGGACGGCGAGCGCACCACCTCGGTCGAGGAGCGCAAGGACGGCGGCCGCGAAAGCCGCACCGTCCGCGTCAGCAGCTCCGACGACAAGGACGGCGAGGTCGACATCCGTGCCGACGACCACGGCGCGGTCGTGCGCCACCGCCAGAAGGAAAACGACGGCGTACGCGCCACCCTCGTGCTGGCCAGCGACAAGGCGCCCGGCGGCTATCACCTGGCCGGCTACGAGGCCCGCGGCCCCAAGGGCGGTCCCCTGGCCGTGGCCATCGTCAAGGCCAAGGACCGCAACTCCGAGGACGGCGACCTCTTCAAGGACATGAAGGCCCTGGTGCGCCACAACGTGGGTGGGTGAGACGTCAAGATGCTCCCCTGAAGGGGGAGATGTCGGCCAAGCCGACTGAGGGGGAAGAGATTGCTGGTGCAGAGGATGCACCGACCGCGTCAGGGACTTCCCCCTCCGGCCCTCCGGGCCACTTCCCCCTTCAGGGGGAGGACCTCCATCGTCAGATCGGCGTGACTTCCATCACCTTGTAGGTCAGCGGCCGGCCGTCCTCGTCGGTCACGGTGACGTACTCGCCGACGGCGAAGCGGTGCTGGCCCAGGCGGTGGACGGGCTCGTCGTCGATCTGGTCGTCCTCGTCATAGTCGAAGAACCAGCGCTCGCCCCGCCGGGCCAGGCGGCCGTCGGCCGCGTCCTCGTCGGGAGCGAAACGGCGCACCGCGCAGTCCTTCCTCGCCTTGGCGTACTCGGCCTCGTCCAGGTGACCGTCGGCCGTCAGCGGCGCGGTCAGGGCGTAGCCGCGATGATCGTCGCCGCCGGCGAATTCGGTGCCCGGATTGCGGGCCAGACGCATGACGATGCGCGATAGGGACATGGACTGCCTCCTTCTTGTTGGTTGAACGGTCAGTGCGACAGGAAGAGCGACGGGCCGTCGGCGTTCAGCAGGCTGCGGGTCGTGCCGCCGAAGATGAACTCCTGCAGCCGTGGATGCCCGAAGGCGCCGGCGACCAGGAAGTCGGCCCCCTCCGCCCTCGCCGCCTCGAGCAAAAGCTTGGCCGCGTCGTGCGATCCCTCCAGCACCCGCACCTGGGCCGAAACGCCCCGGGCCGCCAGGAAGTCGACCATCCGGGCCAGCTCGAAGCTGCGCGACGAGGCCGCCGGCGCGCCGGCCACCACCACACGCGAGGCCTTCTGCAGCAGCGGCAGCGCGGTGCGCAGGGCTCGGCTGGCTTCCTTGCCGCCGTCCCAGGCCACCATCGCCGTGCCGCCGACCTTCAGGCCCTCGCGAGCCACGACCACGGGCCGCTGCTCGTCGGCGATCATCTGCTGGAACGCCTCGGCCAGCGGCCCCTTGCCGCGCGCGGCGGCGCTGTCGAACACGATGACGTCCGACAGCCGGCACTCCATGGCCAGACCCGCCCACACGGGCGATTCCAGCGTGGTCACGCGCGACTTCGGATAACCGACCGCCGCGACCATGGTCTCGACGGCGTGCGCACCTTCGACGGCGGCTTCCTTCAGGCTCTCCAGGGCCGTGACCTGCACGCCGCCCATGAAGCCCTCGCCCATCCACGGCATCAGGTCGGCCACGTCGGCCGGGGCGTGGACGGCGGCCAGTTCGGCGTCGAAGGCGCCAGCCAGCACGGCGGCGGCCCGCAACACGCCCTCGTCAGGCTTGGCTCCCGCCAGCGGCGCCATGATCCTTGCCCAGCTCATGATCCATCCTCCTTTTCCCTGACGCATGACGGTCGTCGAAACCGGTATCCACTTTCGACTGTCACGCTCCTCGGTACGCATTTCCAACAAACGCATTTCCACAGGCGTCGGGCCGGGCCATCATTGATCTTCATCAAGCGATGCGGCACTCAAACCACCTTCACCATAAGGAACGATCTCGTGGCCAAAGGGCTGCATAAGAGCCCTCCGAGGGCGTGGCAGCGGATGCTGTCGGGACGCCGGCTGGACCTGCTGGACCCCTCGCCCATGGACATCGAGATCGAGGACATCGCCCACGGCCTGGCGCGCGTGGCCCGCTGGAACGGCCAGACGATCGGCGATCACGGCTTCTCGGTGGCCCAGCACAGCTTGGTGGTCGAAGAGATCGCCGCCCACATCACGCCCGACCTTGAGCCGCGCTGGCGCCTGGCGGCCCTGCTGCACGACGCCTCCGAATACGTGATCGGCGACATGATCAGCCCGTTCAAGGCGGCGCTGGGCGTGTCGTACAAGGACTTCGAGGCCCGGCTGGAAGACGCGATCCACATCCGCTTCGGCCTGCCGGTGAAGACCCCAGCCCCGATCAAGAAGCTGATCAAGCAGGCCGACCGCGCCTGCGCCTTCTTCGAGGCCACCCAGCTGGCCGGCTTCGAGCACGGCGAATCCCTGTCGATCTTCGGCGCGCCGCCGGCCGGCTACGACCTGAAGATCACGCCCCTGCCCCCGTTCGAAGCGCAGGGACGCTACGTCCAGCGCTTCCACGTGCTGTCCAAGGCCGCCGGCTACGAGTCGGCGCCAGGCGAAGCCTTCGAGACCGAATGACGGCTCCGCCAGCAGCCTCTTCCGGCATCGTCATCGGCCTGTCGGCCGTGGTCGTAGCCGTGCGCGACGGCGAGGTCGTGGTGCTGACCGTCCGGCCGCACGACGCGATCACCGACATCGCCTCACCCCTTCCCGGCCTGCCGTTCGGTCCCTTCGATCCCGAGGGCCACCGCACCTTCGAACTGGCCCTGCGCGCCTTCGTCACCGAGCAGACGCGCTTCCAGCTCGGCTATGTCGAGCAGCTCTACACCTTCGGCGACAAGGGCCGCGACGCCCCTCGGGCCGAGGTCGGCGCCGGCGCCGCGCGCGTGGTCTCGATCGGCTATCTGGGCCTGACGCCCAAGGCCACCGACACCCAGGCCCCCGATACCGCCTGGGCGCCCTGGACACGGTTCTTTCCCTGGGAAGACTGGCGCGCCGGCCGCCCGGCCCTGCTGGACGAGGCCATTGCGCCGGCCCTGCGCCGCTGGGCCGGCGACGACGCCGACCGCCTGTCGCGCGCCCGCCTGGCCTTCGCCCTCGACGGCGCCCCCTGGAACGAGGAACGGGTGCTGGAGCGCTACGAGCTGCTCTACGAGGCCGGCCTGGCGCCCGAAGCGGCCCGCGACCGCGCCCGCGCCGACGGCCACGACCCGGCCGAGCCGGCCGCCCTGTCGGCCGCCCTGGGCGAGCCGATGATCTCCGACCACCGGCGGATCCTGGCCACGGGCCTTTCCCGCCTGCGCGGCAAGATCAAATACCGCCCGGTAGCCTTCGAGCTGATGCCTGCCGAGTTCACGCTGTCGGCCCTGCAGCGCACCGTGGAAGCCATCGCCGGCGTGCCGCTGCACAAGCAGAACTTCCGTCGCGTGGTCGAGCGCGAGGACCTGGTCGAGGGCCTTGGCCGCCTCGACAGCGAGACCGGAGGACGGCCAGCGGAGCTGTTCCGCTTCCGCCGCGAGATCCTGGGGGCCAGACAGGCCGGGGGGCTGTCGCTGCCGCTGCTTCGGGACTGAAGGCCTGATCCTCGCCCTTCGACAAGCTCAGGGTGAGGATCAAACCAAACGCATTTCAAAAACCTCATCCTGAGCTTGTCGAAGGACGAGGTTTCGCCGCCGCGGTTGACGCCCGCCGTAACCTGCGGCCGACTGCTTCCATGAAATTCGACAAGCGCATTCTGACCGGCGCAGTCGCCGCCGTCGCCCTGCTCGCCATCGGCGGCGGCCTTACCGCCTACGTGCTGCGCGACACCCAGGCCGAAGAGACCCAGGACCACGCCGACGACCAGCTGGCGATCGCCGGCGCCAGGATCGCCGTGCAGAACCGCTTCCCCGAGGCGACCTCGGTCAATTTCGGCAAGGTCTTCACCCACCAGGACGGCGAGGTCGTCTCGGTCTGCGGCGACGTCGACGTCCAGCAGCCGCAGGACAGCTTCGACGGCCCCGAACGCTTCGTCTGGTCCGACGGCGCGCTGGTGGTCGAGGAGGCCGACGGCACCGATGCCGTTGGCGCCAAATGGGGGGATGTTTGCGAGTAGAAGATGCTCCCCCTGAAGGGGGAGCTGTCGCGAAGCGACTGAGGGGGAAGTCCCTACGACCCCGGCCAATGCCGCGGAAGCTGAAAACGTCCCCCCTCCGGCCCTCCGGGCCACCTCCCCCAGAGGGGGAGGATCTTGAGCGCCGAGATGCTCCCCCCTGGAGGGAGCCGTCGCGGAGCGACTGAGGGGGTCCCTACCCCCCCACCAGACCAAAGTCCGCCACCTGGCCCATGGCGCAGCGGACGGCGGCCAGGGTCTTGAGGCGGTTGTCGCGGTGCTCGGGATCGTTGACGAAGACGCCGTCGAGATAGGCGTCGACCGGGCCACGCAGTTCAGCCAGCTGGGCCATGGCGCCGGTGAAGTCTTCTTTGGCCAGGGCGTCCTTCAACGGACGGTCCAGCAGGCGCAGGGCCTGGTAGAGCCCAACCTCGGCGGCGCTGTCGGCGGCCGGCTCCTCGGCCTGGCCTTCCGGCAGCGGACCCTTCTTCTCCTCGGCCTTGAGGATGTTGGAGGCACGCTTGTAGCCGGCCAGCAGGTTCTTGCCGTCGTCGGTCTTCAGGAAACCGTCCAGGGCCTCGACCCGCGCGACGATGCGAGCGAGATCGTCGTCGCCCAGGGCGAACACGGCGTCGACGAGGTCGTGGCGCTTGCCCTGGTCCTTCAGCGTCACCTTCAGGCGATCGGCGAAGAAGGCCAGCAGGTCGTCCTTGCCGAACTTGGCCAGCGGCAGGCGCAGGCTGTTGTCGAGAATGATCCGGATCACGCCCAGCGCCGCGCGACGCAGGGCATAGGGGTCCTTGCTGCCCGTCGGCTTCTCGTCGATGGCGAAGAAGCCGACCAGGGTGTCGAGCTTGTCGGCCAGGGCCACGGCCACGCTGACCGGCGCGGTCGGCACCGCGTCGGAGGGGCCCTGCGGCTTGTAGTGGTCCTGGATCGCGGCGGCGATCTCGCCGTCGACGCCGGCCTCGCGGGCGTAGTAGCCGCCCATCAGGCCCTGCAGTTCCGGGAACTCGCCGACCATGCCCGAAGCCAGATCGGCCTTGGCCAGGCGCGCGGCTTCCTTGGCCCTGTCGACATCGGCGCCGACCAGCGGCGCGATCTCGCCGGCTAGGGCCACGATGCGCTCGACGCGCTGGGCCATGGTGCCGAGCTTGGCGTGGAAGGTCACGCCGTTAAGCTTCTCGAGCCACGGCTCGAAGCCGGCCTTGCGGTCCTCGTCCCAGAAGAAGCGGGCGTCGGCCAGGCGGGCCGACAGCACCTTGGCGTTGCCGGCGGCGATCACCTTGCCGCCATCCTTGGCCTCGATATTGGCCACGGTGATGAAGTGCGGGGCCAGACCCGCCTCGCCCGGCTTGCGCACGGCGAAGTATTTCTGGTGGGTGCGCATCGAGGTGCGGATCACCTCGGGCGGCAGGTCGAGGAACGACGGGTCCATGTCGCCCAGCACCGGCGTCGGCCATTCGGCCAGGCCCGCGACCTCCTCGAGCAGGCCGATGTCCTCGACCAGTTCCAGGTGACGGGCGAAGCACAGGGTCTTGCAGCCCTCGAGGATGCGTTCCTTGCGCTCCTCGACGTCGAGCACGACGTAGTGCGCTTCCAAGCCGGCGACGTATTCGTCGAAGTCCTTGGCGACGAAGGGTTTCGCGTCGCCCATGAAGCGGTGGCCCTCGGTGACGTCGCCGCTGGCGATGCCATCGATCTCGAACGGCACGACTTCACGGTCGAGCACGCAGAGAATGCGCTTGAGCGGACGCACCCAGCGCAGCTTGCCCGTGCCCCAGGTCATCGACTTGGGCCAGGCGAAGCCGCGGACGATGGCTTCCACCATCTCGGCGATGATTTCGGCGGTCGGGCGGCCCTTCTTTTCGACGAAGGCCATCCAGACGCCGTTCTGCTCGACCAGCTGGTCCTGCGTCAGGCCGGCCTTGCGCAGAAAGCCGTCCATGGCCTGCTGCGGAGCGCCGACGCGGGGCCCTTTGAGCTCTTCCTTGCGGTCGGCCTGGGCCAGCGGCAGGCCTTCGGCCACCAGGGTCAGGCGGCGCGGGCCGGCGAAGGTCTTCAGGGCCTCGGGCAGGAAGCCGGCGGCGGCCAGGTGCTCGCGCGCCATGCGCTCCAGGTCCTTGGCGGCCTGGCCCTGCATGCGGGCGGGGATCTCTTCGGAGAACAGTTCGAGAAGCAGTTGGGGCATCGGAGTTACGCGGCTTCCTGCAGCTCGACCCACTTCTGGGCGCACATCTTACAAAGGTCGCGGATGCGGCCGATGTAGGAGGCGCGCTCGGCGACAGCGATCGCGCCGCGGGCGTTCATCAGGTTGAAGAGGTGGCTGGCCTTCAGGACCATGTCGTAGGCGGGCAGGACGAGCGTCTCGTTCTTGTACGAGCGGGCCAGCATCAGCGGCACCTGCTCTTCCATCTGCTCGAACTGCTGCTTGAGCACCGCCACGTCATAGCCGTGGAAGTTGGCTTCCGACTGCTGGCGCTCGTTGGCCAGGAAGACGTCGCCATAGGTCAGCGCGCCCAGCGGCGAGTCGGGATCGTTGAACGGCAGGTCGTAGACGTTATCGACGCCGAACACGTACATGGCCAGGCGTTCCAGGCCATAGGTCAGCTCGCCCGCCACCGGGTTCACGTCCAGGCCGCCGACCTGCTGGAAGTAGGTGTACTGCGACACTTCCATGCCGTCGCACCAGACTTCCCAGCCCAGGCCCCAGGCGCCGACGGTCGGGTTTTCCCAGTCGTCCTCGACGAAGCGGATGTCGTGGGTGCGCAGGTCAAGGCCGATGGCCTCGAGCGAGCCCAGATACAGATCCTGCATGTTGGCCGGGTTCGGCTTCAGGATCACCTGGTACTGGTAATAGTGCTGCAGTCGGTTGGGGTTCTCGCCATAGCGGCCGTCGCCCGGACGGCGCGAGGGCTGGACATAGGCCGCGTTCCACGGCTTGGGGCCGAGCGCGCGCAGCACGGTGGCCGGGTGCAGCGTCCCCGCCCCCACTTCCACGTCGTGCGGCTGCAGGATCACGCAGCCCTTTTCGCTCCAGTAGTTGTGGAGCGTCAGGATGAGGCTTTGAAACGATTTGGGGGCGGCGGGCATGACGTCCGAACAGGGGCGAAAAAAGTCGGCGGACCATAGGGCCCGCCGACTATCGCTTCAACGTCGTTTTCCGACTTTGTTCCGACCGGATCTCCGACTTCGTTCCGATCGGATCTCCGACTTTTCCGACCGGATCGGATTTCTCCGACCTTAGTTGCCCTTGGCGCTCGAACGCTTGCCGGCGTTCGACATCGGCGCGCCGTAGGCCTTGCGGTTCTCGGGCGTGTCGGCGACCGGCGGGTTGGAGACGACGTTGGCGTCGCCGGCCTTCAAGGTCGCCTGCTGGTCCGGGCTCATCGACGAGGCCGGCAGCGTGGCCGAGGTCGGCGAGGCCGTGCCGGTGTCGGCGACGGGCGCGGTCGTGGCGGCGGTCGGGTCAGCCGGCGCCGCCGAGGTCGTCGGGTTCATCGCCTGGTCGGCCGGAGCGTCGGTCGCCGAGGGCGTGGTCGCCTGGTCCGGAGCCGGAGCGGCGGCCGGCGCGGCCTGGGCGGCGACGTCGGCGCCGGCGTCGGTGGCCGCCATGGCGTCGCTGTTGGTCGTGGCCGAGGCCATGCTGGTGGCGGCGTCATCCGTCGCGGCCGCGGCGGCCTGGATCGGAACGTCCTTGGGGATCAGCACCTTGTCGACCACGTGCAGCACGCCGTTGGTGGCCATCACGTCGGCCTGCACGATGTTGGCGCCGTCGACCATCGGCGAGGCGCCGCTGCCGTCCAGCGTCACCGACGAGCCCTCGACCGTCTTCACCTCGCCCTTGGCGCCAGTGATCTTGCTCGAGTCCACCTTGGTGTTGATCACGTGATAGGTCAGCACCTTCTGCAGCTGGGCGGCGTTGGCCGGCTGCATCAGGCGATCCAGCTCGCCGGCCGGCAGGGCCGCGAAGGCCGCGTCGGTGGGGGCGAACACCGTCAGGTTCGGATTGCTCTTCAGCACGCTGGTCAGGTTGGTGGCGTCCAGCGCCTTGAGGAAGGTCGTGAACTGACCCGACGCCTGGGCCGTGGCGATCAGATCACCGTTGGGGGTGACCTTGGCGGCCGGGGTCGCCGGGGCGGAGGTCGCGGCGGGCGGCGCGGCGGCCGGTGGCTGGGCCGGAGCCACCGGATCGGCGGTCTGGGCGATGGCGACGCCCGACAGCAGCGCCATGGCCGCCGCGGCGGAGAGGAAGCGCGTCACATACATGGCCTGGTCCTTTCGCTTGAAACTCAGGCCGGCTTTACGCTCCAGATTGCGACTCCGTTGCAGCCGATCACGGGCTCGTGATCCAGACTTCGCCGTTACTTGAAAAAGAACACCAGCGCCGCACCGGCGAAGATCAGCAAAAAGCCCAGCATCGTGGTCCAGCGGATAGCTTCACCGAGATAGAAGTACGAGAACAACGTGAAGACGATCAGCGTGATCGCTTCTTGGCCGGTCTTAAGCTGAGCCGTGGAATAGACGCCATGGCCAATGCGGTTGGCGGGCACCGCCAGCATGTACTCGGGAAGCGCGATCAGCCAACTGCTGAGAATGGCCACGGGCAGCGCCAACGGCTTGCCCTTCAGGTGACCGTACCAGGCATAGGTCATGAACACGTTCGAGCAGACGAGCAGCGCCCAGGGGGCGATCTTGGCCCACAGGGGCGTCATCGGAGAATCCTTCGGAACGGCGGAAGAGCGGTCATTGTAGACGTTGCGCGACGCCCCGCGCCACGGCGGCGCTGGACGACGTATTTGCCGTAGAAGCGCGCAAACTGAGCGATCATTGATACTTTTTCAGGCGCCTTGCCTCTTTCCTTTCCAATTGCCTACCGCGCGAGCCCGCTCAAGGAACCGTGGCCGATAGCGTGCGAGCGCCGGGGAAACGACGCGGCCGCTACCGGCGGCGTCGCGGTGATCGAGTGAGCAAATCCGCTCTAGCCATCAACAAGGGGGGTCCGCCCAAGGCGGACCGGAGCAAGCCGGATGAAACTGATCATAGCGGTCGTCAAACCCTTCAAGCTGGACGAGGTCCGCGAGGCGCTGGTCGCCGCCGGCGTCGAAGGCCTGACGGTGTCGGAAGTGAAGGGTTACGGCCGCCAGAAGGGCCAGACCGAGATCTATCGCGGCGCGGAGTACCAAGTGAACTTCGTGCCCAAGGTGAAGCTGGAAGCCGTGGTGGACGATGCGTCCGCGGCCAAGGCGGTCGAAGCGGTCAAGGCCGCCGCGGCCACGGGCAAGATCGGCGACGGCAAGATCTTCGTCCTCAATGTCGAAGAAGCCGTTCGCATCCGGACGGGCGAAACCGGCCCGGCCGCTCTGTAACGATCGTCGGGGAAAGGGGATACCAACGATGAAATTGACCTTTAAGCCGCTGGCCGGGCTGATGCTCGCCGCGACGCTCGCGGGGGCGCCGCTCGGCGCGACCGCTTTCGCCCAGGAGGCCGCTCCGGTCGCCGCCGCCGCGCCCGCCGAGGCTGCGCCGGCGCCTGCCGCCGCCGCTCCGGCCGCTGCTCCGGCCCCGGCCGCCGCTCCGACCATCGTCGACAAGCAGGATAAGGGCGACAACGCCTGGATGCTGACCTCGGCGCTGCTGGTCCTGCTGATGATCCTGCCGGGCCTGGCCCTGTTCTACGGCGGCCTGGTCCGCTCGAAGAACATGCTGTCGGTCATGATGCAGGTCTCGACCGTCGCCCTGATCGGCTTCGTCGCCTGGTTCCTGTGGGGCTACAGCTTCGCCTTCACCGACGGCGGCGCCTGGGACAGCTGGGTCGGGGGCCTTGGCCGCCTGTTCCTGAAGGACGTGACGCCGTCGACCACGGTGGCCACCTTCTCGACCGGCGTCGTGATCCCGGAACTGACCTTCATCGCCTTCCAGTCGACCTTCGCCGCCATCACCGCGGCCCTCGTGGTCGGCTCGCTGGTCGAGCGCATGAAGTTCTCGGCCATCGTCGCCTTCGCCGTGCTGTGGCCGCTGCTCTCGTACTACCCGATGGCCCACATGGTCTGGTGGTGGCCGGGCCCGAACGCCATCGCCCTCGATCCGGAAGCCACGGTCAAGGCTGGTAAGATCTGGAGCTTCGGCGCCCTCGACTTCGCCGGCGGCACCGTGGTCCACATCAACGCCGGTATCGCCGCCCTGGTCGGCGCCCTGGTCCTCGGCAAGCGCCAAGGCTACGGCAAGGAGCCGATGCCCCCGCACTCGCTGACCCTGACCCTGGTGGGCGCTGGCCTGCTGTGGGTGGGCTGGTTCGGCTTCAACGCCGGTTCGAACCTGGAATCCAACGCCTACGCCTCGCTGGCCATGGTCAACACCTTCGCCGCCACCGCCGCCGCTGGTCTGTCGTGGATCATCGTCGAGTGGATCACGCGCAAGAAGCCCTCGGCCCTGGGCCTGGCTTCGGGCATCGTGGCCGGTCTCGTGGCCATCACCCCCGCCGCCGGTTTCTCGGGCCCGATGGGCGCGATCATCCTGGGCCTCGTGGTCTCGCCGATCTGCATCATCTTCTGCTCGGCCGTTAAGAACGCCCTGAAGTACGACGACAGCCTGGACGCCTTCGGCATCCACGGCGTCGGCGGCATCGTCGGCGCCATCGGCACCGGCCTGGTCGTCAACCCTGCCTGGGGCGGCGCCGGCGTCGTCGACTACATGTCCTGCGCCAAGGACGGCGACATCTCGACCTGCGACACGGCTGTCTACAACCTGGGCACCCAGGTCCTGGCCCAGCTGCAGGGCGTCGGCCTGACCATCGTCTGGTCGGGCATCGCCTCGGCCATCGTCTTCTTCGTCATCAAGCTGGTGATCGGCCTGCGCGCCTCGCCGGACTCCGAGGAAGAAGGCCTGGACATCTCCGAACACGGGGAACGCGCCTACCACAGCTGAGCCCTCGGGCTCCGCTGAAGGCGGTCCAAAAGAAGGGCGCGGAAGCTTCGGCTTCCGCGCCCTTTTTCTTTGTCCGGTCTGTGCGTGATCCTCATCCTTCGACAGGCTCAGGATGAGGATCAAGACAAGCTCGGCGGATCGGTAGGACACCTGACCCTGAGCTTGTCGAACGGCGAGTCGTCCGCCCCCAGCGCCTACGGAACCCGCCGCGCCGAGATGATCTTCAGCGGCGGATCGATGATCTGGCCGGTCATCACCGGATTGATCGCCTTGCCCGGCGTCGGCAGGGCCAGGATCTTCTGGGCCACGTCCATGCCCTCGACCACCGTGCCGAAAGCCGCGAAGCCCTGGTTGTCGCCCGAGGCGGCGGGATTGGCGTCCAGGCCCGGCGAGTCGCCGATCAGGATGAAGAAGTCCGAGGTCGCCGTGCCCGGCGCGTTGCGGGCGATCGAGACCGTGCCGGAGACGTGCTTGAGCCCCGTCTTGGTCGTCGGCTCGTGAGCGATCGGCGGCAGCACGCGCTTGGGGTCGCCCTGCACGCCGCCCTGGATCAGGCCATATTCCGGCGCTCCCGGCGCCCGCGAGGCCCGGAAGAAGGTCGCGCCGTCATAGCGCTTCTGGTCGACATAGCGCAGGAAGTTGGCCGTGGTGATCGGCGCTTCCTTGGTGTGCAGCTCGATAACGATCTTGCCCAGCGGCGTCTCCACGGCGACGCGGGGCGGCGGCTTAGGCGCCGGCTGCGGCGGCGCGGCGGGCTGAAGGACAGGAGCCGCTTCCTGGGCGTGCGCCGAAGTGGCGGCGGCCGCGGCGGCGGCTGCGAGGAACAAGCGACGGTCCATGCGGGAACTCCCTAAGCTTGAAGGATCTTGGCCCGAAAATCCCACCCTTCGACAAGCTCAGGGTGAGGTTTTCTACTGAATGGTCCTTGTTCCTCATCCTGAGCTTGTCGAAGAACCAGGAACCCGCAAGGCCTCAGAACGGACCGCCCAGACGGCACCGCCTGACCCACCAGTCGGGCCGCATCGTCTCGATGCGTTCGGCCAACCCCTCGGCCTCGATATCGCTCGCACAGAGCGCGAAACAGGTCGCGCCCGAGCCCGACATCCGCGCCAGCAGCGCCTCGGGCTCGCCGGCCAGAAGATCCAGCACCTCGCCTATGCGCGGCTCCAGCGCCACGGCCGGGGCCTGCAGGTCATTGCGGGTGAGAGCCGCGAGCCACGCGCAGACTTCCTCGGCGCTCTCGAAGGCCTCGGGCGTGGGCGGCGGGGCCTCGCCGCGCGGATCCACCGCCGCGTCGTAGGCGCGATAGACCGCGCCGGTCGGCGACGGAACGAGCGGATTGACCAGCACCGCGTGCAGCTCGGGCAGAACAGGCGCCGGCGACAAGCGCTCTCCCCTGCCCTGCGCCAGCACCGGCGCGCCCCACAGGCACGGCACCCCGTCGGCGCCAAGCGCGCCGGCCACGGCCTCCAGATTCGCGTCGGACAGGTCGTAGCCCAGCGCCTCGCGCAGCAGCCGCAGGGCGGCGCCGGCGTCGCTGGAGCCGCCGCCCAGGCCCGCCGCGATCGGCAGCGCCTTGTCGAGGATCAGCCGCACTGGCGGCGTTGGGCCGCCGACGGCCGCATGCAGCCCCCTGGCCGCTCGCACCACCAGGTTGCCATCGTCGACGGGGATCTCGCGACCGAACAGGCCCGTGGTCTCGAAGCTCGGCGCATCGGCCGGCTGGATGGAGACCGTATCGCCGACGTCGGCGAAGACCATCAGGCTCGACAGCGGGTGATAGCCCTCGGCGTCGGGACCGCCGACGTGCAGGAACAGGTTGACCTTGGCCGGGGCGAAAGCGGAACGGCGCATCGAAGGATCCGAAAGCTTGAGCGGGCTGGCGCTAGACCTACAGCGCGTTGGCGCCGTTGGCCACGGCCGGCGCCTTGGCCGGACCCTTGCTGCCCAGGCCGTCCTTCAGCTTGGCCTCGGCCGCGGCCTTCTGCTCGTCGGTCGGCTCCAGGCTCAGCACCCGACGCCACTGGAACTGGGCCTCGGTCTTGCGGCCCAGACGCCAGTAGACGTCGCCCAGGTGGTCGTTGATGTCCGGGTCGCCCGGCTCGATCTCGATCGCCTGTTCCAGGAGCTCGACGGCGGCCTTGTCGTCGCCCAGGCGGTGATAGGCCCAGCCCAGCGAGTCCAGCATCGCGCCCGACTGCGGATTGGCCTTCACGGCCTTCTGCACCATAGACAGCGCTTCCGGCAGGCGCTCGTTGCGGTCGATCCACGAGTAGCCGAGATAGTTCAGCAGTTCCGGCTCGTTCGGATTGAGCTCCAGGGCCTTTTCCAGGTCGCGCTCGGCGTCGGGCCAGCGGCCGGCGCGCTCCAGCGACACGCCCCGCATGTAGAGCAGACGCCAGTCGGGCTTGTCCTTCTCGGCCTCGACCAGCGGGTCGATCACGGCCACGGCGTCGGCCCAGCGGTCATTGGCGCGCAACAGGTCGGCATAGACCAGCTGGGCCGAGCGGCCGGCGTCGGGCGCCTTGGCGGCGGCCTCGGCCACGGCGAGGGCCTTGTCCTTGTCGCCGGTGTTCTGCAGCGTCCAGGCGATCTTGCCCTGGGCGGCGGCGTAGCGGGCCGAGCCGGTGGGGATCTTGGCGTAGGCGGCCCGGGCGCCGTCGATGTCGCCGCCCTGGTCGAGCAGGTCGCCGACCATCAGCAGCGCGTCCTCGCGCTTGGGGTCCAGGTGCAGGGCCAGGCGCAGATAGGCCAGGGCGAACTGGCTCTGGCGCTCGCTGGTGAACACCGCCGCGCAGGCGACCAGCGTGTTGGCAGCGCCCTGGCGGCCGGTGACCAGGGCCGGCGGCGTCTTGCGGGCAACGGCGCGGGCCCGGGCGTCCAGCAGGGCGACGTCGTTGGGCGCCTCGGCCAGGATGGAATCGTAGAGGGCGACGGCCTCGTCGCGGCGCTTGCGGCGCTCCAGGAACGCACCGTAGTCGAGGGCGAACATCGGCCGGACGGTCGCGACCTCCATCAGAGCCTTGTAGTCGGCTTCGGCCTCGGCGGCCTTGCCGGCCCGCTCGAAGATCTCGGCGCGGCCGAGCTGGCCGAAATACTGCACCAGGCGGTCGTTGCGCAGCTCCGGCAGCACCTGGGCGGCGGCCGCGTCGCCGGCGGCCTGGGCGGCCCAGGGCGTCAGCAGGGCCACGGCCGGACGGTGCGGAAAGCCCAGGGCCGGATCGGCCAGCAGGGCCTGGGCCTCCTTGCCCTTGCCCCGCGCCAGGGCGTCGACAGCCACGGTCAGCATGCCCAGACGGCGCACGCCCTCGGTCCCGCCCTCGGCCCGCGGCGCCAGCTCGGCGGCGCGCGTGACCTCGCCCGCCAGCAGCGAGGCGGTGAAGGCGCGTTCGCCCAACAGGCCCGGGTCTTCGCCCAGATTGCGGGCGGCCTGGAAATAGGCGGCGGCCTGGTCGCTGCGGCCGTCCTCCAGCGCGGCCTGGCCGGCCAGGAACTGGCCATAGGCCGAGCGGCCGTTCCACGGCGCGGTGTTCCAGCCCTCCTGCGACCCGCGCATCGCGGGCTCGGTGGTGGCGCAGGCGGCCAGCACGGCGGTGGAAGCCAGGGACAGGAGGACTCGAAGACGCATCATCCCGCCACCCTCTTAGGTTTCAGGGTTTCGGGCAAGCGTGGACGAGATCAAAGACCCTCTCCCTGAAGGGGGAGGTGTCGGCGAAGCCGACGGAGGGGGACGTGACTGCTCGAGAAGCAGCCGTCAGACAGGCCGAAGGGACTTCCCCCTCCGGCCCTTCGGGCCACCTCCCCCTTCAGGGAGAGGATCACCACATCACATGTTCGGATAGTTCGGGCCGCCGCCGCCTTCCGGCGTGGTCCAGACGATGTTCTGCGACGGATCCTTGATGTCGCAGGTTTTGCAGTGGACGCAGTTCTGGGCGTTGATCTGGAACTTCGGATTGGCGCCCTGCTCGTCGTACAGCACCTCGTAGACGCCGGCCGGGCAATAGAGGCGCGCCGGCTCGCCGTACTTGGGCAGGTTGACGTCGATCGGGATCGACGGATCCTTCAGCTTCAGGTGCGCCGGCTGGTCTTCCTCGTGGTTGGTGGCCGACAGGAACACGCTCGACAGCTTGTCGAAGCTGATCACGCCGTCCGGCTTGGGATAGACGATCGGCTCGTAGTCCTTGGCCAGGCCCGTCGAGGCGGCGTCGGTCTTGTCATGCTTCAGCGTGCCGAAGAACGAGAAGCCGCCGAACAGGTGCGTGCACCACATGTCGAACATGCCGAACGCGCCGCCCAGCGCCGTGCCCAGCTTGCCGAGCAGCGGCTTGGCGTTGCGGACGACCTTGAGCTCCTTGGCGACCCACGACTTCTCGAAGGCGGCCTCGTACTCGACCAGGGCGTCGCCCTCGCGACCGGCGGCGATGGCCTTGAAGGCCTCTTCAGCGGCCAGCATGCCGGTCTTCATGGCGTTGTGGCTGCCCTTGATGCGCGGCACGTTCACGAAGCCGGCCGAGCAGCCGATCAGCACGCCGCCAGGGAACGACAGCTTCGGGATCGACTGGTAGCCGCCCTCGGTGATGGCCCGCGCGCCGTAGGCGATGCGTTTCCCACCTTCCAAATGGGGTCGCACAGAGGGGTGCTGCTTGAAGCGCTGGAACTCGTCGAACGGCGACAGCCAGGGGTTCTTGTAGTTCAGGTGCACCACGTAGCCGATGGACACGTAATTGTCCCCGAAGTGGTACATGAAGCTGCCGCCGCCCGTCTGGTTGTCCAGCGGCCAGCCGGTCGAGTGTTGCGCCAGGCCCGGCTGGTGCTTGTCGGCCGGGATCTGCCACAGCTCCTTGATGCCGATGCCGTACTTCTGCGGCGACTTGCCGGCGTCCAGCTCGAACTTGGCGATCAGCTGCTTGGCCAGCGAGCCGCGCACGCCCTCGGCGATGAACACGTACTTGCCGTGCAGTTCCATGCCCGGCTGGTAGTCCGGCTTCTCGTGGCCGTCCTTGGCGACGCCGACGACGCCGACGACGACGCCCTTCAGCGAGCCGTCCTCGCGCCAGACCATGTCCGAAGCCGCGAAGCCCGGATAGATCTCGACGCCCAGCTCCTCGGCCTGGGCGGCCAGCCAGCGGGTCACGTTGCCCAGCGAGGCGATGTAGCAGCCGTGGTTGTGCATGAACGGCGGCATGGCGAACATCGGCAGGCCAAGCTCGCCTTGCGGGCCCAGCAGCAGGAACTTGTCCTTGGTGACCGGGGTCTCGAGCGGCGCGCCCTTTTCCTTCCAGTCGGGGATCAGCTCGTTCAGCGCCTTGGGATCGATGACCGCGCCCGACAGGATGTGGGCGCCGACTTCCGAGCCCTTCTCGACCAGGGCCACGCTGACTTCGGTTCCGGCCTTCTCCGCCATCTGCTTGAGACGGATGGCCGCCGACAGACCCGCCGGGCCGCCCCCGACGATGACGACGTCGTATTCCATCGACTCGCGTTCGAGGACTTCGCTCATGGCTTCTCCCGCCCCAGGCCCTGCGCGGAGCCTGCCTTCTTCCTGTTTGAGTCGGACTTTATCCGAACGTGACGCCACGGCGGTCAAGGAAAACCGGATAGTTTTTGTTGCACCGCAGCGCGGACATATCGGTGACGCAGCCCATTATACTCGCTAGAGAAACCCTATGAGCCTAGCCGTCGATCCGCGCGCCGTCGAAAGCCTGCTGGCCTTCTGGGCCGATGCGGGCGTCGAGGCCTGCTATGCCGACGAAGCGATCGACCGCCTGGCCGAGGGCGCTGCCCTGCTGCGGGCCCGCAGCCAGCCCCAGCCTGTGGTGGTCGCAGCCCCCCCGCCCCGCCCCGGCGCCTTTGGCGGCGTCGACATCGGCGCGGCCGCCGCGCAGGCCAGGGAACTGGCCGCCGCCTGCAACGACCTCGAAAGCCTGGCCGCCGCCATCGCCGCCTTCGACGGCTGCCCGCTGAAGACGCAGGGCGCCAAGCAGGCGGTATTCTCGCGCGGCCCCGGCGACGCGCCGGTCATGGTCATCGGCGAAGGCCCCGGCGCCGAGGAAGACGCCCGCGGCGAACCCTTCGTCGGCCGCGCCGGCCAGCTGCTCGACCGCATGCTCAAGGCGGCGGGCCTGCAGGAGCGGGCCTTCATTACCAACACCGTCTTCTGGCGCCCGCCGGGCAACCGCACGCCCACGCCCCAGGAGCAGGCCGTCTGCGCCCCGTTCGTCGAGCGAGCGATCGCGCTGATCAAACCCAAGCTGATCCTGCTGGTCGGCGGCGCCTCCGCAAAGAGCATGCTGAAGCGCGAGGAAGGCATTTTGTCCCTGCGCGGACGCTGGTTCGAATGGCGCTCGGAGGACGGCGCGATCGAGGTTCCGGCCTTGCCCAGCCTGCATCCGGCGTTCCTGCTGCGCCAGCCGGCGGCCAAGAAGAAGGCCTGGCAGGACCTCCTGATGCTGGCCGAAAGGCTTGATCGACCCGAACGGCCCCATTAAACAAACCGCTGACCAGTCGGAACGGGGACGCGCGCCGCCTTTTCAAAGGCTTGCGCGGATACGATTTGCAGCTTTTCGCTCGCCCTCTGGCCGTTGTCTCGGCCCTCGCGCTTTGCCTGAACCTCGCTGCGCCCGCAGCGCGGGCCGCGGGGCTGGAACCGCTGTCGGACAACGACATGCGCTATTATCAGGCGGCGTTCGGCGCCGCCGAGCGCGGTGATTTCGACGCCGCCGAGGCCGCCTTCGCCAACACCCGCAACCGCAGCCTGATCGGCAAGCTGTCGCTGGTGCGGCTGATGCACCCCACCGCCTACACCGCCAGCTACGACGACCTGACCGGCTGGCTGAAGCTCTATGGCGACGAGGCCGGCGCCGACCGCGTCTACGCCCTGGCCATGAAGCGCAAGCCCGCCCGCGTGTCCGCGCCCAAGGCTCCCGAACTCTTCGTCGACGTCGCCCAGGGCGGCCGGTCGGCCGGCCCCGCCGACAAGGGCCGCGCCGCGCGCGAGGCCTATTATTCCGGCGACGTGAAGGCCGCGCTGAAGCTGGCCAAGGCCTCGGGCGAGCGCTGGATCGCGGGCCTGGCCTCGTTCCGCCTGGAATCCTACGGCGAAGCCCGCAGCTATTTCGAGCAGGTCGCCCACGACCAGAGCCAGGACGACTGGCTGCGCGCCGCCGGCGCCTTCTGGGCCGCCCGCTCGGCCGGCATGGCCGGCGACAACGACGGCGTGCGCGTTCTGCTGACCCAGGCCGCCCAGGCCCCGCAGACCTTCTACGGCATGATCGCCGCCCGCCAGCTGTCGATGGCGGGCCTGGCCGTCGCCAATGATCCTGACGACCCGATCGCCGCACTGATCACCCGCGTCTCCTACAGCGGCCCCGATCCAGCCTCGCTGAACAAGCTGCTGGCCGGCGACATCCGCGCCCGCCGCGCCGCCTCGCTGGCCCAGCTGGGCCGCTGGAACGAGGCCGGCGCCGAGCTGCGGGCCGGCCTGTCCCTGGCCGCAGACGAAAAGGCGCGCGCCGACTGGAGCGCCCTCACCCTCGCCCTCAACGCCCGCGCGCCGTTCAACGCCGGCCGCCCGGTCAAGAAGATCGGCGGCGAGGACTACCCCCTGCCCGAGCTGGCGCCCAAGGGCGGCTTCACGATCAACAAGGCCCTGGTCTACGCCCTGGTGCGCCAGGAAAGCCGCTTCGACCCGATGGCCGTGTCCGGCGCCGGCGCCGTGGGCCTGATGCAGTTGATGCCGGTCGCGGCCGCCCGCGCCGCCGGCGACGACAAGCTCCTGGCCGACAACACCCCCCTGTTCGACCCCGCCTTCAACCTGCGGGTCGGCCAGGACTACTTCACCTGGCTGATGGACCGCGGCCTGCAGAGCCCCGACCTGCTGCGCGCCGTCGCCGCCTACAACGGCGGTCCGGGCACCCTGCTCAAGGTGCAGCAGCAGCTGGGCGCCGACTGCGACAGCCTGCTGCTGATCGAGAGCCTGCCCGCGCTCGAGACCCGCAACTACGTCGAAAAGGTCATGGCCTCGTACTGGACCTACCGCCGCCTGCTGGGCGCGGAGACCAAGACCCTCGACGCCGTGGCCAGCGGGGCCAAGGTCATCGACTTCCGGCTGGATATGTAAAAGCTCCCTTCTCCCCTTGCGGGAGAAGGTGTCAGCCCCCGGGTCCGGCCAAAGGCCGGCCCGAGGATAAACTCCGCTGACGGATGAGGGGTCGAAAGGCCTCTCCGCATAGTTCTGAGAGACCCCTCACCCGACCTCGCTCCGCGAGGCCACCCTCTCCCGCGAGGGGAGAGGGAAGCTCACCCCGCCTCGCCCGTCAGCTCACGCCGCGCCTTCTCTAGTTCCTCGGCGTAACGCCGCGTCGCGTAGGCCTCCGACAGCACGCCCAGCACGTTGCGCTTGTCGTCGATCACAGCCAGCTCGTCGGTCTCGCTGCGGTCGAAGGCGCGCATGACGTCCTTGATCGACTGCTCGGGCTTGAGCGCCGTCTCGGCGTTGATCGCCAGCCCCGCCACCGACCTTTCCCCGTCGCCGCCGTCGGCATAGGCCTTGGCCGTCGGGATGACCCCGGCGTAGAGCCCCGCCTCGTCGACCATGATCACCCGCTTGGTCGAGCCCAGCGGGAAGCGGCGGCGAAACTCGGCCAGGGTCGTCTCGGCCGGCACGGTCTGGACGTCCTTGCGCATCATCCGCCCGGCGCTCAGCGGCCGCATCCACGACACGTCGTGGGCGCTGCGGATGGTCTCGCCGCGCAGGTGCAGCCGCCAGGTCGAGAACGAGTAGCCGAAGGTCTCCCGCACCATGGCGCTGGCGATCATCGAGGCCACCAGGGCCGCGGCCGCCACCGTGAAGTCGCCGGTCGCCTCCAGCACCAGGAACGACATGGTGAAGGGGCCGCCCACCACGGCCACGCCCAGCGCCGCCATGCCGACCAGGGCCGCCACCGTGGGGTCCAGGCTCGGCGCCCAAGGGATCAGAAGCGATATCGCCGAAAACACCTGGCCCAGCAGCGCGCCCAGGAACAGCGAGGCGAAGAAGAGGCCGCCCCGGAAGCCGAAGCTCAGCGAGATCACCGAGGCCAGGGCCTTCATCGCCAGCAGCATCAGCAGCAGCTTGAGCGGCGCTTCGGCCATGAGGTTCAGGTGCAGCGCCCCGTGCCCCGCCGACAGGGTCTGGGGCGTGATCACCGCCAGCGCCGCCAGCCCCATGCCGCCGATCGCCGGCCGCAGCCAGCGCGGTATCGGCGAGCGGGTCACCAGCCGCTCGGCGTTGGCCACCAGCCGCATCAAGCCGATGCCGACGATGGCGCAGGCCAGGCCGACAAGGGCGTAGAGGCCATAGTCGGTCCAGGACTGCACGGCCTGGGTGTCGGTCTTCAGCAGGTAGGGGATAGCGCCCATCTTGCTGGCCACCAGCACCGCGGCCAGGGCGGCGGCGACCACGGGCGCCAGGTTGGCGACTGTGTAGGCCCCGATGACGATCTCGAAGGCGTAGAAGGCGCCGGTCAGCGGCGCGCCGAAGGCCGCGGCGATGGCTGCGCCGGCCCCGGCGCCCACCAGGGTGCGCATATCGGCCCGGCGCAGGTTCAACCGCTGCCCTGCGAACGAGGCGGCGGCCGCGCCGGCCTGGGCGTAGGCGGCCTCGAGCCCGACCGACGCCCCGACCCCGTTCGACAGCATGGTCTGGCCGCAGATGAAGGCGCTGTCCTTCATCGACAATCGCCCGCCGTGCAGGGCGTTGGCCTCCACGGGGTCGACGGCGGGGCGCGGGCGATACTTCATCCAGGCCCAGGTGATCCCGCCCAGCAGCAGCCCGCCGATCGGAATGGCCAGCAGCCGCCAGGGCGCGACGTGAGACTGGGCGCTGAGGCGCTCGTTGATGTCGATCTCGAACAGCAGCATCTGCAGGCCGTGGGCCACTTGCGCCTGCACGACCGCGAAGGCGCCGGCCGCCACGCCGATCAGCGTCGCCACGGCGATCAGCCACAGCTCGCTGGAGCGGATCCTGCGCCGCAGCCAGCCGACCCACTTCACGGATGCGGCGGCGGAGGCGTGGGCGAGCGACATGGATCCTCGATAACGCGGGTTACAGGGACGCCGCAACGCCCCTTCTCCCCTTGCGGAAGAAGGTGTCGGCGATAGCCGACGGATGAGGGGTCGAAAGACCTCTCCGCAAGCTTCTGAGAGACCCCTCACCCGACCTCCTCCGGAGGCCACCCTCTCCCGCAAGGGGAGAGGGATTAGAGAGAAACCCGCTGCGCCTTCAGCCGCCCCGCCAGCGCCTTTTCCGGTGAGCTCCCCGCAAACCCGCCCGTCGCTGCATAGTCCAGCCTCCGCACGAGCAGCCCCAGCGGCGGCGCCGTCAGCCGCGCCAGCAGACCACCCGCCGGAAACAGCAGCGCCGCCGCCCCCGCCCCGCCGGCCAGGTGCGCCTCCACCGGTCCGCGCCAGGCTTCAGGCAGCCCGCGCGAAGGATCCAGCGCCAGAATCCAGTCGCCCCGCGCCACGTCCGCGCCGGCCGCCAGCAGCGCGCCCCGGTCGCCCGAGGCGGCGACGAAACGCGCGCCGCTGTCCTCGACCAGAGCGTCCAGCCCCGGTTCGGCCGCGCCGGCGATCACCACCTCCTTGACCAGGCCGTCGACGGCCGCCGGCACCAGTTGGGCCAGGATCTGAGCGAGCGCATGCACGGGCGCGACGGCGGGAAGGATCACGGAGATCATGACCTCGCCTTTGACGGCTCGCCGGTCGCCCCGTCAAGCATCGTTCTTGTTATGTTCTGAATGTGGGCGTAGGATGCCCTCATGCAGACGCGCCGTTCCTTCACCGACACAGCCTACAAGCAGGGAACCGCCGCCCTGCGCGGTCGCGGCGCGCGCAGCAACGAGACCGGCCGCTACGAGAGCCTGACCTCCCAGCCGTTCGACGACGGCTGGACCGAGGACGACAACGCCGCCCGCGTGCTGACCACCAGCGTGCTGGCCATGAAGTCCAAGACCGTCATCGCCCGCAACAAGAGCCCGGATGTCGGCTTCGATCGCTCGATCAATCCCTATCGCGGCTGCGAGCACGGCTGCATCTATTGCTACGCCCGTCCGGCCCACGCCTATCTCGGCCTCTCGCCCGGCCTCGACTTCGAGAGCAAGCTGTTTTTCAAGCCCGAGGCCGGCAAGCTGCTCGACCGCGAACTGTCCAAGCCGACCTACAAGGTCGGCAGCGTCCATATCGGCGGCGACACCGATCCCTACCAGCCGCAGGAGCGCTCCCTGCGCGTCACGCGCGGCGTGCTGGAGACGCTCAGCCGCTTTCGCCACCCGTTTTCGATTATCACCAAGTCGGCCCTGATCACCCGCGACCTCGACATCCTGGGCGAGATGGGGCGCGCGGGCCTGGCTCGCGCGGCCGTGTCGATCACCACGCTGGACCGCAAGCTGGCCCGCAGCATGGAGCCCCGGGCCGCCACGCCGGAACGCCGGCTCGACGCCGTTCGCCAGCTGTCCGAAGCCGGGGTGCCGACCATCGTCATGTTCGCCCCGGCCATTCCGTCGCTGAACGACCACGAGATGGAAGCGGTGCTGGAGCGCGCCAAGGAAGCCGGCGCGGTGGCCGCCGGCTATGTGGCCATCCGCCTGCCGATGGAGATCCACGGCCTGTTCGAGCAATGGCTGGCTTCCGACCATCCCGATCGCGCCAAGCGGGTTATGTCGCTGGTGCGCCAGATGCGTGGCGGGGCGGCCTATGACAGCGAGTTCGGCAAACGCATGACCGGCGAAGGCCCCGTGGCCGAGGTGCTGAACCAGCGCTTCCACGCCGCCCTCAGGCGCTTTGAGCTCGACAGCCCCTTGCCCCGCCTCGACACCACCCAGTTCCGCGTTCCGCCCAAGACGGGCGATCAGTTGAGTTTGTTCTAGGAGAGCGCGCTTCATCCAGCCTCTCCAATCTCGTCATCCCGGAAAGCCCGCAGGGCTTATCCGGGACCCAGGGGTCGCCGCATTGCGCCGGCCGCCTTCCAAGGCGTCGAGTTGAACCGATGCACCCAGCCCCCTGGCCCGGCCCTCCGCTTCGCTCCGGCCGGGATGACGACGGTGGGGGACGAGCCAAACGGCGGAAGCGCCCCTCCCCGCTTGCACCTGTCACAGGAAGGCCCATCAATGCCGCCCATGACGACAGAACGACGTTACGCCGGAGGATGCCTGTGCGGGGCCGTGCGCTGGAGCGCCGCGGGCGAGCCGCTTTACCAGGGCTATTGCTGCTGCGCCGACTGCCGCAAGGCCTCGGGTTCGGGCTTCGTGCCGTTCATGGGCTTCGCGGCTTCGGTGGTGACGATCACCGGCGAAACGCTGAAAGTGCGCTCGCCGGCCTTTCGCGGCGGTGAAGCCCTGCGCAACGCCTGCCCCACCTGCGGCGGCCTCGTCTTCGGCGGCGAGGTCGGGGTCGACGACAGCCACACGATCTATGCCGGCTCGCTGGACGACGCCTCACTGTTCGCGCCGACCATGGCCCTCTTCCTGCGCGACAAGCCCGATTGGGTGGTCCTGCCGCAGGGCCTGGCCACCTTCGAGACCATGCCGGACTAGAAAATCGCGCGCCGAATGTCGGGACGGGCGTCCGCCGTTCGTCCTCGCGAAGAACACGGCCCGAGCCGGGCCGGAGAAAAGGGAGACAGAGCGATGTCGGAGACCAATGGACGGTTCGGCTGGTACGAACTGATGACCACCGACGTGGACGCCGCGTGCGCCTTCTACGCCAAGGTCGTGGGCTGGACCCCGACGGACTCCGGCATGCCCGGCCCGACCAAATACATGATCCTCAATGTCGGCGCGGCCGGGATCGGCGGCGTGTTCACGCCGGAAGGCGGCTGTCCCGAAGGCGCCCGCCCCGGCTGGATCGGCTATATCTTCGTCGACGACGTCGACGCCTATGTCGGCAAGGTCGTCGAGGCCGGCGGCTCGGTGTTCATGCCCGCCGACGACATCCCCGGCGTCGGCCGCTTCTCGGTCGTCGCCGACCCGTACGGCGCGGTCTTCACCCTGTTCAAGCCGTTTCCGCAGGACGAAATCCCGCCGCAGCCGGCCGACGGCGCGCCCGGCACTTTCGGCTGGCGGGAGCTGATGGCCGGCGACCTGGAAGGAGCCTTCGCCTTCTATTCCAAGCTGTTCGGCTGGGTGAAGACGCAAGCCATCGACATGGGTCCGATGGGAACCTACCAGTTGTTCGCCTACGAGGCCGGCGGCCCCGACATCGGCGGCATGATGACCCGGCTGCCCGACATGCCGGTGTCGTTCTGGAACTACTACGCCCAGGTCGACAGCGCTTCAGCGGCCCGCGACCGCGCCGTGGCCGCCGGCGCCACCACCATGATGGACGTCCACCAGGTGCCCGGCGGCAGCTGGATCTACATGGCGACCGACCCGCAAGGGGCCGGCTTCGCGGTGGTGAGCACTGCGGAATAAGATCCTCCCCCTGAAGGGGGAGGTGGCCCGAAGGGCCGGAGGGGGAAGTTTCTGCTGAGCTCAGGGCGCGTTCCAACGCCGCGATCCCTTCCCCCTCAGTCGCTCCGCGACAGCTCCCCCTTCAGGGGGAGCATTACTGAGCCTTCTCCAGCAGCAGCGCCTTGGTCAGGAACGCCTTGTCGCGCCCGATCACCCGCAGGCCAACCGTGGCGAACAGCGCCTCCAGGTCCGTCTCGGCATAGCTGCCGTAGAACGGCTCGTGGAAATAGGCCGGGAACGCCTCCAGCATCCGCGCCAGTTGCGGCTCATCCGACGGCTGCACGGAGTCGGCGAAGGCCAGCACGCCGCCGGGCTTGAGCACCCTGGCCAGCTCCGCGGCGACGATCGGGCGCACGCGCGGCGGCAGTTCGTGGAACAGGTAGACGCAGGTCGCCGCATCCAGGCTGTCGTCGGCCAGCGGCAGGCGCTCGGCGTTGGCCTGCACCATGCCTCGTCCCGATCGCGCCCGCGCCTCGGACAGATAGGCCGGCGACAGGTCCAGCCCCGCCAGGGCCGCGCGCGGAAAGGCCTCGGCGAGGTCTCGCAGGAACGCGCCCGAGCCGCAGGCCACGTCCACCAGCCGCAGGTCGCGCTGGTCACGTCCCCGCCAATGCCGGGCCAGCAGGCCGAGCGCTCGCCTTCGCATCGCCCCGGCCGCGCCCGAGAACAGCGCCTCGACCTGGGCGTCGTAGCGACGGGCGCTGTCGGCGGTGAACCAGCCGCCCGACTGATAGTGAAAGTTCTGCCGGTAGTAGGCCGGATAGCCCTGGCTCTTGGGATCGTCGCGCACCTCGACCCCGTCGCCCCGCCGGCGACGCTGGTCGACCTCGCGGGCGTCGGCCAGGAAGTCCCAGGCCTTGAGGATCGAGGCGGCCGGATGGGACGGCGCATCCTCCATCGGCGGATAGAGGCCGGCGGCGACGTCGGCGGCGTCCTTCGCGAAGGCCGACAGATAGGCCCGGCGCAGGCGCCCCTGCGACACCGGCGGCGCGTCGGAGGCAAAGCGCGGCGCGGCCTTGCCCTCGGTGGGGCGGGTTATGAACTTGGCCAGCCCGCCGGCCGCCGTCCACCAGGCCGCCTTGGCGGCGGCTTTGCCGCGCTGGGCGGCGGCGTCGAGGGCGAACGCCCCGCGCCGGTCCGCGCCTAGCTTTTCTTCCCGGCCCTTGGCTTGGCCCATCCTCGCCTCATCGCGAAAAGACCCCGACCAGCTCAATATGCGGCGACCAGAGGAACTGGTCCACCGGCAGCACCTTCTCCAGCTTGAAGCCGGCGTCGATCAGGAGGCCCGCGTCGCGCGCGAAGGTCGTCGGATTGCACGACACCCCGACTACTCGCGAGACCTTGGACCTGGCGATCTCGACGGTCTGCTCCAGGGCGCCGGCGCGCGGCGGGTCGAAGACCACCGCGTCCATCTTGTCCAGTTCGGTCGACAGCATCGGCCGGCGGGTCAGGTCGCGCGCCTCGGCGACGATAGCCTTCAAGCCCGGGGCCGAGCCGACGGCCGCCTTCAGCGCCGCGATGGCCGGCTCGGCGAAGTCGGCGGCGTAGACCGAGGCCTCCTGCGCCAGGCGGAAAGTGAAGGTGCCGACGCCGCTGAACAGGTCGGCCACCTTCGCCGCCCCCGCTACATGCTCCAGCGCGAAATCGGCCATGGCCTTTTCGGCGGCCGGCACGGCCTGCAGGAACGAGCCGGCCGGCAGCGGCACGATGGCGGGGCCCAGCTTCACCAGCGGCTGGCGGGCCATGTACAGCGTTTCACCGGCCAGGGTGACGCGGGCGAAGTCGAACTCGCCGGCGATCATGGCCGCCTGCACGCGGGCGTCGGCCGACAGCCCGCCGCTCTTGCGCTCCACGCCGGTGACGTCGATGTCCAGGCCCGTGCCGGTCAGGGTCACATGCAAGGTCGGGGCCGACTTGGGATGCTCCAGGAACGGCTGGGCCAGCCGCGCCAGGCCTGGCAAAGCCGCGACGATCTTGGGGTGGGCGACCGGGCATTCCTCGATCTTCACCAGGTTCCACGAGCGGCGCTCCTTGAAGCCCAGACGCACCCCGCCCTTGCCGCCGCGCGCGTGCAGCGCCACCCGGCGGCGCGAGGCCGGCGGCGAGGCGAAGGTCGGCAGGATCTCGACCTCTATGCGCTCGCGCTTCAGCTGAAGCCGCACCTGCTCGCGCTTCCAGTCGAGATAGGGCGCGATGTCCCAGTGCTGCAGGGCGCAGCCACCGCAATGGCCGAAGTGCTTGCAGGCCGGATCGACGCGTTCGGGGCTGGCCTCGAGGATCTCGGCAAGCTCGCCGCGCTGGCCCTCCATGCGCGCGGTGATCCGCTCGCCCGGCAGGGTCAGGGGCACGAAGGCCGGGCCGGCGGCGACGCCGTCGCCCTGGCCGCCGACGGCGTCGATTTTCAGTTCACGCATTCCAAAGTCGCCTTCGGGAACCTTGACCGGTTCCGATCCGTTCAAGCCTCGCCGCAGGCGTGGCCCCATTTTCGCCTCGTCCGCGCCAAGTTCGACGCCGAAGAAGCCAGTTCGAGCGCGTCCATACCTCATTCGGCGCCCTGATGCGTGAACGATCTGGTGCGTGAACGAAGATGAACGGTCCGGTCAACGGCCGTTCAGGAACGGCTTGGCATGGTGCGGACAACGGACGGTCCCCCGATCGTCACGCCCGCTTTCAGGGAGAGTTTTTCGATGATGATCCGGACCGCCATCAGCGCCCTCGTCGCCAGCGCGGCCCTCGTCGGCGCCGCGGCTCCGACCGTCGCCTCCGCCCAGGCCTATGGCTCGGGCGCCTATCAGGGCGGGGCCTACGACCGTAACGGCTACTATTACGACCCCTGCCGTCGCAGCACGACTAACCGCACCACCGGCGGCGGCCTGGCCGGCGCTGGCATCGGCGCGGCCATCGGCAGCAGCGTGGCGGGCCGCGGCGCCAAGACCGAAGGCGCGGTGCTGGGCGGCCTGCTCGGCGCGGTCGTCGGCGGCAACATCGGCCGCAGCTCGGCCGCCTGCGCCCCCGGCGCGGTTCCTCCGCCGCCGCCTCCCCCGCCCCGCGCCTACAACGACTATGACCGCGGCTACGACAACGGCGGCTATGACGACGCCTACTACGATCGCCGCGGCGGTGGCTACACCTACGAGTCGGAACGCTCCTACCGCGTGACCGAAGGCCGCGCCGACGCCAACGGCTGCACCCTGGCCGAAAGCCCGATCTACCTGCCCGACGGCCGCACCCAGAAGCGCTTCGTCCGCGTCTGCCCCGACGCCTCGGGCCGCTACCAGGTCGTCGACTAGGTTTCCCTAAGCGGATTTCCTCCCCGGAATTCCATATGACTGAAGGCCGCCGGTTCTCTGAGCCGGCGGCTTTTTCTCTGGGCGGTCAAAGGTCGCTGTGCGCCAACAGCGACCTTTGAAGTCGCTGTATAATGGCTACGGCTCGGTCTGTGGCTCGTGGAAGAATTCATTCCGAATTGGTCAATTCGCTGTCTCATCCGACAAGCCGCGCGGCAACTTGTGGAATCTGGACGTCGAAGCACGTTCAATGACTATGCGCGCTTGGTGTCTTGAAAAACCTGAGCGCGGCACGCAAAAGTTGCACCCAATGGAACTGTAAATCCCGTGTTTTCTCGGGCGCGTTGGTCAGACCCTTCAGGTGGTTGCGTCCAGTCGAGCCCACACGTTTCAGTCTGGGGACGAACCCGCAGGCGGTCGGGCGTCGTGTCTTTGCATACTGTTTCAACATCACGCCGATGGCGGAGGCCCTGTGAAGCTGAAGACTGCGTACGCTCGCTTCTACAAATCCTTCAATTTTGACCATGCCCGCAAGCTCGATCGACGCGTCAAAGAGCAACCCTGGGAGCATTTTCGGGAGCGCTTCTTTCCCTATGTTACGGTCGAGTTGGATCGGCGCATCACAACGGTAGTTGGTGCCAATGAATCCGGGAAGAGCCATCTGCTCGGCGTGATCAAGAAGGCAATCACCGGCCGCGATATCGAGCTGCGGGACCTCTGCCGATACTCCCCATTCTTCGGGGTCGCAAAGGGGCAAAAGTGTTGGCCGCACGTCGGTGTTGGATGGGACGATCTGACTGAGGCGGAAGCGATCGACGTCGCCGAAATCCTCGAACGGCCCCATCAGACATTCCGTCGGTTCCTCATGTTTCGCGAGGAGCCGGATCGACTGACCGTCTGGGTGCCAGGCATCGAAGGTTTGTTCGACAAGTACGAACTGTCGCATGAAGCAACGCGCAAGCTTGAGCAGTTATTGCCCAAGCCTTTCGAGATCGACTCCGAAGTCGCATTACCCAACTCGATCCCGTTCTCCTTCTTGGAACATGGGGAGACTGCGCCCGCTGCCACGCTTTCGCGCTCGATGATCGAACGCTTGGTCGAGGCACTCGACACGGTGAAGCCATTTTTGGGTGCGGAAGCTACAGTGCAACAGAATGCAGGGAGCTTCGTCAATGCGTTTCAAGGGTTGACCGATCCGATCGGCGGCTCCGTCAGCAGCGCTGAACTTAAGTCACTCAAACTGGGCCGTAGTCTTCTGCTAACGCTAGGAGAGATCGACACGGCTAGCCTTGCCGAGCTGTCGCTTGGGATCGATCGTCAGCACGATGGCTATGTCGGCGGCCTTCTTGAAGCGGTCAATCAGCAGCTTGATAGAAGGTTAAATTTTCGTAGATACTGGGCTCAAGATCGAGATTTTAGCCTCAAAGTATCAACTAGAGATCGTGAGCTGGTCTTCGTTATTAGCGACCGAACTGGCACTGTCTACACCTTCTCAGAACGGAGTAGCGGTCTTCGTTATTTTCTATCGTACCTTATACAAGCGCAAATTCACCGACCAGCAACGGGTCGGGAGTCGATCCTCCTGATGGATGAACCCGACACCTACCTTTCGGCGGAGGCCCAGCAGGACCTGATGCGGGTGTTCCGTGACCTTGCGGAACCGGAGTCCGGCATCGATCCGATCCAGGTTGTTTACGTTACCCACTCGCCCTTCCTACTCGACAAAAACCACTCTGAACGCATCCGGGTCTTGGAGAAGGGCACCGGGTTCGACGGCACCCGGATCGTCCCGAACGCGAGCAGGAATCACTACGAACCTCTGCGTTCAGCGTTCGGGGCCTTCGTCGGCGAGAGCGCATTCGTTGGATCGGTGAACCTACTGGTCGAAGGTGCCGCGGACCAAATCATACTCGCCGGCACCGCCAATCTCGTTCGACGGCGGTCGCCCGGCATTCTGAACGACACGCTCGACCTCAACCGCATGGTGATCGTCCCCAGCGGCTCGGCTCAGGAGATCGGATACACGGTTTACCGGATTCGGGGGCAAGGCGCGGACAAGCCGCCCGTCGTCGCCCTGTTGGACGGCGACGCTGAAGGCGTCGAGGCGAAGAAGCAGTTCGTAAGTGATAAGCGCCTGCGCAAGCTGATCGGCACTGACAACATTCTCGATCTCAAGCAAGTCGGTGCCGGCATAAAAGGGTGGCCGGAGGATCCAGTTATCGAGGATCTGGTTCCCGTGGCCCTGGCACACCGCGCCGTCGAGTTGGTGGTAGAAGAGATCACGAAGTTCCGAGAGGGAACACCGCCTAAGATTACGCTAGCAGCGATTGAGGCCGAGCTCGTGAAGGGCGGCCACATGATCGAGGCGATCAATCGCGTGGTCGAGCGGTTCAAAGGCCGGATCGACAAGATCGCCTTCGCCAAGTCACTGATCATCGCGTGCAACAATGCAGATGATGCGCTTCAACTTCACGTGGACGAATTTCTCTCCAGGATGAGGGTCGTTTTCCGAGCCGTAAATGACGCCGTTCGTCGCGCGACCGACGACGCGGCCCACAAAAAGCTTGAGACGATGGTCGCCGAACGAGTCGGTCTTTTTAAAGTCGATAACCCAAACTTCGCTACGCGTGAGCAAGCCGGTATTGTGCTCCGCCAGATCGAGACACAACTCGATGAGTCAGCCGAGGCTGACGCGTTTAGGAATGCCATCGTCCCGCTCCGTCGGGACCATCGCCTGCATGAGGATCTCGCGGAACGCATCGACAACTACCCGGCGTTCTTGGATCAACTGGAAGGCCTCAAGCATGCGTGGCGCGCGCAAGTGAGTGCGGTTGGAGACGCCAATGACGTCGCGAGAAAGACGATAGACGTCGAGAAAAAGGTGCTGACCGCGACAGTCCGAGAAGAAGCACCGCCTAAAGCCGCCGACATCGACAGCTTAGCGGTGCCAGGAGTCGGAGCTAAACAAATCCCGCGCCCCAGTACCGATCCAAACTCCTAGACATCCCCTAGATGCTCGGTCGGCCGGATCCACTTGACGGACCCACCGGCTGGCCGACGCAAATCTACCGGGTCCAAAAGCAGACTTTCCGAAGGTCCGCTTTAATTCAATCCCCCCTCACCCCCGCAACCACCCCGCCGCCTCTTCCACGTCCACCACGTCCGCGTACTTCAGCTGCAAATCGGTCAGGTTGGCGTAGTGGTAGCTCTCGTGCTTGTCGGCCACGCATTGCTCGGGGACGATCGTGCGATAGCCCCGCGACAGGCTTTCCACCGCGCTGGCGCGCACGCAGCCGCTGGTCGAGCCGCCGGTGAGGATCACCGTGTCGACCTTGTGCCAGACGAGATAGCTCTGCAGCGGGCTCTCGAAGAAGGCGCTGGGCATGCGCTTGTCGAAGACCAGATCCACGGCCGCGTCGATCTCGACCCGCGGGTCGAAGGCGTGGCGCTCGCTGTTCTGCTTGATGTTCTGCAGGCTGTCGGGGGTGTCGGTGCGCGTGCCCCAGACGCCGGCGTCGCCGCCGTCGGCCTTGTACATCACCCGCGTCCAGATCACCGGCATGCCGCGCGCCCGCGCCAGGGCCGAGAGGCGATTGACGTGGGCGATCTGGTCGGGATCGGTGACGTAGGCGCTCTTGGGGAACAGGTCGGGCCGGGTATAGGCCTGCTGGAAATCGATATTGACCACCGCCGCCTTGCTCCCGAAGCCGAAGCGCGTGCGGGCCGGATTGGCCTTCACCGCCTCGTAGAGCTCTCGCGCGGTCTTGTCTTCACGCACCATGGTGGGTTCGAAACGCAGGGTCATGGCGGGGCTCCTTCAGGCGGGGGTCCAGAGGCCGAGCAGCGCGGCCAGGATCAGCAGGATCCAGAGGCTGACGACCACGGGCCGGGTCTTCTCGAGCACCGCGGCGATGGTCGCGTCGCCCTCGGGCGTCGGGCCGGTGGTCATCATCGCCACGACCGGCGGGCCCAGCGGCGCCAGCAGCTTGCGGATAAAGAGGCCGCAGCCGATGGCGATCGCCAGGATCAGCATCTTCAGCGCCAGGAACAGCGGCGCGGTCGTCAGCCCCACGAGGCTGGCGGCGCCGAAGCCCGCCAGCGCGACCAGCACGCCCCAGCGGATGGCGATGTCGATGCGGCGCACCCCGGCTTTGGGCGGGCTGTGATGAATGTGGATGGCCCAGGCCATGGTCAGCCAGAACAGGCAAAGCGCCCAGACCGCCGCCACGGCCTCGGGCGGCACGTCCCACCAGACCTTCAGCTTGGCCAGGGTCAGGCCCGTCGGCAGGGCCAGGATCAGGCAGGTGCGCGGGGCCATGTCGATGTCGGCCAGCACCTTCAGCGCCAGCCCCCGCTCCTTGACCGTGCGGGACGGGTCGGCGGCGTAGCGCGAGGTGTAGAAGGCCCCCAAGTCCCCGCCCAGCCAATAGACGAAGACCAGCACGTGCAGCAGCGTGACGAGGGCGAGAAGCATCGCGGAATCCGGCGGTTGTCAGGCCGTCTTGATGCCGCCTGGAAAGGCGCCTTGGCGGATCCTCGCCGGTTTTCTCGCCTCGCGGATAGCAAGCCCCCGGGTGCGACGCTGCGGACACAGGCGAATCCGAACAAGCGTGCTACAGCACGCATCGAGGGGCTTTTTCCGTATCGTAGGTTCGTATGCGTTCTTACCGTCGCCCAGGCCTGGCGCTCGCCGGACTGCTGCTGCTCGCCCTCCCCCAAGTCGCCGCCGCCCAGAGCCAGGCGCAGGCGGTGCTCGACGAGATCAACTACGTCCGCGCCAACCCCAGGGCCTATGCCGACGAGCTGCGCCGTTCCGAGCCTCACTACGGCGAGGACCCCGATGCCCTGCATGAAGCCGTGGCCGAGCTGCAGCGCCAGCGCCCCCTGCCCCCGCTGACCGCCGACGGCCGCATCGACGACGCGGCCCGCGACCACGCCAGCGCCCAGGGCGCACGCGGCACGGTCGGCCACGGCGCGACCGGGAGCCTGGGCCAGCGGCTGCGTAAGTACGGCGTCTATGCCGGCATGTCGGCCGAGAACATCTCCTACGGCTACGAAGACCCCCGCGACGTGGTCCGCCAGCTGGTGGTCGACAGCCGCGTGCCGGGCCGCGGCCACCGCCGCAACATCCTTTCGGCCGGCTACAGCAGCGCCGGCGTCGCCTGCGGCGGCCACCGTTCCTACGGCGCCATGTGCGTCATCGACTTCGCCGGAGCCATGCCCGAGGGCGCGGCGCGGGCGGCGCGGTAGGGCATTTCTTCCGCAACCACGCCAGCAATTTTCACCGAGTATCCCCGCGCAGGCGGGGATCCAAGCCGAGTCCCGTGTGGATCCACGGCGGCGCCACCTCCTGAAGGCCAGCTTGGATCCCCGCCTTCGCGGGGAAGGTCGGGTTTGGAGTTGGCTATGTGAATTGGAAGCTCGCGGCTAAATCACCCCCGCCGCCTTCAGCGCCGCGATCTCGGCCTCGCTCCTGCCCAGCCCCGTCAGCACCGCCGCCGTATCCGCCCCCAGGCTCGGCGGCGGGCGCTGCACCACTACCGGCGTCCGCGACGCCCGGATCGGCGAGGCCACGGTGCGGACAGGCGACACCAGGTCTTCCCGCGCCTGCTCGACCACCAGGCCGCGATGCACCGCCTGCGGCTCCTCGAACACCTGGTCGATCGTGTTGATCGGCCCGCAGGGCACGCCGGCCGCCTCCAGCAGCGCGATCCAATCCCGCGTCGTACGCGTGACCAGGATCGGGGCCATAGCCTGGGCCAGCTGCGCCCGCGCCGCCACCCGCTGGGCGTTGGTCGCGAAACGCGGGTCCTCTCCCAGCGCCGGCGCATCGGCCGCCTTGGCGAAGGCCCGGAACTGGCCGTCATTGCCGACCGCCAGCACCATCGCCCCGTCGGCCGTGGCGAACACCTGGTAGGGCGCCAGGTTCGGGTGGGCGTTGCCCAGGCGCTCCGGGGCCTTGCCGGTGGCGAAGTAGTTGCTGGCCTGGTTGGCCAGCACGGCCGCCTGCACGTCGAACAGCGCGATGTCCATGTGCTGCCCCTCCCCGGTCGCCCGCGCATGCAGCAGGCCGCACAGGATGGCGTTGGCGGCATAGAGGCCCGTGAACAGGTCGACGACCGCCACGCCCACCTTCATCGGCTCTGCGCCCTCGGCGCCGTCAGCCTGGCCGGTGATCGACATCAGCCCGCCCATGGCTTGGATCATGTAGTCGTAGCCGGCCCGCGCGGCGTAGGGGCCCGTCTGCCCGAACCCCGTGATCGAGCAGTAGACCAGGCGCGGATTGATCGCCGCCAGGCTCTCGTAGTCGAGGCCGTACTTGGCGAGGCCCCCGACCTTGAAGTTCTCGACCACCACGTCGGCCTCGACAGCCATCTGGCGGATCAGGTCGGCGCCGCGCGGGTCGGCCATGTCGATGGTCACCGAGCGCTTGTTGCGGTTGGCGCAGGTGAAGTAGGCCGCGTCGCCACGCCCGCCGTCAGTCGTCTCGAAGAACGGAGGCCCCCAGGCGCGGGTGTCGTCGCCGACGCCCGGCCGCTCGACCTTCACGACCTCCGCGCCCATGTCGGCCAGGGCCTGGGTCGCCCAGGGACCGGCCAGCACGCGGGAAAGATCGAGCACCTTGACCCCCGAGAGGGCGGCGCCGGGCCTGACGTCTGATCGCAAGGCGACTGCTCCGGATATTCCTGTTGCGGGCGCCGTTCAGCGCCCCAGGCTGCCTCGCCTACCGATGTGATCGCGGCGGGGCAAACGGCGATGGCGAAACTATCCGAAATCCAGCAGGGCGAATTCCGCCGCGGCTGGCCGCTGCTGCTCAGCGTCGTGCTGGGCGTGGGCCTGGGACTTTCGCCCCTGCCCTTCTACAGCATCGGCATGCTGGCCCCGCAGCTGGCCAAGGAGTTCGGCTGGAGCTTCGCCGCGATCATGCTGGGCCTGCCGGTCGCCACCGTGGCCGTCATGATCGTCGGACCGGTCATCGGCTGGCTGGGCGACAGGATCGGGGTGCGGCCGGTGGCGATCGCCTCGCTGGTGCTGTTCGCCTTCGCCTTCATGGGCTTTGCGCTGACCAAGGGCTCGCTGCCGCTGTTCTACCTGAACTGGGCGATCATGGGCGCGGTCGGCGCCGGCACCCTGCCCACCACCTGGACCCGGGCGATCAACAACGGCTTCGAGAAGAACAAGGGCCTGGCCCTGGGCGTCGCCCTGATGGGCACGGGCGTCTTCGGCTTTCTGATCAAGCCGTTCCTGATGTGGATGATCGAGGCCCACGGCTGGCGCGCGGCCTATCTCGTCACCGGCGCCCTCCCCCTGGTCATCGCCCTGCCGGTGGCGCTGCTGGCCTTCAAGGACCCCGGCGCCCGCCGCGTCCACACGCAGGACGCGCCGCTGCAGGGCCTGACCCTGCCGCAGGCGCTGAGGGATGCGAAGTTCTGGCTGATCGCCGGCGGCTTCCTGCTGTTCTCGTTCGCCATCGCCGGCCCGCTGCCCAATCTCGAGAACCTGCTGAAGCTGAAGGGCTTCACGAAGGCGCAGATCGTCAGCCTGGCTCCCGTCGTGGGCCTGTCGGTGATCGTCGGCCGCGTCGCCGGCGGCTGGCTGGTCGACCGCTTCTGGGCCCCGGGCGTGGCGCTGGTGTTGCTGTGCCTGCCGGCTGTCGGCTGCCTGATCCTGCACGGCCAGGACCCCGGCTTCACCGGCGCCCTTCTGGCCATCGCCCTGGTCGGCATGGCGGCGGGCATGGAGTTCGACCTCCTGGCCTTCCTCATCGCCCGCTATTTCGGGGCGCGGGCCTATTCGACGCTCTACGGCTGCCTCTACCTGTCCTACGCGGCGGGATCGGGCCTGGGGCCGGTGGCCTTCGGGGCCGATTTCGACGCCACCGGCGGCTATCAGCTGTCGCTGCTGATCGCCACCGGCCTCTTGGTGGCGGGCGGGCTCGTGCTGCTGCCGCTGGGCCGCTACCGCTTCGCCTCCGAGCACGCCGTCGAGGAGCAGCGCATCGAAGCCGCCGCCGGCGAGCGCGCGGCCGTGCCCGGCGCCTGAATCCCTGGATTCCTGACAGGCGGATTTTCGCGTCGTCACCCGTCCGCCATCCGCCGGACGGGCGCAAGCTCGCGTCAATTGGAGTAGGAGTGCGCCCATGACCGGTCGCGTCAACGAGGGGCCGATCCAGGCCTATGACGGTCCGCCCGACTATCGCAAGGTCGGCCGCCACGGGGTGTTCCCCGACATGTCTCACGACGAGGTCGAGCGGCTGAACGTCCTGGCCCAGCTCAACCGCCACCTGTCGACCCGCGTCATCCCCGGCGTGAAACAGGCCTGGGAGACCCGCGCCCTGCCCGCTTTCCAGAAAGCCAACGGCCGCGCGCCCGAAGATCGCCACGAGGTCCGCAAGGCGCTGCTGAAGGATCCCGCCTTCCAGACCTGGTCGGCCCTGCGCCGCCTGACCATGGAACAGCGCCAGCAGGCCGGCCGCTGGACCACCCTGCGCCAGGCCGAGGAACTGGCCGCCAAGGCTGCCGCGCTGAACGCCGGCCACGACCGGCTGGAGCTCGATCCGTCCCTGCCGATCCCGCGCTATGTCAGCGCCGTCGACCACCACTGCATGCCCGGCAGCTATCACGTCGAGCGCTTCGAGGGTGACGTCTCGGGCGGCGCCAACTACGACCACGGCGGCTTCGCCACCACCGGCGGCCTCCTGGGCCGCTTCTCCGACGGCGGCGGCCAGGCCGTTGTGCGCTGGGTGCAGCGCAAGCTCCCCGACTTCAAGCCGCGCCGGATTCTCGACATCGGCGCCACCGTCGGCCACAGCGCGCTGCCGATCGCCCAGGCCTTCCCCGACGCGGAAGTCGTGGCCATCGACGTCGGCGGGCCGATGCTGCGCTACGCCGCCGCTCGCGCCGCCTCGCTGGGGGTTGAGAATATCCGCTTCGTCCAGGCCGACGGCGCCGACCTGTCGCGCTTTGCGACCGGCAGCTTCGACTGGGTGCAGACCACCATGTTCCTGCACGAACTGTCTCTGGCCTCGATGAAGGCCATCTTCGCCGAGAGCCGCCGCGTGCTGGCGCCGGGCGGCGTCGTGCTGCACGTCGAGCAGCCGCAGTACGCGCCGACCATGCCGCTGTTCGAGCAGGCCATGCGCGACTGGGACGCCTTCTACAACAACGAGCCCTTCTGGAGCACGCTGCACGAGATCGACCTCGACGCGCGCATGGTCGAGGCCGGTTTTGCGGTCGAAGAGCTGATCCATGACGGCGTCACCGCCGTGGTCGACCGCGAGGTCTTCCCCGACGCCGCCGACGACGACAGCGAAGACTATGGGCGAAAAGCCGCCTGGCGCGTGATCGGAGCGCGAAAGCCCCCCAAGGAAGCACAATGAGCATCGCAGACGCCCTGGCCGACGCCGGCGCCAAGCCCGCCGGCAAGCGCCCCTATTTCTTCGCCGACCGCGAGGTCGAGCGCGTGCTGGCCATCACCATGGCCGTGGTCCAGGAACTGGCCGTCACCCGCGCCCGGCTCGACACCCTGGAGCGGGTGATCGAGGCCCGCGGCGGCCTCGACCGCGCCGAGATCGAACGCTTCGAGCCAAGCGCGCAAGCCGCCGCCGAGCGCGGCCTGTGGCTTCAGGAATATCTCTCCCGCGTGCTGCGCATCGTCCAGCAGGAGGCCGAAGCCGCCACCGCCACGGGCGACGTCGCGTCGGAAGACGTCGCCGTCGAACTGCGCGACTGAAGACTGCGCGATTTCAAGGACATACCGATGAACCTTCTGAGGGCCGCCACCCTGGTGACGCCGAACGTCGCCGCGACCGCGCAGCGCTACGCCCAGTGGCTGGACTACACGGTGATCGAGGAAGGCGACGTCCCCGCCGACCTCGCCGCCAGCTGGGACGCCCCGGCCAGCGCCGACCGGCCCTACGCGGTGCTGCGGCCGGCCAGCGGCGCCGACGTCTTCCTGCGCTTCGTCGAGGGCGACCCGGTCCCCGAGTACCGCCCCTTGCGCACCTATGGCTGGGCGGCGATCGAGATCTGCTGCCAGGACGTCATGGCCGTGAACGCCCGCATGCAGGACGCTCCGTTCGAGATCATCGGCCCGCCCAAGCGCATCGACGGCCTGCCCACCATCCACCCGATGCAGGTGAAGGGCCCGGACGGCGAGATCGTCTACCTCACGGAGATCGTCTCGCCCGGCAACGGCCTGCCCCATCCGGGCAGCCTGATCGACAAGCTGTTCATCCTCGTCCTGGCAAGCGACGACATGGACGCCAGTGGCGCCTGGTTCGCCCAGACCCTGGGCCTGAACGTCGGCGCGCCGATGACCATCGTCTACAACATGATCAACGACGCCTTCGAGCTGCCGAAGGACAGCCGCCACGCCCTGGCGACGGCCACCTATCAGAAGGACGTCTTCCTCGAGTTCGACCAGTACCCGGAGCAGGCCACGGTTCGTCCCGGCCACCCCGGCGCCCTGCCGCCGGGCGTCGCCATCTGCACACTCAAGCACCCCGATTTCGACAGCATCCAGGGCGACTGGATCGTCGCGCCTGCGGTGCGCGCGGGCGCCGTCTACGCCGGCAAGCGCGCCGGCGTTCTCCGCGCCCCCGGCGGCGCCCTGGTCGAGGTGGTGGAAGCGTGACCCCAAACCCTCTCTCTTCGAGAGAGGGAGGGGCCCGCCGCGCAGCGGCGGGAGGGTGAGAGGTTTCACCGCTTGCGGGCAAATCCCTCACCTCTCCGCCGACTGCGACGGCCGGAACTACCTGATCTGCAAAAAAGAAAGGCGCAGCCGAACGGCCGCGCCATTTTCTGTGAGTTTGTTACCTCTCACCCTCCCGCCGCCTTTCGGCGGCGGGCCCCTCCCTCTCTCAAAGAGAGAGGGCCGCAATGATCAAAGCGTCACCACCACCTTGCCGAACGCGCCCTGGTCGGCGCGGGTGTAGGCGCCTTCGATGGCGTCGAGGCCGAACACGGCGTCGACCTGCGGGACGATGCCCTTGGCCGCCACGAAGTCCGACAGCGCCTGGTGGTCGGCGCGCGAGCCGACCGAGATCGCCGTGGCGCGCTGGGCCATCATCACCATGGCCGAGGCGTCCAGCGTGCCGCCAAAGCCGTCCAGCGCGCCGATCACGGCCACGTGGCCGCCGACGCCCAGGCTGGCCTGCGACTTGGCCAGGGTGCCGGCGCCGCCGAGCTCGAGCGCGTGCTGCACGCCGCCGGCCGTGGCCTCCTTCACCGCGGCCTCCCAATCGGGCGTCGCGTGATAGTTGATGGTCAGGTCCGCGCCCAGGTCCTTGGCGCGCGCCAGCTTGGCGTCGTCGCCGCCGACCACGGCCACCTTGGCGCCGAAGGCCTTGGCGATCTGCAGGCCCCACAGCGACACGCCGCCCGTGCCCAAGGTCACCACCCAGTCGCCGGCCTGAAGACCGCCGTGCGTGACCAGCGACGACCAGGCCGTGACGCCCGAACAGGTCAGGGT
>CBINOL010000005.1:0-89835 GCA_966252285.1 uncultured Caulobacter sp.
CCGACGCCCGCGGCGCGGCCTCGGCCCAGCCCTATGGCGCGTTGTGGGACAATGGCGCCGATCCGGTGATCGAGCTCGATAACGTCATGGCCGTGCGCCGCATCGCCCTGTCGCGGTTCGGCCTGAACAACGTGCCGGCCGGCTCGCCCGCCGCCGACCTGCGCCGGGCCCTCGTGCCGATCTATCTCTTCCATCGCTATCAGGTCGAAGCGGCGGCGAAGTTCGTCGGCGGGGTCGACTACGGCTATGCGGTGGTCGGCGACGGCCGCGAGGCCGTGCCCGCCACGCCGGCGGCCGATCAACGGCGGGCCCTGGCGGCCCTGGTCCGCACCCTCGATCCGGCGGCGCTGGACCTGCCCGATCCGCTGCTGTCGCTGCTGTCGTCGGGCATGTCGGGCTCGCGCGACAAGGCCTACGCCATCGAGATCTTCCCGACCTCGGGGGCTGCGGTGTTCGACCTGCCGACGGCCGCCGAAACCGCCGCCGACCTGCCGCTGTCGCTGCTGCTGACCCCGGCTCGCCTGAACCGCCTGGTCGAGCAGAAGCGCCGCGATGCGGGCCAGCTGGACGTCACCGAGACGGTCGACGCCCTCCTGGCCGCCGTGGCTCCGGGCGGCCCGCAGGCCGACGGCCGCACCGGCGAACTGCGCCGCCGGGTGCGCGCGCGGCTGGTCGGCGATCTCGTCGCCGTGCTCGACGACAAGACGCTGTCGCCCACCGCCGCGGCCCAGATCGACGCGGCCCTGCTGCGCTACGCCAAGACCCTGGCCGGCTGGAAGGGGCGAGGGGCGGAGGCCGACCAGGCCGCCCGCATCTCGCGCCTGCTGACCTCCGACGATCGCAAGGCGCTGGCGGCTCCGCGGGCCGGCGCCGTCGAAACCTTGCCGCCCGGCATGCCGATCGGCGGGGAGGACTGCTGGTTTTGCGCGCCTGGTTCGTCATGAGGAACGGGCGCGTCTGAAAGCGCCCGTTTCGAACGAGGACGACCGCCCATGACCCGCGCCCGCATCCTGCTCGGCGGCCTCTGCGCCGCCGCGCTTTCGACCTCCCTGGCGGCCGCCCAGCCGCTGGCGGTGGTCAATGCCGAGATCTTCGACGCCACGGGCGCGGCGCCGTATCGCGGGACGCTGGTGGTCGAAGGCGGGCGGATCCTGGCGGTCGGCCCGAAGGTCAAGGCGCCCAAGGGCGCGACCATCGTCGACGCCAAGGGCGAAGCCCTGATCCCCGGCCTGTTCGACGTCCACACCCACTGGACCCCCAACGGCGTTCCCGACGTCACGCCCAGGATCGCCGACGCCTATGTGGCCGCCGGCGTCACCTCGGTGAACGACTTCCACCAGCAGCCGGAGAGCTTCGCGCCGCGCCGGGCGTGGCTTGGAACCCTGACCGCGCCGCACGTCAACTTCGTCGCCCGCATCAGCACGCCGGGCGGCCACGGCGCCGACTGGGCCGACCAGGCCACCACCCGCTGGGTCGATACGCCGGAAGGCGCCCGGGCCGCCGTCGAGGCCATCGCTGCCTACAAGCCGGACGCCATCAAGGCCTTCACCGACGGCTGGCGCTACGGCTCGGCGCCCGATAACACCACCATGGACGCCTGGACCCTGAAGGCTCTCACCGAGACGGCCCACAAGTACGGGCTGAAGGTGCTGACCCACACGGTGACGGTCGAGCAGGGCAAGGTCGCGGCGACCAGCGGCGTCGACGTCATCGCCCACAGCCTGCAGGACGCGCCGCTGGATGCGGCCACGATCGCTTCCATCAAAGCTTCGGGCCTGTTCTACGCCCCGACCCTGGCGGTCTACGAACCGGTCAAGCCCGGCGCCAAGCCGCCGGCCGATCCCGACAGCCCGCGCGCGCGCCAGAGCCGCCTGAAGTTCGGCTACGCCATGTCCAACGCCAAGGCGCTGTTCGACGCCGGGGTGCCGCTGGCCCTGGGCACCGACGCGGGCATGACCGGCACGCCGCACGGCTCCTCGACCCTGCGCGAGCTGGAACTGCTGGTGCAGGCCGGCCTGACGCCGACCCAGGCCCTGACCATCGGCACCGCCGGCAGCGCCAGGGCCATGAACCAGCTGGCCGACCGCGGCACCCTGGAGGCCGGCAAGCGCGCCGACTTCGTGCTGGTGTCCGGCAAGCCCTGGGAGACCATCTCCGACGCCCGCAAGGTCGAGCGCGTCTTCATCGACGGCAAGTTGTCCTACGGCCCGGGCGCCAAGCGTTCGGCCGCCAACGACCGCATCGCGCCGCCGGCGGTGAAGGCCCAGGCCCTGATCGACGATTTCGAGCGCGCCGACGGCCGCACCAGCCTCGACACCCTGCGCCTGGACGACTTCGACGGCGGCCGCGACCGCAGCCTTGAGGTCTCGCAGGTCATCGAGCGCGAGGGTGGCGGCAAGATCCTGAGCGTGGGCGCGCGCATGGCCAGCAAGGACGACGCCTCGGCCGGGGTGCTGCTGCCTTTGACCCGGGGCTCTGTGGTTCCCACCGACGCCACGGCCTTCAAGGGGCTGAAGTTCGCCGTGCGCGGCGACGGCGGCGCCTATGTCGTCAGCCTGGTGGGCGCGGCTGGTCGCTGGACGACCAAGGTCGAGGCCGGTCCGCAGTGGAAGACCGTTGAGCTGCCGTTCGCGGACTTCAAGCCCGCGGGGCGGGAAAAGGCCGCCTTCACCGGGACGGACCTGCTGCAGGTCGGGGTCGAGGGCGAGCGCGCGGCCGGCGCCAAGCTGTGGTTCGAGCTCGACGACGTGACTTTCTACTAGCCGGGGAGGGCGTGGCGGTTTGACGCGGCGGGCGCTGGAAGGCTAAGGCCAACAAGCGTTTGGCGGGCGACGGGGATCCCGAATCCCCGTCATTACCGCGATTTAAGTGGTCTAGCGGCGGTGCGGGGCTCAAACCGTTACCAAGCAAGGTCGCTTATCGACCGCACGGAGACCGCCGATGGCCCGCATGGGCATGACACTCGCCGCCGCCCTGGTCATGGGTCTCACGACCCTGGCCGGCCAGGCCCAGGCCAAGGCCTCGATCGAGGACAAGGACGTGGCGCGCCTGGTGTCTCTGGGCGGGGTGTGTGTCAGCTGCGATCTGGCCGGCCGCAAGATGACCGGCGCCAAGTTCAATGGCGCGAATTTCGCCAGGGCCAATCTGATCGGCGCCGACCTGCGCGGCGCGGTGTTCTACGGCTCCAACTTCGCGGCGGCCGACCTGACCCGCGCCGACCTGCGCGGCGCCGAGATGCGCGCCGCCAATTTCCAGGGCGCGAACTTCAACGGCGCCCGCCTGTCGGGCGTGGAGTCGGCCGGCGCCAACTTCCAGAACGCCAACCTGTCGCGCGCCGACCTGACCTCGTCGGAGATGCATGGGGTCAACATGGAAGCCGCCACGATGATCGACGCCAGGCTGGCCAATGCCGAGCTGAACGGTTCGAACCTGTCGTCGGTGAACGCCCGCGGCGCTGATTTCTCGAACGCCGAGATCAACGGCTCCAACCTCAGCGGCGGCCGCTTCGACCGCGCCCAGTTTCGCAACGCCTCTCTGACGGCTTCGCACCTGCGCGGCGGCAGCTTCGCCGGCGCCGATTTCAAGGGCGCGGACTTCACGGCCGTGCGCTTCCAGGGCGTCGACCTCAGCGGCGCGCGCGGCCTGACCCAGGACCAGCTGGACGAGGCCTGCGGCGAGGCCCGCCTGCCGCCGGGCCTGTCGCTGAAGAGCTGCACGGGCCGGGTCAAGCGCATCACCGTCATGCGCGGCATGCCCGCCCCGCCGGCGCCGCCGGCCCCTCCCGCGGCGCCGTCTCCGCCGCGTCGCTGATACTCGCGCGAGAGGGGTCTTTCTCGCCTGCGGAACGTGCGGACGAGACAGGCGTTTCGCGACATGGTGAACGCTACGCGGGCTAGGGGCCTCGTGGCGATTGCGCGACAGCAGAGGTTGTGAGATCAAGGCGCACGGCGCGGGGGGACACCATGCCTGAGCATGACTTGAGGGAGGGGCAATCCATGCCCCTGCCCAGCTATTTGAGCTATTTGATGTACCAGACCGAGCAACACCGGCGGGCGATGGCCGCCGACCATGTTGCGCGTCACGGTCTGTCGTTTCCGAAGTGGGTGGCGATGCTGTCGCTGGCCCGGTTCGGCGAGTGTTCGATGACGCGGCTTTCCAAGCTTTCGGCGGCCGACCGCACGACCCTCACCCGGTCGATCGACGGTCTGATCCGTGACGGCCTGGTCGAGCGCGGCGGGGCGCCGAACGATCGCCGCAAGGTGGTCGTGCGCCTCACGGAAGCCGGGGCGGCGCTGCTGCAGCGGATCCGCGACGAGCTGACGCCGCTGCACCAGGAAGCCTGCTCCGAACTGAGCGCGGACGAACAGTCGGCCCTGGCCTTCTATCTGAAGAAGATGCTGGGCGGCCTGATCCCCGAGCCCGACTGGAAGGACGAGATCCTTTCGTTTGGCCCGCCGATTCCGCGTCTGGCCTGAAGAAACCTGGACAACGCCGAGGGCGCAATCTCCGGTTAAGGGGCTTGCGCCTTAAGGTGGAGCCTCGCGGCTGCTAGGGGCCGCGCGAGGGGAGCTCCACAGCATGAACGTCAGACAGGTCGCCGAGCACATCCAATCCTACGCCGATGGCGGTACGGGCTTCGCCGTGCAGGCCTCTGGCTCCACCTATCGGATGATGCATTGGGAGGCGATGGTCCAGCACGGCGGCCAGGGCTCGGCCGACATCGTCCTGGCCAACATCGCCGGGACCATCGTCGGCGACCAGATCACCTGGCTGGATCAGGAACAGGTCTTCCTCGTCCAGGAGCAGGCTGACGGAACCCGCGTGGGCGTCGGCGTCAATCCTGCCGCCGTCTGAGGATACCTGCGCGGTCAGTCGTCGTGACGGACGCGGCCGCGCATGGTCTTCACGCCCGATCGCTTCGACTTGGTCTCCAGCCGCTTGAGCTTGCTGGAATAGGTCGGCTTGGTCGGGCGGCGAGGCTTGGGCTTTTCGGTGGCGCGGCGGATCAGTTCGACCAGCCGCTCGCGGGCGTCCTGCCGGTTCAGTTCCTGCGAGCGATGGCCCTGGGCGAACAGCACCAGCACCCCGTCCTGGGTCATGCGGCTGCCGCCCAACGCCGTCAGCCGAGCCTTGATGTCATCGGTCAGGGACGGCGAGTTCGTCACGTCGAAGCGCAGTTCGATCGCGGTCGAGGTCTTGTTGACGTGCTGGCCGCCGGGCCCGGAGGCGCGGGCAGCCTTCTCGACCAGTTCGTCCTCGTCGATCCGCAGCCAGGAGGTGATCTCGATCATCGCGGGACCGCGCGTCGCGCCTTGACCACGGCCTGGTCGAGCGCCTGCAGGAACTTGCTGCGGTCCTGCGGGCCGAAGGCCTTGGGGCCGCTGGTGACTTCGCCCATGGAGCGCAGGTGCTCGCCGATGGAGCGGCTGGCCAGGGCCGAGCCGATCATGTCATTGGTGAACACCCGGCCGTTGGGCGCGATCGCCTGACCGCCGGCCTTCAGCACCCGGTCGGCCAGAGGAATGTCGTTGGTCACCACCACGTCGCCAGGGCCGGCGCGCTCGGCGATCCAGTCGTCGGCCACGTCGGGGCCGGCGTCGACCACGATCTGCTCGATGGCCGGGGTGGCGGGCACGCGGATCCAGCTGTTGGAGACGACATAGGTCTTCAGGCCGTTGCGGGCCGCGACCTTGTAGGTCTCGTCCTTCACGGGGCAGGCGTCGGCGTCGATGTAGATCGTCGTCATGGCCGCCCTATAGCACGGGTTGTGACAACTCAGGCCAGGGCCAGCAGGGCAGGGATCACTTCGTCCTTCAACAGCGGCGCCAGAGGCAGGCCCGGGGGCGGGGCGGCCGGGTCGATCCAGGCCAGTTCCTCGATTTCGGCCTGGGCGGCGATCTCGCCCTCGACCACGGCGAGGTAGGTCGCCGACTGCACCGTGAACCCGGCCTCGTTGGCCGCGGGAGCAGAGAACCGGCCCAGCAAGGCGGCCGAAACCAGCCGGCAGCCCAGTTCCTCGTCGAGCTCGCGCGCCAGGGCCGTCAGGTCGTCCTCGTCGCCGTCGCGCTTGCCGCCCGGCTTCATGAAGATCGCCGTGCCGCGCTTGCGCACCAGCAGCATGCGGCCGGCCTCGTCGCGGATGACGGCGGTGACGATGTCGAGGACCTTGCTCATGGCCGCCAGACTAGCGGATTCGGAGGCCTCAGGGCTCGACGGCCGCCAGGATGTGTTCGGTCAGCAGGCGCTCGCTGATGGCGTGCGGCTGGCGGACGTCGAAGTTCACCGTGGTGATCACCGCGACGATCCCGAGATCGGGCACGATGACCACCTTGTTGCCGCCCGTGCCGCTCATCGCCCAGACCTTGTGGCCGCCCAGGGTCTGCAGCCAGATCAGGTAGCCGTAGTCGGTGTCGGGTCGCGCATTGGCGTGCGGGCTGGTGGCGGCCGCGACGAAGGACGCGGGCAGCACCTGACGGCCGTTCCACTTGCCGCCGTCGAGATAGAGCTGGCCCAGCTTCACGAGGTCGCGGCTGCGCAGGCCAAGGCCGCCGCCGCCCTGGGCCAGGCCGAGCGGCGAGACCTGCCAGCGCTCGCCCTCGATGCCGAGCGGGCCGAACAGCGCTTCGCGGGCGAAGGCCGGCAGGGGCTTGCCGACCGCCCCCTGGACCAGGGCGCCGAGTGTCGTCACTCCTGCCGTGCAGTAGGAAAAGCTGCGGCCGTACGGCGCGTCGGCGGGCTTCTGCACCCAGTCGGGAAAGCCGCGCACCGGCAGGTCGAGATAGAAGCCGACCCAGTCCTCGATCAGGTACATCCGCTCCTCGTTGCCGCGCGAGAACTGGTTGTCGTCGTCGCACTCGGCGATCGAGCTCATGGTCATCAGGTCCTCGACCGTGACCTTGTCCTTGCGCGGATCGGGCGCGGCGGCCGGAGGGCGGCCCTTCAGGTAGGGCTTGATCGGGGCGTCGACGCTGGGGATCGCGCCGCGATCGATGGCCGCGCCGGCCAGCATGGCGGTGACGGTTTTGGTCACCGAGCGGGTGTTGCGGCGCGCCTCCATGCCGCCGTCGGGCTTGCCTTCGTCGTAATAGGCCTCGAACACCAGCTTGCCGTGGCGGGCGACCAGCACACTGGTGATCTTCTGGAACTGGCCGGCCTTGATGGCGGCGGACATGGCGTCGAGTTTGGCGGCCGACATCCGTTCGGCGCCAGGCGCTGCGGAAGGCATGTCGGAAGCGGCCGAGGTGGTCGACAGCGGCGCCAGGGCCAGGGCCAGGGCCAGGGCGGCGGCGAACAGGAAGCGTTTCACGAAAAGCGACTCCGACGGCTGACGCAGCCAAGCTAGGGCGTGGTCGCGGCTTCGTCTTGGACGCCTGAAACATCGGGCCGCCTGACAGGGCGGGGGCTGCAGAGGCGCGCGAACTCTCCGGGCGTCACGCCATAGGCCTGGCGGAACTGCCTGTTGAGGTGGCTCTGGTCGCAGAAGCCAGCCGCCAGGGCGATCTCGCCGATCGGCAGGCGGCCCCGCATCAGCAGGTCGGCGGCGCGCTCCAGTCGCCGCGCGCGCAAGCGTTCGCCGGGCGCGGCGCCCAGCCAGCGGCGATAGCCGCGGGCCAGATGCACCGGGTGCACCCCGGCGGCCCGTGCGAGGTCGGCGACGCCGATCGGCTGGTCGAAGGCGTCGGCCAGATAGGTTTCGGCCAGATCCAGCCAGTGCGGCCGGTGATCGCCGTCGCGAAGCGGCGCCAGGGCCTCGCCCGCCAGTTCGAGGCTGAGGCCTTCCAGCGACAAGGGCTCGGCGTCGGCGGACAGCAGTGATCGCGTGAGACGCAGGGCCGCGCGGCGGGCGACAGGGCCGGTCAGGCGTAGGGCGTCGATCGCCGCGCCGCCATCGGCCAGGGCCCGCCAGTCGCCGGCGGCGAAGCTGACGGCCAGGAAGTAGCCGCCGTCCTCGACGAAGCGGTCGCGATGGACGACGCCCGGTGGGTTGTAGACCAGCACCGGCCCCTCGGTGGCGGGACCCCAGGCTGTGGTTTCGTAGCGGCCGTGGGTGGCCAGCACGAAGTGGGCGTCGTCGTGGCTGTGCTCGTCGACGTGCTCGGAGCTCAGGGTGGCTGCCAGGTGGGCCAGCCGCACGCCAGGCAACCGCCGCTCGACCGTTGGCGCGCCGTAGAACCGTCCTGGTGCGAAGGCGGTTCTCGGCGCGGCCATCAGGTCCGCTCGCGGGCCAGGGTTTTGCCGTTCCAGCCCTTGTAGGTGCTGACGTCGCGGCGTCCGTCGCCGTCCGCCAGGCTGACGACGAAGTGCCTAGCGTGGACGCCCTCATAGGCGAAGCGAATGGTCAGTTCCGCGAAGTCCTGGGCCTGACCACCGTGTTTCGCGGCAAGCTCGCCCAGCCAGGCCGAGTAGCGCAGCATGGCTTCTGACAGCACGTCGGACGGCATGGCGCCGCGCATCTCGCCATTCACGAAGTCGATCTCGACGTATCCGGCTTCTGAATTGCGGGCTTCCTCGAAGATGTCGAAACCATAGTGGCCGATGGGCATGCCGACGCCCGAGGCGATGGAGTCCCCGAGATTGTGCGCCACGGCTCTCAGGGTTCCGAACCTCATTTCAGCCCAGCTTCTCCGCCGCCCAAGGTGCGAAATAGGTGATGATCCCGGCCGCGCCGGCGCGCTTGAAGGCGGCCAGGCTTTCGAGGATGGCGCGCTCTTCGTCGATCCAGCCGTTGGCGCCGGCCGCCTTGATCATCGCGTACTCGCCCGACACCTGGAAGGCGTAGGTGGGCATGCGGAGCTCGTCGACCAGGCGGCGCAGGATGTCGAGATAGGGCAGGCCGGGCTTGACCATGATCATGTCGGCGCCCTCGGCGATGTCGAGCGCGACCTCTCGGATGGCTTCCTCGGTGTTGGAGGGATCCATCTGGTAGGTCTTCTTGTCGCCCTGGCCCGCTGAGAGCTTCGCCGAGCCGATGGCGTCACGGTACGGACCGTAGAAGGCCGAGGCGTACTTGGCCGCGTAGGACATGATCATCGTGTCCTGGAAGCCGTCGGCCTCCAGCGCTCCCCGCAGGCGGCCGATGCGGCCGTCCATCATGTCGGACGGCGCCAGAATGTCGGCGCCGGCGGCGGCCTGCATCAGACCCTGTTCGATCAGCCGCTCGATGGTGGCGTCGTTGAGGATCTTGCCGCCCTCGACCACGCCGTCGTGGCCGTGGTCGGTGAAGGGGTCCAGCGCCACGTCGCACATGATGCCGACCTCGGGGGCGGCGTCCTTCATGGCCTTGACGGCGCGGGGGATGACGCCGTCGGGATCGGCGGCGATCGAGCCCGTCGCGTCCTTCCGTGACGGATCGATGTGCGGGAAGATGGCGATGGCCGGGATGCCGAGGTCGCGGGCGCGGACGGCCGCCTTGGCGGCCTCCTTGACGCTGAGGCGCTCGACGCCGGGCATCGAGGCGACTGGCACGGTTCCTTCGCCCTCGTGCACCACCATCGACCAGATCAGGTCGGACGGACGGACTTCCGTCTCGCGGACGAGGCGGCGGGCCCAGTCGGCTTGGCGCAGGCGACGCAGGCGCGTGGCGGGATAGGGGGCGAGCGGCGGAACAGTCATGCGAAGGGTTTCGCGCGCGCCGCCGGTCGAGGCAAGGCCGGAAGGCCCTTAAGGGGCTATTCGCCGGTCTTGGTGACGCGGACCTGCTGCACGCCGCCGTCGACGCGGGTCCAGACCTGCGACTTGCAGAACAGGCCGCCCAGCACGCAGCCCTTGGCGCGCATGGTGCGGGCGTCGACGAATTCGGCGGTGCCCGAGAGGGTGACCTTCAGGGTCGGAACGAAAACCTTGCCCTTCATGTTTCCGTTGCCGGTGGGCGCGAAGTCGCGCAGCACCTGCTGGCCCACCAGGGTGTCGTAGCCGCTCTTCTTGGCGTCGGCCTCGGCCTTGCGGCTGGCATAGACGACCCAACCGCACATGCTCGGACCGCAGTCGGTGATGTGCAGGCGGATGTTGTCCTTCGGGTTGCGCCACACGCCGAGATTCTCGGCGTGAGCCGGCGCGGACACGAACGTGAACAGGGCCGCGACCGCGGCCAGAGCGGTAATGAACTTGGACATGGGAACCGAGACGACGCCTCCGATGGGCGTGATCTGATACCGACGAGGTGTCGGATCAAGGGAGGTGCGACCTTTCGCACCCGATTTCGCTGCGGCGCCGCATTCAAATTCGCCAACTGAGATATGATTGACACACTTGGCTGCTCAGGGCAGGTCAGCGGTCAAGAAGGTGAGGGCGGATATGCCCCGCATGGGAGGAAGTGGCGCATGGATTTCGCGCTGAACGACGATCAACGCGCCATTCAGGATATGGCGTCGGGCTTCGCCGCGGAACGGCTTGCCCCGCATTCGGCCCAATGGGACGAGCACAAGCACTTTCCCGTCGACGTCCTGCGCGAGGCGGCTGGCCTCGGCTTTGCGGGCATTTACGTCAATGACGACGTCGGCGGCAGCGGCCTGTCGCGCCTCGACGCCTCGATCATTTTCGAGGCGCTCAGCTATGGCGACGTGCCGGTCGCGGCGTACCTCACCATCCACAACATGGCCTCGTGGATGATCGACCGCTTCGGCTCGGCCGACCTGCGCCAGCGCTATCTGCCGCGCCTGACCACCATGGAGCTGATCGCCAGCTACTGCCTGACCGAGCCCGGCTCGGGTTCGGACGCGGCGGGCATGCGCACGACCGCGCGGCTGGACGGCGACCACTACGTGCTGAATGGCGGCAAGGCCTTCATCTCGGGCGGCGGGGTGTCTGACGTCTATGTGGTCATGGCCCGCACCGGCGGCGGCGGCCCCAAGGGCGTCTCGGCTTTCGTGGTCGAGAAGGGAACGCCGGGCCTCACCTTCGGGGCCAATGAGCGCAAGATGGGCTGGAACGCCCAGCCCACCGCCCAGGTCAATTTCGACGACTGCCGCGTGCCAGTCGCCAGCCGCATCGGCGGGGAAGGCGAGGGCTTCCGCTTCGCCATGATGGGCCTCGATGGCGGACGCCTCAACATCGCTTCGTGCTCGCTGGGCGGCGCCCAGTTCGCCCTCGACACGGCCAAGGCCTATCTTGAGACCCGCAACCAGTTCGGCCGTCCGCTGAAGGACTTCCAGGCCCTGCAGTTCAAGCTGGCCGACATGGCCACCGAACTGGAGGCCGCCCGCCTGATGGTGCGCCGCGCCGCCCACGCGCTGGACAACAGGGACCCGCAGGCCACCAAGCTGTGCGCCATGGCCAAGCGCTTCGCCACCGACGTCGGCTTCCAGGTCGCCAACGACGCCCTGCAACTGCACGGCGGCTACGGCTACCTGCAGGACTACCCGCTGGAGCGCATCGTCCGCGACCTGCGCGTCCACCAGATCCTGGAAGGCACCAACGAGATCATGCGCGTCATCATCGCTCGCGAGATGTTCCGGCAGTGAGATCATGATAGTCTGACCAGACTGGTCAGATTGGAGCCCGTCATGCGCGAAGTCGGCGTCCTCGAAGCCAAGACCCACCTGTCGGCGCTGCTCGACGCCGTCGAGAAGGGCGGCGAGGCGGTGCTCATCACCCGCAACGGGCGGCCGGTGGCCAAGCTGCTGCCGGCCAACGCTTCTTCTCTGTTGCCGCGAAAAATGCCTGCCGCCGAACTCGCGGCCCACGCCAAGGCGCTGCGCGACCGGATCGCCGCCGCCGATCCCGAGATCGAGAACATGACCTGGGAGGAACTGAAGCAGATGGCGCGCGAGTGAGGTCGGTCGTCGTCGACGCTTCGGCCGCGCTCGCTTGGATTTTGCCGTCGCAGGCGACTTCGGCGTCGGACGCCATGCTTGATCAGGCCGACGCCCTGCGTTTCGAAGCGCCGGCCATCTTCGACTGGGAGGTGCGCAATGTCTTGCTGAAGGTCGAAAGGCGACGAGCCTTCCCGTCGAAGGAATATGACGAGGCCTTGCTCTTTTACGCCTCCCTCAACGTGCAACTTCATGCGCCGAACATAGGCATGGAAGAGCTAGGGGCCTTGGCCCGGGAGAACGGCATCAGCCTTTTCGATGCCGCCTACTTAGCCTTGGCGCTGGATCAGGACTGGCCGCTGGCGTCGCGTGACGACGCCCTGCTAAGGGCGGCCGCCAACGTTGGAATCGAATGCTTCGATCTGAGGGCGACGACCGCATGATCTATCTCTGCCGCCACGGCCAGACGCAGTTCAACCGCGAGGGGCGCTTCCAGGGACAGACCGAGTCTGACCTGACCGCCCTGGGCCGCGCCCAGGCGCGGGCCATGGGCGAGCTGCTGGCCGACCTGATCACGCGGGAGCCATCCGACGCCTGGCGGATCGTCGCCAGCCCGCTGCGCCGTGCGCGCAACACCGCCGAGGCCATCGCCGAGCGCACGGGTCTGCCACTGAGCTTCGACGACCGCCTGCTGGAAATCAGCGTCGGCGAATGGTCGGGCCGTCTGCGCGAGGACATCCGCCGCGACAATCCGGAGCTGTTCGCCAGCTACGAATGGGCTTTCCGCGCGCCGGGCGGCGAAACCTTCGAAGACGTCACCGCCCGCGTCGCCGGCTGGCTGGCCGACCAGGCCCCGGAAGCCGAGCGTCGCCTGATCGTGGTCAGTCACGGCGTCGCCGGCCGCCTGCTGCGCGGCGCCTATGCCGGCCTTTCCCGCGCCGACACCCTGGCCCAGGAGGTTCCGCAGGACGCGGTCTACCGCCTGCTGGCCGGCCAGATCGACCGCTTCGACTGCGCCCCGGTCGAAGATCCCGAATTCGCTTGAGAAACTCTATGACCGAAGCCCGCGAAGTCCTCGTCAGCGTCAAGAAGAACGTCGGCCGGATCACCCTGAACCGGCCCAAGGCGCTGCACGCCCTGACGCTTTCCATGTGCGAGACGATGATCGAGACCCTGCTGGCGTGGCAGGCCGATCCCGAGATCGACATGGTCATGATCGACCATTCGGGCGAGCGGGGCTTCTGCGCGGGCGGCGACATCCGCATGCTCGCCGAAAGCGGGGCGGGCGACGGCGTCGAGGCGCGGAAGTTCTTCCACACCGAGTACCGGCTGAACCACCTATTGTTCCACTACGATCGACCGATCGTGGCGATCATGGACGGCGTGGTGATGGGCGGGGGCGTCGGCATCTCGATGCCGGCTCACTATCGGATCGCCACCGAGCGCACGACCTTCGCCATGCCCGAGACGGGCATCGGCCTGTTTCCCGACGTCGGCGGCGGCTGGTACCTGCCGCGCCTGCCGGGCAAGGCGGGGCTGTGGCTGGCCCTGACCGGCGCGCGGATCAAGGGCTCGGACTGCATGCGCCTGGGGATCGCCACCCACTTCGTCGAGTTCGGCGCCATCGAGGGGCTGAAGAAGGCGATCCTGACCGACCACCGCCGCATCGACGAGACCTTGCGGATGTATCGCGCCGACGCCGGCAAGGCGCCGCTGGTCGGCTTCGAGCAGGACCTCAACCGCCTGTTCGTCGGCGACAGCGTCGAGCAGATCTTCGAATTCCTGGAGGCCGACTCCTGCGACTGGGGCAAGGCCCAGCTGGCCGTGCTGAAGACCAAGTCGCCCCAGACCCTGAAGGTCGCCTTCGAGCAGCTCAAGCGCGGCGAGGCCATGACCGACTTCGCCGACAACATGGCCATGGAGTACCGGATCGGCTCGCGCGTGGTGCGCAAGCACGACTTCATCGAAGGCGTGCGGGCGGTGATCGTCGACAAGGACAACGCGCCGCGCTGGGACCCGCCGAGCATCGAGGCCGTGAGCGACGCCGATATTCAAGCCATCTTCGCGCCCCTCCCGCCGGAGGAGGAGTGGACTCCTCTCGCGGAGGCCTGACAGCGTTATGCCGTAGCGGCATTGAAGCTGTCGCTTGGCCTCGCTAGCTTGCCGCCAGCCAAAGAAGAAAGTCCGCCGGAAGGAAGACCATGCGTAAGCCGCTTCTCAGCCTCGTCGCCGCGCTCGCCGTGACCGCGTGCGCCACGACCCCGATGGGGCCCGCCGAGCCGCCGCCTCCGCCGCCGGCCGACGCCCCGGTCTCCATTCCGGCCAACATCATCGCGGCCGTGGACAATCCGCTGCGCCCCGAGGTCGACAGCAAGCGCGACGCCGATCGCCTGCCGGCCCAGGTGCTGGCCTTCGCCGGCGTGCGCAGCGGGGCCAAGGTCGCCGACCTGATTCCCGGCACCGGCTACTTCACCCGCATCCTGTCGAAGGCCGTCGGCCCGCGCGGCCACGTCTACGCCTATGTGCCCGACGAGTTGACCAAGCTGGCCAACCGCGAGCCGGCCGTGAACGCCATCGCCGCGGATCCGGCCTACAAGAACGTCTCGGTGATCCTGAACCTGCTGCCCAACTTTGGCGCGCCGGAGAAGCTGGACCTGGTGTTCACCGCCCAGAACTACCACGACATGCACACCCCGCTGATGGGCAAGCCCGACATGGCGGTGGTCAACCGCAAGGTCTTCCAGTCGCTGAAGCCGGGCGGCGTCTATCTGGTGCTCGACCACTCGGCGCAGGCGGGCACGGGTCTGCGCGACGCCGAGAAGCTGCATCGCATCGACCCTGAGACCGTGAAGGCCGAGGTCACCGCCGCCGGCTTCGTGTTCGAGGGCGAAAGCCGGGTGCTGCGCGATGCGGCCGACAAGCGCAACGTCTCGGTCTTCGACCCGTCGATCCGCGGCAAGACCGACCAGTTCATCTACAAGTTCCGCAAGCCGGCCGGGGCGCGCTAAGCGCCCCGCTCTTGCGGACGACAACGACAAGGACCGCGCCCACGTAGGCGCGGTTCGCATTTAGGGAGCGTATCAATGACCAGGATCGCCTTCATCGGCCTGGGCAACATGGGCGGCGGCATGGCCGCCAACCAGGCCAAGGTCGGCCACGCCGTGGCGGCCTTCGACCTTTCGGCCAAGGCGCTGGAGAAGGCCGTCGGCGCCGGCTGCGTCGCCGCCGCTTCGGTGGCAGAGGCGGTCAAGAACGCCGAGATCGTCATCACCATGCTGCCGGCCGGCCCGCACGTCCGCTCGGTCTACGGCGAGCAGGTGCTGGCCAATGCGCCCAAGTCGGCTCTGCTGATCGACTGCTCCACCATCGACGTCGATAGCGCCCGCGCGGTGGCGCAGCAGGCGAGGGCGGCGGGTTTCCGGTTCGCCGACGCCCCGGTATCGGGCGGGATCATGGCCGCCGAGGCCGGCAGCCTGGCCTTCATGGTCGGCTGCGACGACGCCGACTTCGCCGCCGTCGAGGCGGCGCTGAAGCCGATGGCGCGGGCGGTGATCCACGCCGGCGGCCACGGGGCCGGGCAGGCGGCCAAGATCTGCAACAACATGCTGCTCGGCGTATCGATGCTGGGAACCTGCGAGGCCTTCGCCCTGGCCGAGAAGCTGGGCCTGGCCGCCGACCGCTTCTTCGAGATCGCCAGCCAGTCGTCGGGCCAGTGCTGGTCGGTGTCGACCTACTGCCCCGTGCCCGGCGTGGGCCCCAGCACGCCGGCCGATCGCGGCTACGAGGGCGGATTCGCCACGGCGATGATGCTCAAGGACCTGAAGCTGGCTCAGGAAGCGGCCGCGCGAGCCGGCGCCAGTACGCCGATGGGCGCCCAGGCCGAGGCGCTGTACGCCCTGTTCGACGCCAACGGCTTCGGCGGCAAGGATTTTTCGGCCGTCCTGCAGATGCTGCGCGGCCGTATTGCTGAGCTGGTTTGAACAAGGCAGGGTTGCGATCGGCGGTTATAGAACCAATCGATGCGACACCACGCCCAATTCCAATTTGTAGGTAGAGGCCCTTAGGTGGACACTGTGCCTGCGTGGTGCGAAAAGCCGTGCCAGAAGAAAAGGACCGTAGAGCTTCGGTTCGACGGGTAGAGACCAGCATGGACTACAAAGCCGCGTTCACCGCCGCTGTCTCCCAGATCCGCGACGAGGGTCGCTATCGGGTCTTCGCCGACCTGAAGCGCCACCGCGGCGCCTTCCCGCGCGCCACCTGGACGCGCGCCGACGGCGGCGAGAGCGAAGTCGTGGTCTGGTGCTCGAACGACTATCTCGGCCAGGGCCAGAACCCCGTCGTGCTGGACGCCATGCACCAGGCGATCGACGACCACGGTTCGGGCTCGGGCGGCACCCGCAACATCTCGGGCACCAACCACCACCACGTGGAGCTGGAAGCCGAGCTGGCCGACCTGCACGGCAAGCAGGCCGCGCTGCTGTTCACCTCGGGCTATGTCTCCAACGAAGCCACGCTCAGCGTCCTGCAGAAGATCCTGCCGGGCCTGATCATCTTCTCCGACGCCCAGAACCACGCCTCGATGATCGCCGGCATCCGCAACGGCGGCGGCCCGCGTCACATCTTCCGCCACAACGACCTGGCCCACCTCGAGGAACTGCTGGCGGTCGCTCCGGCCGATGCGCCCAAGCTGGTGGCCTTCGAGAGCGTCTACTCGATGGACGGCGACATCGCCGACATCGGCGCTACGGCCGCCCTGGCCAAGAAGTACGGCGCCATGACCTATCTGGACGAGGTCCACGCGGTCGGCATGTACGGCCAGCGGGGTGGCGGCGTCGCCGAGCGCGACGGCGTGATGGACCAGATCGACATCATCGAAGGCACGCTGGGCAAGGCGTTCGGCGTCATGGGCGGCTACATCACCGGCGACGCCGAAGTGATCGACGCCGTGCGCCTGATGGCCTCGGGCTTCATCTTCACCACTTCGCTGCCGCCGGCTCTGACCGCGGGCGCGCTGGCCAGCGTGAAATGGCTCAAGCAGCATCCGGAAGTGCGCGACGCTCACCAGGAGCGCGCCGCCACGCTGAAGAAGATGTTCCAGGACGCCGGTTTGCCGGTGATGGAGAACGACAGCCACATCGTTCCGGTGCTGGTCGGCGATCCGATCCACACCAAGATGATCAGCGACATGCTGCTGGCCGACCACGGCGTCTATGTGCAGCCGATCAACTATCCGACCGTGCCGCGCGGCACCGAGCGCCTGCGCTTCACGCCCACGCCGTTCCACACCGACGACATGATGCGCAAGCTGGTCGGGGCGATGGAAAAGCTCTGGGCGCACTGCAACGTCGCCCGCATGGGCGGCCACGCGGCCTAAAGCACCCGTCTTGGGTTTCGATCTGGGCTACCTGCGCGAGCTGGCCGAGGATGCGTGCGAGCATCCCGGCTGGTCGGGCGCGGCCGACTATTTTCGCCTTCGTCACCAGGGATTGCGCCGCGAGGCGTTGGAAGCGCTCGACGCGTTCGTCGCCGGGGCGGTGAGCTGGCCGCTGGCCGACCGCATCGCCTTCGCCGCCTGGATCGGCGAGAAGCGGATGGCCTATCGCGGCCAGCCTGAGGCGGTGCTGCCGGTTCCGCTGTTTCGTCTGCTGGTCCGCCCGACCCTGGAAGAGTGGACGCAGGCCAAGCCAGCCGATCCCTGGCCGCTGGTCTGGCTGGCTCGCCTGTCGAGCGGAGGCTCGACCTGGCATGCGCCGCCCGCGCCGTTCCTGCGCCAGGCCCTGGCTCGCGATCCGCTGTGCGTGCCGGCTCGCGTCGACCTTGTCCGAGCGATCCTGGCCGACATCGCTTTCCATCAGCACGAGTTGCCTGGCGCCTATCTGGGCGACGCCGCCCACGACCTTTCCGCCCTCGACGAGGCCGAGGACCTGCTGTCGCTGGCCGACGAGGACGCCCGGTTCGACATCGGACCGGAGATCGCCTGGGCGCGGACCGAGGCGCGCGGCTGGCTGGAGCGAACAGGGTCGGACTAAAGCCTCTCCGCGTGGCGGTTTCCCGCGACTTCGCCGCTGCGCGCCGATGCCGCTTGGGGCTGGATGGCGCCTCGTGCGCAGGAGAGTCGCCCCGTGAAGACCATCGTGATCACCGGCAGCAGCCGCGGTATCGGCTTCGGCCTGGCGGAAGCCTTCCTGGAACGCGGTTGCCAGGTCGTGATCTCGGGTCGCAATCCGACCGTTCTCGCCGAGGCCCTGGCCAAGCTGGAAGCCACCGGCGGCGCGGTCGCCGCCCAGGCCTGCGACGTCAGCAAGGTCGCCGACCTGGAAGCGCTGTGGAACACCGCCGTGGAGCGGTTCGGATCGGTCGACATCTGGATCAACAACGCCGGCTCGGTGTCGCCGCGCGTGCGCCTCGACCAGGTGGAGGAGGCCGAGATCGACGCGGTGGTGGCCACCAACCTGCTGGGGGTCATCAAGGCTTCCAAGCTGGCCATGATCCGCATGCTGGCCCAACCGGGGGGCGGGGCGATCTACAATTTCGAGGGCTTCGGCAGCGACGGCATGACCGCTTCGGGCCTGACGCTGTACGGGGCCACCAAGCGGGCCGTGACCTACTTCACCAAGTCGATGGGCAAGGAGCTGGACGGCACCAAGGTGCGCATGGGCACGATCAGCCCCGGCATCGTCGCCACCGACCTTTTGCAATCGGAGATGCGCGACGCCTCGGACGCCGACCGCGCCAAGTCGATGAAGCTCTACAACATCCTCGGCGACCGGGTCGAAACCGTCGCCCCCTACATCGCCGACGGCGTGCTGAAGGGCGAGGCCACGGCCGCGCCTGTGCGCTGGCTGACCATGCCCAAGGCCATGGGCCGGTTCATGACCGCGGGCTTCAAGAAGCGCGACATCTTCTCGGCGGCGTGAGGCTTCGCGCTTCACACCCATGCCCACCAACTTCGTCATCCCGGAAAGCCCGCAGGGCTTATCCGGGACCCAGGGGGACAGGGCAACACGCTTGCAACAGCCTCTTCGGTGGTCGCCGACTCCGTGCGGCCGCCCCCTGGGTCCCGGCTCTACGCTGCGCTTCGGCCGGGATGACGACCAGTGGAGCCAAGAAGGAATGCTACGCCCTTCGGCGCACGCCCTTGCCCAGGCCGATCTGCTTGGCGAAGTCCGAGCGACGCGCGGCATAGGCCGGGGCGACCATCGGATAGTCCGAGGGCAGGCCCCATTTGCGGCGGTAGTCCTCTGGGCTCATGTCGTAGTGCGAGCGCAGATAGCGCTTGAGCATCTTCAGCTTCTTCCCGTCCTCAAGGCAGACGATGTAGTCGTGCTGCACCGAGCGGGAGACGGGTACGGCCGGCTTCTGTTTCTCGGCGGGCTTGGCGGCGACCGGTTCGCCGTGCAGGCCCAGCAGTGCTCCGTGGACGGTGCGGATCAGGTCGGGGACCGCGGTCTGGGAAATCTTGTTCTGGCCGACATAGGCCGCGACGATGCTCGCGCTCAGCGCCAGCAGATCGGTGTCGTCCGCCATGTCCGACCCCGTCTCGTCGTGTGAAGCCGCCATACGCATCCCGCCCGTTCTGTTCGTTTGCACTCAAAAACGCTCGGCGCGGCGGCAACACCCCGCCGAGGTTCGTCACCAACGCATGGTTATCGTCGCGGTTCCGTCATTGATCGTGGCGCGAAGGACGCTAAAGAGAGCGCCGTCGACTCCCGCTTGCGGGAGCGCGCCGCCCAAAGCCCAGCCGCCCGCCCCAAGGAGCTGCCGATGACGACCACCACCGACCTGACCAAGTTCTTCGGCGCCGATCTCGCGACCGCCGACCGCGACATCTTCGATCGCATTGGTCGGGAGCTGGGTCGTCAGCAGAACCAGATCGAGCTGATCGCCTCGGAAAACATCGTCTCGAAGGCGGTGCTGGAGGCCCAGGGCTCGATCCTGACCAACAAGTACGCCGAAGGCTATCCGGGCAAGCGCTACTACGGCGGCTGCGAGTACGTCGACGAGATCGAGACCATCGCCATCGAGCGCGCCAAGCAGCTGTTCGGCGCGGCCTTCGCCAACGTCCAGCCGCACTCGGGCTCGCAGGCCAACCAGTCGGTGTTCATGTCGCTGCTGCAGCCGGGCGACACCTTCATGGGCATGGACCTGGCCGCCGGCGGCCACCTGACCCACGGCTCGCCCGCCAACCAGTCGGGCAAGTGGTTCAAGCCGGTGTCGTACACCGTGCGCCAGCAGGACCAGCTGATCGACTACGACAACGTCGCCGAGGTGGCCCAGCGCGAGAAGCCCAAGCTGATCATCGCCGGCGGTTCGGCCTACAGCCGCGAGATCGACTTCGCCCGCTTCCGCGAGATCGCCGACAGCGTCGGCGCCTACCTGATGGTGGACATGGCCCACTTCGCGGGCCTGGTGGCCGGCGGCGTGTTCCCCAATCCGGTCCCGCACGCCCACGTCGTCACCACCACCACCCACAAGACCCTGCGCGGCCCGCGCGGCGGCATGGTGCTGACCAACGACGAAGCCATCATCAAGAAGGTCAACTCGGCCGTGTTCCCGGGCCTGCAAGGCGGTCCGCTGGAGCACGTCATCGCCGCCAAGGCCGTGGCCTTCGGTGAAGCGCTGCAGCCGGCCTTCAAGGACTACGCTCGCCAGATCATCGCCAACGCCAAGGCCCTGGCCGACGCGCTGGGCAAGTCGGGCGTCAACATCGTCTCGGGCGGCACCGACAGCCACCTGATGCTGGTCGACCTGCGTCCCAAGGGCGTGACCGGCCGCGACGCCGAGCACAGCCTCGAACGCGCCCACATGACCTGCAACAAGAACGGCGTGCCGTTCGACACCGCGCCGTTCACGATCACCTCGGGCATCCGCCTGGGCACGCCGGCCGGCACCACCCGCGGCTTCAAGGAAGCCGAGTTCACCCGCGTGGGCGAGCTGATCGGCGAGGTCGTCAACGGCCTGGCCGCCAACGGTCCGGAAGGCAACGCCGCGGTCGAGGCCAAGGTGCGCGAGGAAGTCCTGGCCTTGACGGCCCGGTTCCCGATCTACAACTAATGGCCTAAGGCCGCAGGGGAGGGCCCAAGATCATGCGCTGCCCATTCTGCGGCCACGCCGAAAGCCAGGTGAAGGACAGCCGCCCGTCGGAAGACGGCGCGGCCATCCGCCGTCGTCGCCTCTGTCCGGAGTGCGGCGGTCGGTTCACGACCTTCGAGCGCGTCCAGCTTCGTGAACTGATCATCGTCAAGCGGTCGGGCCGTCGCTCGCCGTTCGACCGCGACAAGCTGATGCGCTCGATTTCGCTGGCCACCCGCAAGCGGCCCATCGAGGGCGAGCGGGTCGAGCGGATGGTCAACGGCATCGTTCGCCAGCTGGAAAGCCAGGGCGAGACCGAGCTTCAGTCGTCGGTCGTCGGCGAAATGGTGATGAAGGCCCTGAAGTCGCTCGATGACGTGGCCTATGTCCGCTACGCCTCGGTTTATCGCGATTTCCGGGAGACCAGTGATTTCGCGAAGTTTTTGGGCGAAGAAGGCTTGAGCGACGTCGCCGAAGACGAGCTATAGGCGCATCCTACGATTCGTTTTTTCGGGTCGGCGTGTGACGGCCCAGTGAGGCCTCCCGTCCGCCCAGGAGTTCAGAGGCATATGGTGGAAGACAGGATTCGTCTGCTGATCGTCGAGGGGCGCCGTTACTCGGGCCTTTCGGACGCGCTGCTGGCCGGCGCCGTGCAGGCGATCGAGGCCCAGGGGGCGGAGTACGAGGTCGTCACCGTTTCCGACGCCCTGCAGATCCCCGCCGCCATCGCCATCGCCGAAGAGGCCGGCAAGGGCCCGTCGGGCGTGCGCTACGACGGCTACATCGCGCTGGGCGTGGTCGTGCGCGGCGAGACCTACCACTTCGAAATCGTGTCCAACGAGACCGCCCGCGGCCTGCAGGACCTGGCCGTCGGAAAAAGGTTGGCCATTGGTTACGGCGTGTTGACGGTTGATGACGAGGATCAGGCCTGGAATCGCGCGCGCCTCTCGCAGGGCGACCGCGGTGGCCAAGCCGCTCGGGAATGCCTGGAGATCGTGGGTTTGAAGCGTCAGCTGTCGGGACAAGCGCGATGAGCAAGCGCATCCAGCCCCGTTCCGTTTCGCGTCTGGCGGCCGTGCAGGCCCTCTACCAGATGGAAGTTTCCGGCGCCGGCGTCGACGCCGTGGTCCGCGAATTCTCCGAACACCGCTTCGACCGCGCCGTCGAGGACACCGAGGGCGCTCAACTGGCCCAGGCCGACGAGACCTTCTTCGCCGACCTGGTGAAGGGCGTCGTCTCCAAGCAGGCGATCATCGACCCGGCCATCGTGCGCCGCCTGGCCTCGGGCTGGAAGCTCGAGCGCCTGGACGCCACCGCCCGCGCCGTGCTGCGCGCCGGCGCCTACGAGCTGATGAACCGCCCGGACGTTCCGACCGAGGTGGTGATCGACGAGTACGTCGAGATCGCCAAGTCGTTCTTCGAGGGGCCGGAAGCCGGCTTCATCAACGGCGCCCTGGACGCCATCGCGCGTGACGCCCGAGTCTGACGACGACTGGTTCGACGATCCCGCCCCGGCCGTAGCGCCGGCGGCGGAGGACGACGAGTCGTGGTTCGACGACGTCCCTCCGGCGGCCGCGCCGTCGGGTCCGGACGAGTTCGAGCTGATCGCGACCCACCTGCGTCCGCTGACCAACGGCGACCCCGTCGCGCTGGACCTGCTGGACGATGCGGCGGTGCTGCCCTCGCGTCCCGGCTATGACCTGGTGATCACCAAGGACGCCATGGTCGCGGGCGTGCATTTCCTGGCGGGCGAGGATCTCGACATCGTCGCCCGGCGCCTGCTGCGCACCAATCTTTCCGACCTCGCCGCCAAGGGCGCCGAGCCCTACGGCTATTTCCTGGCCGTCGGCTGGCCTTCGGGCACGACGGTCGAGGATCGCGAAACCTTCGCCCGCGGTCTGGCCGAGGACGGTCAAGCTTTCGGCGTCAATCTGCTGGGCGGCGACACCGTCACCACCTCCGGCGCGATGGTCGTGTCGGCGACCCTGCTGGGCTGGGTCCCGCAAGGCGCCGCTGTCCTGCGTCGCGGCGCCAAGGCCGGCGACCGCCTGATGGTTTCCGGCAGCATCGGCGACGGCTGGCTTGGCCTGCTGGCCCACTGGGGCGAGGTCGAGGATCCCGACGGCGGCCTCGTGCGCCGCTATCGCACGCCCGCGCCGCGCTTGGCGCTGCGTGAGGCCCTGCGCCAGTTCGCTCACGCCGCCGCCGACGTTTCCGACGGCCTGCTGGCCGACGCTGGCCATATCGCCAAGGCCAGCGGCCTGCAGGTGAAGGTCGATCTCGACCGCCTGCCGCTGTCGACCGGCGCCCGCAAGTGGCTGGAAGCCCAGCCCGAGCGCGGCGAGGCCCGCATGTCCCTGGCTTCGGGCGGTGACGACTACGAGGTCGTCTGCGCCGTGCCGGCCGCCGACGTCGCCGCCTTCCAGGCCGCCGCCTTCGCCGCCGGCCTGCCGGTGCGCGACATCGGCGAGTTCGTCGAGGGCGAGGGCGTGGCCGCCCTGTTCAAGGGCAAGGACATCACGCCCCAGCGGCTAGGCTGGCTGCACGGGTAAGACCGTTCAGCGGCCGTCCAACACGGCCATCACGCTCGTCGCGCCTTGGCGCTCGGCCAGGCTCAGGGCGGTGTTGCCCGACGCGTCCTTGAGGGTCGCCGAGGCGCCTTTGGCGAGCAGCATCCGAACCTGGGCCTCGCGGCCGAACAGGCTGGCCATCATCAGCGCTGTCTGGCCTTGACCGTTGACCTGGTCGATGGGGCAGGGAGCCTTGTCCAGCAGCAGGCGGGCCATGGCGTCGTCGCCCTTGAAGGCCGCGCCCATCAGGGCGGTGTTGCCGCGCGGGTCCATGGCGCAGGCGTCCGCGCCGCGCGCGATGAGCAGTCCGACGAGCTCGGTCTTGCCGTTGTAGGCGGCCAGGGTCAGGGCGGTGTAGCCCCGGTCGTCCCGGGCGTCGACCGGCGCGCCGGCGTCGAGCAGGGCGACGACCAGGTCGGCCCGGCCTTCGCGGGCGGCGGCGAAGAAGCTGGCGCGCGGATCGGGCGCGGCAGCCGGCGATGCGCTCTGCAGGGCGAGCGCGGCAATAATGGCGGTGAACATGGAAAAGGGTCCGAAAAGAAAGCGGACCCGGCCGTTTCCGACCGGGTCCTGACAGGGGTCAGTTGCTGGCCAGCTTCGCCGCTTCGAGGGCCTTGGCGGCCCGGGCCTTCACGGCCGCCAGATCGACCTTGGTCGCCGCCGCAAGCCGGGTCCCGTACACGGGATCGGCCGCGTAGAAGTGGCTGACCATGATCTCCTTGATCTCGGGCACGGTGACGCCGTTGAGGTCGCCCGACAGATTGCGGATCAGGGCCGCCTTCTGGTCTTCCGGCAGGCGTTTCCAGAACAGGCCAGCCTGGATGAACGGCTCCTGCTTTGAGATCGCCTTCTGCTGGATTGTGGCCGAGACCTCGTAGGGGCTCAGCTTGTAGGCGGCCGTATCAGCGTAGACGCCCGCGTCAGTGCGGCGCGAGGGTTGGTAGTTCACGTCGCCGACGCGCGGCGCGATGTTCATCGCCCCGTCCTGGGCGCCGTTGGCCACCGCGACCTTGGGCGCGTTGACCGCCAGCTGCTGGTAGTTCGGACCCAGGCGGTGGCGCTGGGTGTCGGCGTAGCTGAACAGGCGCCCCTGCAGCAGGCGGTCGGGCGAGGGTTCGATGCCCGGAACCATCACGCCCGGCGAGAAGGCGCTCATCTCGGTCGACTGGAAGAAGTTCTCCGGCATCTTGTTCAAGGTCATGGTCCCGACCTTGATCTCCGGCATGTCGTACCAGTCCTTGGTGGCGTCAAAGGGGTTGTAGCCCAGCTTGGCGATGTCCTCGGGCCGCAGGATCTTGACGTAAAGGTCCCACTTGGCCGCCTGGCCCCTGCCGATCGTCGCGTAGAGGTCGTCGGTCAGGTAGTTGAAGCCGGCCTTCTGGGCCTCGTCCGGGGTGTAGTTCTTGATCCCCTGCAGGCTCTTCCAGTGGAACTTGGCGAACACCACCTTGCCGTCCTCGTCGACCAGCTTCAGGGCGTGGACGCCGTTGCCGTCCATGGTCCGATAGCTCTGCGGCGTGCCCAGGTCGGTGAAGAGCTGGGTGATCATGTGGGTGCTTTCGGGGTGGTGGCTGAAGAAGTCGAACAGCCGCGTCGGGTCCTGCTTGTTGGTCACCGGCGAGGGCTTCAGCGAGTGCACCATATCGGGGAACTTCATCGCGTCGCGGATGAAGAACACCGGCAGGTTGTTGCCCACCAGGTCCCAGTTGCCTTCGGTGGAATAGAACTTGGTGGCGAAGCCGTGCGGGTCGCGCAGGTACTCCGGCGAGCCCAGCGGGTGGATCACGGTCGAGAAGCGCACGAACACCGGGGTCTTCACGCCGGCCTTGAAGAGGGCGGCCTTGGTGTACTTGTCGAGCTCGCCGTTGGAGACGAATTCGCCTTCCGCGCCCGTACCGCGGGCGTGGACGACGCGCTCGGGGATGCGTTCGCGGTCGAAGCGGGCCAGCTTCTCGATGAGGTGGAAGTCCTCCAGTATCACCCCGCCCCATTCGCCGGCGGTCTTGGAGTTCTGGTTGTCGCCCACGGGGGCGCCGCTGTCCTGCGTCTGCCTGGGGGTCTGGCCAGGACTCTGGGCGGAAGCCTGGCCGGCGGCGGCCAAGGCCAGGGCGGCGAGGATGGCGGTGGAAGCGCGGGACGTCATCGGGTCTCCTGATCAGCTTGTCTCTTGCGATGCGTCCTCTTCAGTAGGGAGCGGCCGGAGCCGACAGAAACGAATAGAATTGCGCCGCCTGATCGACTGCGCCGATCAGGCCGAAGCCCTCGGCGGCGCTTCCTCAGCATCGCCGGCCAGGCTCTGGCGGATATGCTGGGCCAGCAGGGCGAACTCCTCCGCCCTGGGGCTGTTGCGCCGCCAGGCCAGGGCGACCGTGCGATGGGCCTTGGGGGTGTCGAGCGAGCGGGTGACGATCGGCGTCCCGGCCGCTACGTCGGCCTCGACGGCCATGGCCGGGATCAGGCTGACGCCCATGCCCGCGCCGACCAGCTGCACCAGGGTGTGGAGCGCCGCGCCGCGTCCGGGGCCGCGCTCCAGGTCGCGGCGCTCGCAGGCGCCCAGGACGTGGTCGCGCAGGCAGTGGCCGTCGTCCAGCAGCAGCAGCCGGTCGGCGGGCAGGTCGCCGGGCGCGATCGCGGGCTGGGAGGCCAGCGGATCGTCGGCGTGCAGGGCCACCAGGATCTCGTCGTCGAACAGGGCGACGTGGTCGAGCCCGTCACAGGGAAAGGGCAGGGCCAGCACCAGGCAATCGCGAGCCCCGCGCGCCAGGCCCTCGCAGGCCCAGTGGCTCATCTCCTCATGCAGCACCACCTGCAGGTCGGGACAGGCGGCCTTGAGGGCCGGCAGCAGGCGAGGCAGCAGGAAGGGCGCGATGGTCGGGATCACCGACAGCCGCAACGTTCCGCTCAAGGGGACGGCCGCGACGCGGGCGAGCTCGGCCAGGTCGCTGGCCTGGCGCAGCATGTCCTTGGCGCGCGCGGCGGCCCGCACGCCCAGCGGGGTGAAGATCGTCACCCGTCGCGTGCGCTCGACCAGCCTCGCGCCCAGTATGGTCTCCAGCTCCTTCAGGCCGGCCGACAGGGTCGACTGGGTTACGTGGCAGGCCTCGGCCGCGCGGCTGAAGTGCATGTGCTCGTGAAGGCTGACGAGGTACTGGAGCTGCCGCAGGGTTGGCAGGATCATGCGGCGGTCCCGGCCGGGCGGGGGCTGTTCATGGCCGACGGGCGGCGCAGTGAGCGGGATGTCATTGGAAGCTCCACAAGCCGCCAGACTCTCGCAAGCGTCGCTACAAGGCGAATTGATAGTTTTCATCCGCTGGATCGAAGCGGTCGATAAGTCGGCTCCCTCTCGGTAGCGAAACCTCAAGCCTTCTCGGTTAACAGGCGGGCATGACCTCGACCGCTCTGTCCCGTCGCGCCCTGCTGGCGCTCGCCGCGCCGCTGGTGCTGTGCGCCGCGCCCGCCTTCGCCTCCGGCAAGGAGAAGAAGAAGGAAGGCGGGGAGGGCGAGAAGGAGAAGGAAGATCCGGTGATCAAGCTGGGCTCGATGGCCCTGCCGATCGTCGCCGAGGGACGCCTGATCAACTACATCTTCGTGGAGCTATCGCTGACCCTGCCGCCGACGGGCGACGTCACCGCCTTCGCCGGCAAGGAGCCGCTGCTGCGCGACGCCCTGGTGCGCGCGGCTCACAAGCAGCCGCTGAACAAGCCCGGCAGCTACGTGCTGCTCGACGAGGGCAAGGTGAAGGCCATCGTCATGCGCGAGGCCGTCGCCCTGGTCGGCAAGGGCAAGGTCGCCGCGGTGACTATCGGCAAGCAGACGCCGCGCAACTTCGTGCCGTTCCCCAAAGCCGCGCCAAAGGCGGCCGCCAAGCCGGCCCCGTCGCCCGTCGATTCGGCTCCGATCATCCCCTGAAGCTTCGCGAACGCCGTTCTTGCAAGCGGTTGCGCGCTAGGCTTGTGGATGTCAGTGTTTCCCCCTGGCGCCGATGTCGGGGCCAGATCAGGGAGCTTCGAGGGGGAATGAGGCCCTAAGGCCCGCCCGCCGCTCCTGGCCTGGGGCGCTCGTCGATCCTCCATGGCTGGGAACCGCGACCCCTCGTGATTTGAAACACGAAGGGGCACAACACCCATGAGTTCTTGGCTTTACGTAGCCATCGGCGCCGGGCTTCTGGCGGTGCTGTATGGTGCGGTTCAGACCGCCAGGCTTTTGAAGGCCTCGCCGGGCGATGCGAAGATGCAGGAGATCGCCGCGGCCATTCAGGAAGGCGCCCAGGCCTATCTGAACCGTCAGTACACGACCATCGCCATCGTCGGCGTCGTGGTCGTCGCCGTCCTGGCGTTCTTCTTCAAGGGCTGGGAACAGCCGGTGGGCTTCGCGCTGGGCGCGATCCTGTCGGGCCTGGCGGGGTTCGCCGGCATGCTGATCTCGGTGCGCGCCAACGTCCGCACCGCCCAGGCCTCGTCCGAGGGGCTGGGCAAGGGCCTGTCGATGGCCTTCACCTCCGGCGCGGTCACCGGCATGCTGGTGGCGGGCTTCGCCCTGCTGGGCGTGGCGGGCTACTACGCCCTGCTGCTGGGCGTCGGCCATGAGAGCACCGACCGGGTCGTCATCGACTCGCTTGTGGCGCTGGGCTTCGGCGCGTCCTTGATCTCGATCTTCGCTCGCCTCGGCGGCGGCATCTTCACCAAGGGCGCCGACGTGGGCGGCGACCTCGTCGGCAAGGTCGAGGCCGGCATCCCCGAGGACGATCCCCGCAACGCCGCCACCATCGCCGACAACGTGGGCGACAATGTCGGCGACTGCGCCGGCATGGCCGCCGACCTGTTCGAGACCTATGCGGTGACCACGGTCGCCACCATGGTGCTGGCGGCGATCTTCTTCACCGGCACCGACGTGGTCGGCTCGATGATGCTGCTGCCGCTGGCGATCTGCGCGGTGTGCATCGCCACCTCGATCATCGGCGCGTTCTTCGTCCGCCTGGGCAAGAAGAACAACATCATGGGCGCCCTCTATCAGGGCCTGATCGTCACCGGCGTGCTGTCGGTGCCGGCCGTCTGGTGGGTGATCCACCAGCTGGTCCCGACCTCGATCGAGCTCGACGGCCGCCTGTTCACCGCCAACAACCTGTTCTACTGCGGCCTGGCGGGTCTGGTGGTCACGGCCCTGATCGTGGTGATCACCGAGTACTATACCGGCACGGGCTTCCGTCCGGTGAAGTCGGTGGCCCAGGCCAGCGTCTCGGGCCATGGCACCAATGTCATCCAGGGCCTGGCCATGTCGCTGGAATCCACGGCCCTGCCGGCGCTGACGATCATCGTCGGCATCGTCGTGACCTATAACCTGGCGGGCCTGTTCGGCATCGCCATCGCCACCACCACCATGCTGTCGCTGGCCGGCTTCATCGTCGCGCTGGACGCCTTCGGCCCCGTCACCGACAACGCCGGCGGCATCGCCGAAATGGCCGGCCTGCCGCCGGAAGTCCGCGTCACCACCGATGCCCTGGACGCCGTGGGCAACACCACCAAGGCCGTCACCAAGGGCTACGCCATCGGTTCGGCGGGCCTCGGCGCGCTGGTTCTGTTCGCGGCCTATACCGAGGACCTGAAGTTCTTCTCCGAGAACGCCGCGCCCGGCAGCTTCTTCGACGGCATGGGGGCGGTCAGCTTCGACCTGTCCAACCCTTACGTCGTGGTCGGGCTGCTGTTCGGCGGCCTGCTGCCGTTCCTGTTTGGGGGTCTGTCGATGACCGCCGTCGGCCGCGCGGCCGAGTCGGTGGTGGCCGAGGTCCGTCGCCAGTTCCGCGACAACCCTGGCATCATGACCTACGAGACCAAGCCCGAATACGGCAAGGCCGTGGACATCCTGACCAAGGCCGCCATCCGCGAGATGATCGTGCCGTCCCTGCTGCCGGTGGTTTCGCCGGTGGTGCTGTTCTTCGTCATCAACGCCATCGCCGGCAAGGTCGACGCCTTCGCCTGCCTCGGCGCCATGCTGATGGGGGTGATCGTCACCGGCCTGTTCGTCGCCATCTCGATGACCAGCGGCGGCGGCGCCTGGGACAACGCCAAGAAGGTGATCGAGGAGGGCTTCACCGACAAGGACGGCGTTCTGCACAAGAAGGGCGGCGACACCCACAAGGCCGCCGTCACCGGCGACACCGTCGGCGACCCCTACAAGGACACCTCGGGTCCCGCCGTGAACCCGATGATCAAGATCACCAACATCGTGGCTCTGCTGCTGCTGGCGGTGCTGGCCCACGGCTGATCTTGAGGTCTTCGTGAGACGTAAGACGCCCCGGGGCTCGTGCTCCGGGGCGTTTCTCTTTTCCGTCACCCCACGATCGCCATCCTGGCTCCGCGCTTCGCTTCGGCCGGGATGACAAGCAGCGGGGGGAGGGCGCTGGCCCGTCGCTAGTAGCAGTCTTCCGGATCGAACGCCTGGACCTCCGGCTCGCCGCCCAGCGTCGTCGGCTCCGGCTGAGCGCCGCGTCGCTCGTCGCCGGTGAAGTCGTGGTCGATGCGGCGCCGGCGGCAAGGGCCGAAATAGGCCTGCGTGCGGACGAAGTCGCGAGGGTTGTTGATCACCTCGTTGATGCGATGCATCACGCCGCGCGCCGTCAGCGGCTTGGCCAGGAACTCGGTCACCCCGGCCATGCGGGCCTCGTCGAGGCTGCGGCGGGTGGCGTGGCCGGTCATCATGATGATCGGCGCGTACGGGTTGGGGCTGGCCTGCGAGTTGCGGATCCAGTGCACGAACGACAACCCGTCCACCGGCTGCATCATCAGGTCGGTGAACACGATGTCGACCTCGCGTTCCGAAAACAGCTTCAGGCCCTCGACGCCGTCGCCGGCCTCGAGAATGCGCCGCACCCCGGCGGACTTCAGGATCGCGGACAGGATGCCGCGCATGTTGGCGTTGTCGTCGACGATGAGCATCGTCAACGCCCGCAGATCTACCGCGCTCACGACCTTCTCCCCCAGAGCAATCGACGCCAGGGTTGGGGCCCAAGCGTCGACCAGACGGAAAGGTTGTGACGGGCGTGCTTGAGGAAACGTTGATACGGCGACAAAAAGCCGCACGAAATCACACGCTTATAGTCAAGCTTCGGTAAGGTTGAAGTGTCGGTTAACCGACTTAAGCCGTCAGTCTAGCGACGATCGCCGGGACGGGTGCCGGGCACGCCTTCGTCGTCCTGGGGCAGCATGCCGCCGCGACCGACGGTGCCGAGCAGCTGCTCGAGCACGGTCATCTCGCGACCGCGGGTCGGGGTCTCGCGGCCGTTGTAGGCGATGACCTTGCCGTCCTTCAGGGTGAAGGTGTCGACCGAGGCGACCTTCTCGTCGGCGGTGTTGAACTTGATGGCCACGACGTCGCGCTTGATCACGCGCGGCTTGTAGAAGGCCACGCGGTCGGTGGTCTGCGAGATGTAGTACCAGGCGTCGTTGTCGAAGGTGGAGACCGCCGACGGCGAGCCCAGCTTCTCGCGGACGGTGGACTTGCTGTCCTCGCCCACCTTCATGTCGGCCGGCTTGGCCTCGATGGCCTGGAAGCCCGAATAGCTCGTCAGCGGCGTGCAGCCTCCGACGACGGCGGCGAGGCCGATGGCGACGGCGGCGAAAACGGCGGGGCGAGACATAGAGGCTCCGGAACCGGAAGAAGGCTGGACTTTGACCTATCGCCCGCGCGGGCTTAGTTCAATGGCCCGCGTGGATGCTCAGGCCATCTAGTGGCGGCTCGCGGCGAAATAGAGGCGTGGAATGTTTCTGGATTGGCTACTCAAGCCCAGGCCCGCGATGCTGGCGGGGGAAAAACTCTACGCCTCGGCCACGGCTCAGGCGCGATCTTCGCGATTCTATGCGCAGTTGGGCGTTCGCGACTCGATGGAGGGCCGGTTCGAGCTCTTCACCCTGCACGTGGTGCTGGTGATCGAGCGCCTGAAGGGACAGGGCGAGGCTGCGGCCGAGACCTCGCAGGCGGTGTTCGATTCCTACGTTCGCGGTCTCGACGACGCCTTTCGCGAGATCGGCGTGTCCGACACGGCCGTCGGCAAGAAGATGAAGAAGCTGGCCGGCGCCTTCTACGGCCGTCTGAAGACCTATGACGAGGCCTTCGCGACCCTGCCGGACGCCGCCGAGCTCGACGCCGCCCTGGCCCGCACCGTTTTCGAAGAGCGGGGCGAGGGTGACGTGGCGGCCGTTAGCGCCTATGTGCGGTCCGCGCGCGAAGCTCTGGCGGAGCAGTCGCTGGACGCCTTGCTGAACGGAGAAGTGCAATGGCCGAACGTCTGATCGATACCTGGCCCTGCACCGTCACCCTGGCCCGCGTCGACCGCGGCGGGGTGGACCTGAAGCTCGCGCCTGACGAAACCGTGCGCAAGGCCATCGCCAAGCAACTGGGCCTGGTGTCGCTGGATCAGCTGGAAGCCCAGGTCTATCTGCGCTCGTGGATGGATGGCGCCGAAGTGTCGGGCGTGCTGCGCGCCCGCGTCGTCCAGACCTGCGGCGTCACCAGCGAAGATTTCGAAACGCCGATCGACGCCCGCTTCAGCCTGCGCGTGCTGCCGGCCAATAGCGAGCACGCGCCGCAGGACGAAGGCGGCGAACTGGGCCTCGATCCGGACGGCGACGATCCGCCGGACGTGCTGGAAGGCGAGGCGATCGACGTCTCCGGCTACGTCATCGAGCATCTGGCGCTGGAGCTGGATCCGTTTCCCCGCAAGCCGGGCGCGGTGTTCGTGCAACCGCCCGAACCGGTTGAGCTTTCTCCCTTCGCGGCCCTGAAGGGGCTTAAAACGAAGGGCGACGAGGGCTGAGTTGGCCCTTCCGCCTTCCGGCGTGATATCACGCCGGGGAATCATCGGCCGCGTCGCGACCGTCTAAGGAGTCGATAGCGCCTCGTGCCCAAGCCTGTAGTCATCTCGATCGACGCCATGGGCGGAGATCACGGTCCGTCCGTGGTCGTTCCGGCGCTGGAGATCGCGGCCAAGACCCTGCCCGACGTGCGCTTCCTGGTGCATGGCGACGAGGCCGCGCTGAACGCCGAGCTGGCGCGCGCGCCGGCCGCCCGGGCGGTCTGCACCGTCGTTCACACCGACAAGTCCATCGCCATGGACGAAAAGCCCGCCCAGGCCATGCGCCGGGGCAAGGGCTCGAGTCTTTGGAACGCCGTCGAGGCGATCCGTTCGGGCGAGGCCGCCGCCTGCGTCTCGGCCGGCAACACCGGCGCCCTGATGGCGATCTCCAAGCTGATCCTGCGGATGAGCGCCGATCTGGAGCGCCCCGCCATCGTCGCCTCATGGCCGACCATGAAAGGGATCTCGGCGGTGCTCGACGTCGGCGCCAACGTCGAGAGCGACGCTGACCAGCTGGTCGAGTTCGCCATCATGGGCGCGGCCTTCCACCACGCGGTGCACGGCTCGACCCGTCCGACCGTCGGCCTGCTCAACGTCGGCTCCGAGGAGCAGAAGGGCCACGAGGAAGTGCGCGAGGCGCATCGCATCCTGCAGGACAGCCCGCACTTCGACTTCGACTACCGTGGCTTCGTCGAAGGCACCGACATCGCCTACGGCACGGTCGACGTGGTCGTTACCGACGGCTTCACCGGCAATGTCGCCCTGAAGACCGCCGAGGGCCTGGCCCGCTTCTTCGGCAATGAGATCAAGCAGACCCTGACCGCCGGCCCGCTGGCCATGCTGGGCGCGCTGATCGCCTCGGGCTCGCTGAAGAAGATGAAGCAGCGCCTGGATCCGGGCCGGGTCAACGGCGGGCCGCTGCTGGGCCTCAACGGCATCGTGGTGAAGAGCCACGGCGGCGCCGATTCCAACGGCTTCGCCTCGGCCGTGCGCGTGGCCGTTGACCTCGCGCGCAGCGACTTCACCGCCGAGATCGATCGTAATTTGAAGCGTCTGACCGCGGAAAAAGACCAAGCGGCCAAGGACGACGGCGCGAACGGCGCCGAAACCCAGGGAGCCGCCGAGTGAGCGTAGTTCGCAGCGTGGTGACCGGCGTCGGGGCCTACCTGCCGCCGCAGATCGTCACCAACGAGGACCTGTCGAAGATCGTCGACACTTCCGACGAATGGATCATCGAGCGCACGGGCATCCGCCAGCGCCACAAGGCCGCCGACGATCAAGCCGTGTCCGATCTGGCCGTGGAAGCGGCCAAGCAGGCGCTGGAGCGCGCAGGCAAGACCGCCGCCGACGTCGACCTGATCATCGTCGCCACCACGACGCCCGACCTGACCTTCCCGGCCACCGCCACCATCGTCCAGCGCAAGCTGGGCGCGGGCGTCGGCATCGCCTTCGACGTCCAGGCCGTGTGCTCGGGCTTCGTCTACGCCCTCTCGGTGGCCGACGGCTTCATCGCCCGCGGCAACGCCAAGTGCGCGCTGGTGATCGGCGCCGAGGCCATGACCCGCCTGATGGACTGGACCGATCGCGGCACCTGCGTGCTGTTCGGCGACGGCGCCGGCGCGGTGGTGCTGGAGCCGCAGGAAGGCGAGGGGACCACGGCCGATCGCGGCATGCTGGGCTTCGCCCTGCGCGCCGACGGCACCAAGCAGGAGCTGCTCTATGTCGACGGCGGTCCGTCGACGACTGGCACGGTGGGCAAGCTGCGGATGCTGGGCAACCAGGTCTTCAAGCACGCGGTGATCAACATCTCCGAGGCCATCCACGCCGCCGCCAAGAAGGCGGGCGTGGCGGTGCCGGAAGTCGACTGGTTCATTCCCCACCAGGCCAATCAACGAATCCTGCAGGGCGTGGCCAATCGCTGCGGCATCGACGAGGAAAAGGTGATCTCGACGGTGGCGCTGCACGCCAACACGTCGGCCGCCTCGATTCCCCTGGCGTTCGCCCACGGGGTCGCGGACGGCCGGATCAAGCCGGGCGACCTGCTTCTGCTCGAGGCGATGGGCGGCGGCCTGACCTGGGGCGCCTGCGTCCTGCGCCTTTGATGGTCACGGACGAAGCTTGACCTTGGGTTGGCGCACGGCCTGCTTCAGCATATGAAGTAACCGGCTTGACCCTTTGACTTCATGCGGTATTCGCGGCATGCAGTCTCAAGTTGACGAGGTCATGTCGCGCGAGATTGGGGCATTCGTGCGCCCCTTCCCGCGAGGTGGACCGATTGGCGCGGGCTGTGCTGAGTTCGCGCATTTGAAGCGTATAGGGGGCGTTATGAAGGGTTCGACTTTGACCCGGGCTGACCTCTGCGAGGCTGTCCACGAGGAAGTAGGCCTGACTCGTCAGGACTGCGCCGGTCTCGTCGAGCGCACCCTGGATCTCGTGGCCGAGGCGCTCGAGAAGGGCGAGACGGTCAAGCTTTCCGGGTTCGGCGTCTTCCAGGTTCGCGAGAAGCGGGCCCGAATGGGACGCAATCCAAAGACTGGCGAACCGGCCGAGATCGAGCCGCGCCGCGTCATCGGCTTCAGGGCCTCCCAGGTGATGAAGGCGCGCATCGACAGCGCTCTGGACGACTAAGGAGTCCGTGCGGTGGCGAAGGGGCCGAACGCCTTCCGCACGATTTCAGAGGCCGCCGAGGAGCTCGGCGTCCCCCAGCACGTCCTGCGTTTCTGGGAGACCAAGTTCTCTTTCATCCGCCCGATGAAACGGGCCGGCGGGCGGCGGTTCTATCGCCCGCAGGACATCGCCGTGCTGAACGGCGTGCGCGCGCTGCTGCACGCCGAGGGCTACACCATCAAGGGCGTCCAGAAGCTGCACCGCGAGCAGGGCGTGTCCCACGTCATCGCCGCGGGCCTGGGCCAGAACGGTGCGGCCTTTCTCGAATCTCCCATCGTCGACGCGTTCGGCGATTCGACCGGTTCGGCGGCGCCCAGCCCCGAGCAGCGCCGTCGGCTGACCGAGGCGCTGGACGACCTCACCAGCATCAAGGCCCGCCTGGACGGGCTTTTGACCCGTTCTTGAGACTGTGGAAAACGCTCAGATTTACGATTGCCGAGGCGAAGAGCGGCGCCTATAAGGGCGCTCCTTCCGCGTCGGAGCGTGGCGCAGCCTGGTAGCGCACTTGACTGGGGGTCAAGGGGTCGCAGGTTCGAATCCTGTCGCTCCGACCATTCTCTCCCCGGAGAGAACACCGCGGAAGAAACGCAAAGGCCGCCCTTCGGGGCGGCCTTTTTCGTTTCCGGATCAGGCCGCCCGCGAGTTAGCGCTGGCCGACGTCCAGCGGCTTGTCGGCCTTGCCCATCCAGGTGATCAGCGGGATGACCGGCAGGACCCAGCCCATGCCCAGCGCCACGAAGTAGATCAGGTGCACGGCGCGGTTCAGCGGCAGGTGGTCGTAGAGGCTGGTGAAGGCCCAGATCCAGCCCAGCAGGATCGCGATCACGCCGATCGAGCCGATCAGCTTGCGCAGGCGCGCCGGAATGAGGGGAGCGCTCACGCGGATCTCCGAAAGAGGCCGAGCACGGCCAGGAACAGGGTGGCGCCGACGGCCGAGACCACAAGGCTGCCGAGGAAGCCGGGAATCGCCAGGTGCAGGCGCTGGGCGATGAAGGCGCCGATGAACGAGCCGATCACGCCGATCAGCAGCTTGATGAACAGGCTGTGGCGGCGGGCCAGGGCCAGATCCGCGATCCAGCCGGCCAGGATGCCGATCACCACGGCGCTGAACACGCCCACGCCGCTCATTGCACTTCCCCCTGGAACGCGCTGCGCCCCCGCAGCGGCGCCACCATGCCATGGGCGTTCGGCCGCGTCATGACCTCCCTTAAGCGCGGGCCGGGCATGGACAGCGGAGCTCTGGGGGGAGTAGGGGTCTTGCCGCCCCATTTAGGCCCAGAACAGGCGTTTTTTCGGCTTCATGACTTCCTTCCTGCGTTCCGACCGTTCCGGCCCCGTGGCCATCTGGCTGTTCGTCGTGGCGGTGCTGGTCTTCGCCATGGTCGTGGTCGGCGGCGCCACGCGCCTGACCGACTCGGGTCTGTCGATCACCCAGTGGAAGCCGATCATGGGCGCGCTGCCGCCGATGTCGGAGCAGGCGTGGCGGGCCAATTTCGAGCTCTACAAGCAGATTCCCCAGTATCATCTGGTCAACCCCGACATGACCCTGGAGGCCTACAAAGGCATCTTCTGGTGGGAGTGGGCGCACCGGCTGCTGGGTCGCGTGGTGGGCGTCGCCTTCGCCGTTCCGTTCGCCTTCTTCCTGGTCCGCCGCATGATGCCGCGCCGTCTGATCTGGCGCTGCGGGGCCATGCTGGCCCTGGGCGGCCTGCAGGGGCTGGTCGGCTGGTGGATGGTCTCTTCGGGCCTGTCCGAGCGCGTTTCGGTCGCGCCCGAGCGGTTGATGGTTCACCTAGGGCTGGCGCTGGCTCTCTTCGTGCTGCTGATCTGGACGGCGCTGGATGCGTGGAACGGCGCGCCGCGCGTCGAGGAGCGCAGTGAATGGCGCGGCTGGGCCCTGGGCTTCCTGGGCGCGGTGTTCTTCCAGAGCCTGCTGGGCGCGCTGGTGGCCGGCAACGACGCCGGCCTCGTCTACAACGACTGGCCGCTGATGAACGGCGCGCTGCTGCCTGACCAGTATGCCGGCCACGGGCTCTGGGGCACGCTGGCCCACAGCCAGGGCGCGGTTCAGCTGCATCACCGCCTGATGGCCTACGCCGTCTTCGCCGCCGCGATCGTCATCGCCGTCGGCGCCGCTCGCGCCCGTCGCCTGCCGCACGAGGCCAAGATCACCGCCTACGTCCTGCTGGGCGTGGTGACGTTGCAGGCGGGCGTGGGCGTCTGGACCCTGATGGCCGCCGTGCCGCTGAGCCTGGGCGTCCTGCACCAGGCCGGCGCGGCCGTGTTGCTGGGTGCGGCCACCGCCTTCGCCTGGCGCGTCCGCCGGCCGTAAGGGCGGTTTCCGCCGCGAGGCTCGAAGAACTGTCACGAAACTCCAGCAGAGCACGCGCGACGTCCCTGCTGGAGACTGCCCCGTGATCCGCGCTTCCTCGTTCCTGGCCGGCGTCTGCGCCCTGGCCCTGCTGCCCGGCTTCGCTCTCGCCGCCGACGCCTCGCCGGCCCAGACCGCCGACCCTTACTACAAGGCCGGACAGGCGGCTCTGGCCAAGGCCATGGCGGTGACCCCCAACACAGGCCGGGCCAAGAACGTCATCCTGTTCCTCGGCGACGGTATGGGCATCTCCACCGCCGTGGCCGGCCGCATCTGGCAGGGCCAGCAGAAGGGCGTGGACGGCGAGTCCAACGCCCTGTCGTTCGAGAAGCTGCCCTTCACCGCGCTCTCCAAGACCTACAGCCACGACACCCAGGTCACCGACAGCGCCGCCGGCATCACCGCCATCACCACCGGGGTGAAGACCCGTAACAAGGTCATCGGCCTGACCGGCGAGGCCAAGCCCGAGAGCTGCGCCAGCGAGGCGGCGACCCGGGTCACCACCATCGCCGAGATCGCCAAGGCCCACGGCCTGTCGGCCGGCGCGGTCACCAACACCCGCATCACCCACGCCACGCCGGCCGGGACTTTCGCCCACACCGCCTATCGCGACTGGGAAGGCGACGCCGACATGCCGGCCGACGCGCTGTCCGGCGGCTGCAAGGACATCGCCCGCCAGCTGGTTGAGGCGCCCGCGGGACTTCGTCTCGACGTCGCCCTGGGCGGCGGCCGCTCCCGGTTCCTGCCCGAGGCCAAGGGCGGCAAGCGCGCCGACGGCCGTGACCTGACCGCCGAGTGGACCAAGACCAAGGGGGCGGCTTACGTCTCTACGGCCGATCAGTTGAACGCCGTCGATCCGGCCAGGACCGGTCCGGTGCTGGGTCTCTTCGCCGGCGAGCACCTGCCCTACGAGGTCGAGCGCGCCCAGAGCGGGCAGGGCGTGCCGACCTTGGCGCAGATGGCGACCAAGGCCGTCGACGTGCTGTCGAAGAACCCCAAGGGCTACTTCCTGCTGGTCGAGGGCGGCAAGATCGACATGGGCAGCCACCTCAACAACGCCAGGCGCACCCTGACCGAGACGGCCGCCTTTTCCGACGCCGTTCAGGCCGTGCTCGACAAGGTCGATCTGAAGGACACCCTGGTCATCGTCACCGCCGACCACAGCCACGGCCTGGTGATCTCGGGCTACGCCGCGCGTAACGCCCCGATCCTTGGCCTGGCCGGCAACGAGGGCGAGCCGGTCGTGGCCGGCGACGGCAAGGCCTACACGGTGCTGAGCTTCGCCACCGGTCCTGGCGGGGTCGAGGGGAACAATCTGCGCGCCGACCCGGCCAAGGAAGACCTCGACGAGGTCGACTACCACCAGCAGGCCGTCGCCCACCTGCCCAGCGCCGCCCATGCCGGCGAAGACGTCGGCGTCTATGCCGACGGTCCGGGCGCCTATCTCGTTCGCGGCGTGGTCGAGGAGAGCTACATCTTCCAGGTCATGCGCCACGCCTTCGGCTTCGACGCCGGCAAGTAGGCGAGGGGCCTCATCGTGAAAAGGGCGGGCGTCCTCGGGACGTCCGCCTTTTTCTTGCTCGGAAGCGGCGGGATCCAATGATGCGGTATTTAGATACCTCATCGCTCAACCCCTTGCTCTACAAGGCTTTCCGAACTTTCCTGCGTGCGCATTGTTGACATGGGGCGAACCCTTGGGTATCAGCCGCCCCTCACGCGGACGGATCCAATCCCTTGGCTCCCGACGCACAAGAATTACGGATCAATCCCATGCAAAAGACCACGGCTTCCCTGAAGCCCGCCGAGGTCGAGAAGAAGTGGATCGTGGTCGACGCCAAGGACGCCGTTGTCGGCCGTCTGGCGACGTTCATCGCCATGCGTCTTCGCGGCAAGCACCGTCCTGACTACACCCCGCACGTCGACTGCGGCGACTTCGTCGTCGTGATCAACGCCGACAAGGTGAAGTTCACCGGCAAGAAGCTGGACGACAAGGTTTACTACCGCCACACCGGTCACCCGGGCGGCATCAAGGAAACCACCCCGCGCAAGGTTCTGGGCGGTCAATTCCCGGAACGCGTCCTGAACAAGGCCGTCGAGCGCATGCTGCCGAAGGAGAGCCCGCTGGCTCGCAAGCAGCTGACGCACCTGCTGGTCTACGCCGGCGACGAGCACCCGCACCAAGCGCAAAGCCCGGAAGTCATCGACTTCGCGGCGCGCAACGTCAAGAACACCCGGAGCCTCTAAGCCATGTCCGAAGCTCAAGGTTTTGACGCGCTGGCCGGCCTGTCCAGCAACCCGCAAGCGGCCGCTCCGGCCGAGCCGAAGATCGACGCCCAAGGCCGCGCCTACGCGACCGGCAAGCGCAAGAACGCCATCGCGCGCGTGTGGATCAAGCCGGGCACCGGCAAGGTCACCGTCAACGGCCGCGACCAGGAAGTCTACTTCGCTCGCCCCGTCCTGCGCATGATGATCGCTCAGCCGCTGCAAGTGACCGAGCGTCTCGGCCAGTTCGACGTCGACGTCACCGTCGAAGGTTCGGGCCTGTCGGGTCAAGCCGGCGCCATCCGTCACGGTCTGTCCAAGGCCCTGACCTACTACGAACCGGCCCTGCGCCCGGTCCTGAAGCCGCACGGCTTCCTGACCCGCGACAGCCGCGTCGTCGAGCGTAAGAAGTACGGCAAGGCCAAGGCCCGCCGCAGCTTCCAGTTCTCGAAGCGCTAAGCGCGTCGTCGCACGCGTTTTGGAAGAGGGCGCTTCGGTTATCCGAAGCGCCCTTTTTCTTGTGAATTCCGATCGGGCCGGACAGCGCCCGAATGCATGCGCCGGTCACATGGCGCTGCAAGACTGGGTCCGACGTAAAGCGGCCCAGGCCGAGGAGTTGGCATCATGGCGAACACCCCCAAGGTCTTTATCGACGGCGAAGTCGGCACCACCGGCCTGCAGATCCGCGAGCGCCTGATCGGCCGCACCGACCTGCAGCTGATCTCGATCGATCCGGACAAGCGCAAGGACCCGGTCGCCCGCGCCGAGATGCTGAACGCCGCCGATGCGGTGATCCTGTGCCTGCCCGACGACGCGGCCAAGGAAGCCGTCGGCCTGATCGAGAACCCGCTGGTCAAGGTGATCGACGCCTCGACGGCCTATCGCACCAACGCCGACTGGACCTACGGCTTCCCCGAGCTCGACAAGGAACAGCGCAAGAAGATCGCGGCTTCGAAGCGGATCTCGAACCCGGGCTGCTACGCCACCGGCGCCATCGCCCTGACCCGTCCGCTGGTCTCGGCCGGCCTGCTGTCGTCCGACCTGCCGGTCTCGTTCAACGCCGTCTCGGGCTATACCGGCGGCGGCAAGGCGATGATCGCCGAATTCGAGGACGAGACCTCGCCGAACTACACCAAGGTCGCCTACCGCATCTATGGCCTGTCGCTGACCCACAAGCACGTGCCGGAGATCCAGAAGCACGGCGGCCTGTTGACCCGTCCGATCTTCACCCCGGCCGTAGGCCGCTACGCACAGGGCATGCTGGTCGAGCTGCCGCTGCACCTTGGCCTGCTGGAAGGTTCGTGCTCGCTGGGCGATCTCCACGCCGCGCTCGCCGCCCACTACAAGGGCGAGAGCTTCGTCGAGGTCGCCTCGCTGGACGAAGCCAAGAGCCTGACCACCCTCGACCCCGAGGGGCTGAACGGCACCAACCGCCTGAAGCTGTTCGTGTTCGGCTCCGACACCAGCGGCCAGGCCCGCCTGGTGGCCCTGCTCGACAACCTGGGCAAGGGCGCCTCGGGCGCTGCGGTGCAGAACCTCAACCTGGCCCTGGGTCTGGATGAGAAGGCCGGGCTGTAGGGTAGCCTTTCGCATGGGCGCCCCGATGTACGATCTGGTCTTCGGGGCCGGGAAGCATGAAGTCGGCTATTGGCGCGACCATCCGATGGTCGACGAGGCCGAGGCGCATTTCGATGGCGCATACGGTTGGGTCGGGCTCAGGCTGGGCCAACCGTTGAACGCTTGCCTTGAGACCATCGCCGCGGTGTCGGCCACGGCTGAAGCGACCCGCGCCAACCCCGATCTCTACTTCTACGGGGAAGGCGACTGTCCGCTGGCGCTTTTTGAAAGTGCTCCGCGTGTCCGTGAGCTTCGCTTGTGGACTGAAGGCCCCATCGAGGGAGACGAGCGCAGTTGCTGGTCGGTGGGTATCTGGCTTCACGCAGTCATTTAAGGTGGGGCGGGCGTCATGCCCGCCACCGGTAGTGCCCGACCGGCTTGTGCAGCTTGAAGATCCACAGCGCCTCCTCGCGGGCGCCGGCGCCGATATTGTGCACCACGCGCACCTTGTCAGGCCCTTGCACGACCACGCCGATATGCGGGCGGCCGTTGCCGAACAGCCGCCAAGTCAGCACGTCGCCGGGCAGGGGATCAGCGAAGCCGTCGCCTGACCGGGCGTCCTGGCTGGCGCGCAGCTTCGCGCCCTGACGATCAAGATAGGTCTCCAGGTTCAGCACCCGGCGATGGTCGATATTGGCGTCGGCGCTCTTCTGGCCCCAGGCGCGCCTGGCCGGATAGGCCGAGAAGGCGCGAACCATGTCGGCGTGCACGCGCTCTTGCAGGTCGATGTTCCAGGCGTCGCGGGCGGCGCGCACCAGCACGTCGGCGCAGACGCCGGTCGAGCGCAGCACGTCGCCGCGTGGATAGCTGATCGCCCGATAGCTGGGGTCGTAGTCCAGGGTCACGCCGATCTGGGTGCGCGCCGCCTGGGCCAGCTTCAGGCCGTCGCCGCGCGCAGCCGCGCCCAGCCAGGGGGCGGCGGCCAGCAGGCTCAGCGCTGTGCGACGGGAAAGATCGAGCATGGCGACAAGCTCCGCCGTGATCGGGGCGAGTTTTGGGCGAACGGCGGTCTCGCTGGTGTCAAATTTCATCCAGGAGGCGAGGGCCGGGTCCCTCGGCGGCCAGTGAGTCGCGTGGATTACGCAGCGGGCACGAGGTCAGCGACAGGCAGCCGCAGCCGATGCAGTCGTCCAACTGGTCGCGCAGCTGGGTCAGGCGACGGATGCGGGCGTCGAGATCATCGCGCCACGCCGCCGACAGGTCGCGCCAGTTCTCCTGGCTGGGCGCGCGGTCGTCGGGCAGGGCGGCGAGGGCCGCCTTGATCTCGTTCAGCGGCATGCCGGTGCGCTGGGCCACCTTGATCACCGCCACCCGCCGCAGCATGCCGCGCGGATAGCGCCGCTGGTTGCCCTCGGTGCGCAGGCTGCGGATCAGGCCCTTGGCCTCGTAGAAGTGCAGGGCCGACACCGCCACGCCCGCGCGCTTGGCCAGTTCGCCGACGCTGAGCGTCTGGAAGGCGGAGGGGCAGGCGGTTTGGTCGCTATCGGGCATGGGCGCTTGACCTCAAGTTTGCTTGAGGTTTTACAGGAGGGGCTCCGCAACCGGCAACGCCTTACTGGAGCGCCTCCCCATGACCTTCGCCGCCGCCACGACCGCCGTCGCAGCCGCCGCTGTCGCCAGCCCCGTCGAGCCCAGGGCGGCCCGCCCCGAGCCGGTGGTCAACATCAGCGTCATCCGGCCCAAGGCGGGCCAGTTCGAGGCTTTCCTCGAGCTGCAACTTGCCCAGCACCAGCGCCTGCGCGGACAGGTGAAGGGCCTGCGCGGCGCGCGGCTGTTTCGATCCGAGCAGGGTCTGGTGCTGATCTCGGTGTTCGATACGCAGGCGGACGCCGACCTCTTCCGCGAGGACCCGCGCTTCACCGAGCACATGGCCCGGGTGCGTCCGCTGATCGAGAAGTCCGAGGCGGGGGTGTTCGCCGAGGCCTATGCGGTGGGGATGGTGTGAAGCCTTCTTCCTTTGCGGGAGAAGGCGCCGGCGAAGCCGGCGGATGAGGGGGGTCTCGGGCTTGAGATCCCTCACCCGGTCTGGCCGCCTCTACGCAGCTTTGAGGTCAGAGAGACCCCTCACCCGGCCTCCGAAGGAGGCCACCCTCTCCCGCAAGGGGAGAGGGGGGTCATTCCCTAAGCCGCTTCCGCGTTCGAGCGCACCCGCACGAAGCTGCCCGGCGCGTCCTCGAAGGCCTTCAGAGGGCCCTTGGACGGATCGCGGGCCGGGATCCGCTTGCCGGACTTGGCCTTCAGCCATTCCGCCCAGTGCGGCCACCACGAACCGGGGTGCTCGACCGCGCCGGCGATCCAGCCGTCGACCGAGCCGGGCAGGTGCTCGTTGGTCCAGTGCTGATATTTCCTGGCGTCGGGGTGGTTGATCACGCCGGCGATGTGGCCCGAACCGGCCATGGTGAAGGTCACCGGCCCGCCGAACGCCCGCGCGCCGCGATAGACGCTGCGATAGGGGGCGATGTGGTCGTCCTTCGACGACTGCACGTAGATAGGCGTCTTGACCTTCGACAGGTCCAGAACCTCGCCGCCCAGGGTCAGGCGGCCGTGGGTCAGGTTATTGTCCTTGTAGAAGTTGCGCAGGTAGAACAGGTGCAGCGACTTGGGCATCCGCGTCTGGTCGGCGTTCCAGAACAGTAGGTCGAAGGGCCGCGGTTCCTTGCCCATCAGGTAGTTGTTGATGAAGAACGACCAGATCAGGTCGTTGCCGCGCAGGGCGTTGAAGGTGTCGGCCATCGACTGGCTGGGCAGGAAGCCGCCCTGCTGGTCCATCCGCGCCTCGATCTCCTTCAGCCAGGCCTCGTCGGTGAAGAGCAGCAGGTCGCCGGCCTCGGCGAAGTCCTGCTGGGCGGCGAAGAAGGTGGCCGAGTTGATGCGCTTGTCGCCCCTGGCGGCCATGTGGGCCAGGGCGCATGACAGCAGGGTGCCGCCGATGCAGTAGCCGACGGTGTTGACCCTATCGACGCCGCACTGGGTCATGACCTGCTGGCTGGCGTCGTAGATGCCCTCGAGCATGTAGTCCTCGAAGGTCTTGGCGGCCAGGCGGGTGTCGGGATTGACCCACGAGGCGACGAACACCGTGAAGCCCTGGCCGGTCAGCCAGCGGATCATCGAGTTCTCGGGTCGCAGATCCAGGATGTAGAACTTGTTGATCCAGGGCGGGAAGATCAGCAGCGGGATCTCGTGCTGCTGCTCTGTGGCCGGGTCGAACTGGATCAGCTGCAGGATGTCGTTCTGATAGACCACCTTGCCGGGGGCGGTGGCGACGTTCTCGCCGACCTTGAACTTGGCCAGGTCGGTCTGGCTGATGGCCAGCTGGCCGCCGCCGCGCTCGAGGTCGGCGGCGAAGTTCTCCATGCCGCGCTTCAGGCTCTCGCCGTTGGTGTGCATCACCTCGCGCAGGGCGGCGGGGTTGGAGATCAGGAAGTTCGACGGCGAGAAGGCGTCGGTCAGCATCTTGGTGAAGAACTCGACCCGGCGCTTGGACTGCGGGTCGACGTTTTCCGCCTGGGCCACCAGGCCGTTCAGCCAGTTCGACGTCAGCAGGTAGGACTGCTTCATCATGTCGAACACGGGGTTGGCCGACCAGTCGGGGTCGGCGAAACGCTTGTCGCCGTGGGCCGGCGCCACCACCGGCTTGGCCTCTTCGCCGACGGCGCGGCGGGCGGCCGACTGCCAAAGTTCCATGTAGCCGCTGAAGAGGTCGGCCTGGGCCCGCAGCAGCCGGTCGGGCTGGGAGGCGAGGCTGCCGATCACCTCGTTGAGGGCGGGCGCTACATGGAACGGGTCGGGCGACAGGGCCGCGGGGCGGTCGGCCTGGCGCAGGGCGGCCTCGGCGATCGCGCCCTGGGCGGTGACGGCCGCGCGGGCCAGGTTGGCCGACAGGGCCTCCATCATCCGCCGCTGCTCCTCGGTCAGCAGCGCGGTGAAATCGGGAGAGCCGGAGGCGGCGGCCGATTCGGGCTTGGGGTCGGGTTCGGGGGGCGGAGGAGGGGGCTTTGGCGCTGCGGCGGCCGTCTTGCGCGGTGCGGAGGGCTTGCGGGGCTTGCCCGCCGCCTTGACGCCCTTGCCCGCGTCCTTGCCGTCGCCCTTGGCCATGCGCGTTCCTTCCGCCTGAATGTCGCTTATCGACCGCCGCTTCTCGTTCGGCGCCTTCCGCTCGCCGCGATCATCGCATAAGACCTGAGACAAGATGAACGGCCAAACCGGTAAAATCGTACGTTTCGGCGCCTCGCTCTCGGTCCTCGCGGCCGTGCTGTCGGCTTGCGCCTCGTCGCCGTTCACGCCGCCGCCGGTCGACGCCACCTCGCCGGTGGCCGCCGCCGCCGAAGCGGCGGGCAAGGAGCGGGGCAAGGTCCCGAGCCTTGCCAGCATTCCGGCCGTGCCGACCGACATTCCCAAGCCTGGCGAGTACAAGGCCCAGGTCCAGGCCGAACAGGCCGCCGCCGCTCAGCTCCGTCGCGACACCGCGCCGGAGACCTTCGCCCTGTCGGACACCGAAGGCTTCGCCGCCCGCGCCCAGCGCGCCGGCCGCGTTCCGCCGTCGGAAATCCCGACCGTGGCCGACCGCGCCGAGACCGAAGCCTTCGCCAAGGCTGCTCGTGGCCGAGCTACCCCGCCTCCGTCCAAGCCCCAATAGGGCGACGGAGGCATAATTTTCCTTGAACTGGCTTGGCTATACCCCGCTTGGGGTCTATCCATGCCCGACTTTTCGCTCCTGCAGCGCCAGAGGGCGCACGAGCCATCATGACCGCCGACTTTCACCGCATCCGCCGCCTGCCGCCCTACGTCTTCGAAGAGGTCAACCGCATCAAGGCTCGCCTGCGCGGCCAGGGCGTCGACATCATCGACTTCGGCATGGGCAATCCGGACATGCCCACGCCCAAGCACATCGTCGACAAGCTGATCGAGACCTCGCGCGATCCGCGCGCCGGCCGCTACTCGGCGTCGAAGGGCATCCCCGGCCTGCGCAAGGCCATGGCCGGCTACTACGACCGCCGCTTCGGCGTGAAGCTGAACCCTGACACCGAGGTGATCTCGACCCTCGGCTCGAAGGAGGGCTTCGCCAACCTCGCCCAGGCCCTGACCGCCCCCGGCGACGTCATCATCTGCCCGAACCCGGCCTATCCGATCCACGCCTTCGGCTTCATCATGGCCGGCGGCGTCATCCGCCACGTGCCGGCGCTGAGCCCCGAGCAGTACCTGTCCAACATCAGCCGGGCGGTGAAGCACTCGGTGCCGCCGCCCAGCGTGCTGATCCTCTCCTATCCGTCGAACCCGACGGCCCAGACGGTCGACCTCGACTTCTACAAGGACGCCGTGGCGCTGGCCAAGAAGCACGATCTGCTGGTCATCAGCGACGTGGCCTACGGCGAGATCTATTTCGAGGACAACCCGCCGCCGTCGATCCTGCAGGTCGAGGGCGCGAAGGACATCGCCGTCGAGGTCAACTCGCTGTCGAAGACCTACGCCATGGCCGGCTGGCGCGTGGGCATGGTCGTCGGCAACGCCCGCATCTGCGCCGCCCTGGCCCGCGTGAAGTCCTATCTCGACTACGGCGCCTACACTCCGGTGCAGGTGGCCGCGGCCGCAGCGCTGAACGGCCCCCAAGACTGCGTGGAAGAGATCCGCGGCATCTACAAGGGCCGTCGCGACACCCTGGTTTCGTCGATGAAGCGCGCCGGCTGGGACATCCCCAATCCGCCCGCCTCGATGTTCGCCTGGGCGAAGATCCCGCCGCAGTTCGAGGCCGCGGGCTCGATGCTGTTCTCGCGCCTCCTGATCGAGGAGGCCGGCGTCGCCGTCGCCCCCGGCATCGGTTTCGGCGAGTACGGCGAGGGCTATGTCCGCATCGGCCTCGTCGAGAACGAGCATCGGATCAAGCAGGCCGCGCGCAACGTGAAGAAGTTCATCGCGAACGCCGATCAGATCCTCGCCAAGGCTCACAACAGCCTCGAACAGGCCTGATCCCTCTGCGAAATCCTCGCCCTTCGACAGGCTCGGGGTGAGGATTTCGACTGCCAAAGCCTGCAATAGCCCTCATCCTGAGCTTGTCGAAGGACGAGGGCGGCCCCGTTAGGGCCACCCGACCACGAGGAACCGCACCATGACTCAGAAAACCTGGCGCGTCGGCGTCGCCGGCCTCGGAACCGTCGGCGGCGGGCTTCTGCAGTTCCTCAGCCAGCGCCCGGACTTCGCGCCGGCCGGTGACCGCGCCGAAGTGGTCGCCGTTTCGGCTCGTTCGAAGTCGCGCCCGCGCACGGTCGACATTTCGGGTCTGGAATGGTTCGACGATCCGGTCGCCCTGGCCAGCTCGCCCAATGTCGACCTGTTCGTCGAGCTGGTCGGCGGCAGCGATGGTCCGGCTAAGGCCGCGGTGGAAGCCGCCCTTAAGCTGGGCAAGCCGGTCGTCACCGCCAACAAGGCCCTGATCGCCGAGCATGGCGCCGAACTGGCCGCCCTGGCCGAGGCCAACAACGTGCCGTTGCTGTTCGAGGCCGCTGTCATGGGCGGCACGCCGGCGGTGAAGATGCTGCGCGAGGCCATGGTCGGCGACGACGTCGTCTCGGTGGCTGGCATCCTCAACGGCACCTGCAACTACATCCTCTCCGAGATGGAGAAGACCGGCCGCGACTTCGCCGACGTGCTGCGCGAGGCCCAGGCCCTGGGTTACGCCGAGGCCGATCCGACGATGGACGTCGGCGGCTTCGACGCCGGCCACAAGATCACCATCCTGGCCGCCCTGGCCTTCGGCTGCGCCCCCAACTACGAGGCCGCCGAGATCGAGGGCATCAGCGAGGTCGAACTGCTCGACATCAAGCTGGCCAAGGATCTCGGCTATCGCATCAAGCTGATCGCCGGCACCTCGAAGACCGATGACGGCGTGGCCGTGAAGGTTCATCCGACCCTGATCCCGCTGGAGCATCCGCTGGCCCAGGCCGGCGGCGCCCTGAACGCGCTCTTCATCGAAGGTACGCGCATCGGCCGCATCTTCATCCAGGGACCGGGCGCGGGCGCGGGCCCGACGGCCGCCGCCGTCGCCGCCGACATCGCCGATGTGATGACCAAGGCTGCACGTCCGGTGTTCCAGGCTCCGGCCGGGGCCCTGAAGCCGTTCGTCGTCGTCGATCCGGCCAAGTCGGTGGGCAAGGCCTACCTGCGGATCATGGTCCGCGACGTGCCCGGCGCCATCGCCGCGATCTCCGAAACCCTGGCCGAATGCGGCGTCTCGATCGACGCCTTCCTGCAGAAGCCTGTCGAAGGGGCGGGCGGCGTGCCGATCGTGCTCGTCACCCATGCGACTCCGGAATCCAAGCTGCTCGACGCGATTAGCCGCATCGAAAAGCTGCAGGCCGTGCTAGAGCGTCCCCGTCTTCTGCGCGTCGCGCGCAACTAGAGATCGCGAGCAACAAGCGGTCCAGGTGTGGAAGACATTGGGAAATTAGCCTCGCCACGGGCTGGGAGACACTGATGAGTTCTAACACCCTGGACCGTTCTCTGGTCCTGGATGCGGTCCGCGTGACCGAAGCCGCCGCCATCGCGTCTTGGACCATGGTCGGCCGGGGTGACGAGATGGCCGCCGACCAGGCGGCCGTCGACGCCATGCGCAACGCGCTCAACGAGCTTTCCATCGACGGCGAGATCGTCATCGGCGAGGGCGAGCGCGACGAGGCGCCGATGCTCTATATCGGCGAGAAGGTGGGCCGTGGCGGCCCGACGGTTGACATCGCGCTCGACCCGCTGGAAGGCACGACGCTTACGGCCAAGGCCATGCCCAACGCGCTGGCCGTGATGGCCTGGGCGCCCAAGGGCACGCTGCTGAACGCGCCTGACACCTACATGGACAAGATCGCCTGCGGGCCGGGCTATCCGGCCGGCGTGATCGACCTCGACAAGTCGCCGGCCGACAACGTCAAGGCGCTGGCCGCGGCCAAGGGCGTGGAACCGTCGCAGATCACCGTCTGCGTGCTGGACCGTCCGCGCCACGCCGAGATCATCTCTTCGGTCCGTTCGGTGGGCGCGCGCGTCAACCTGATCACCGACGGCGACGTCGCTGGCGTCATCAACACCGCCGATCCGGCGACCGGTATCGACCTCTATCTGGGTTCCGGCGGCGCGCCCGAGGGCGTGCTGGCCTGCGCGGCCCTGAAGTGCGTCGGTGGCCAGTTCCAGGGGCGCCTGATCTTCCGCAACGCCGACGAGCGCGCCCGGGCCTCGCGCTGGGGCGTCACCGAGTTCGACAAGAAGTACGATCTGCACGAGATCGTCCGGTCGGACGCCATCTTCGCCGCCACCGGCGTCACCTCCGGCGCCCTGCTGGACGGGGTGGGGTTCAAGGACGGCTTCGTCCACACCCACAGCCTGGTGATGAATTCCTCGACCGGGGCCGTGCGCGAAGTGCGCATGAAGCGCCGGGTCTAGGCTTTCTCGGGCCGGCGGTCGCCGTCGGCCCGTTCCCGCTCGTAATATTGTCGTACTAGTCTGCGAGTCGCTCGCGCCGCGGCGACTGATCGCCGCCCCGTATAGTTCGAGGCCCTTTCCATGACCGCCCTGATCGATCTCGCCAGCCACCTCGCCGGCGATCCCTCCAGCCCCGCGGTCAAGACCGTCGTCACCGAAATCGCCGCCGCCTGCGCCCGCATCAGCCGCGTGGTGGCCGGCGGGGCCATTCTCGGCAATCTCGGCGCGGCCGGGATCACCAACGTTCAGGACGAAGAGCAGAAGAAGCTCGACATTCTGACCAATGACCTGCTGAGCGACGCCCTGAAGGCCTGCGACCCGGTCGCCGGCATCGCCTCCGAAGAGCTCGAGCACGTCGAGACCACCGGTCGCCAGGGCGGCTATCTGGTCACCTTCGATCCACTGGACGGCTCCAGCAACATCGACGTCAACGTCTCGGTCGGCACCATCTTCTCGATCCTGCCGGCACCGGAAGGCCGCGAGCCGACTGAAGCCGACTTCCTGCAGCCCGGCCGCCATCAGGTCGGCGCCGGCTACGCCGTCTACGGGCCCCAGACCATGCTGGTGCTGACCCTGACCTCGGGCGTGGTGGGCTTCACCCTGTCGGCCGACGACAAGTGGCTGCTGACCCATGCCGCCTCGACCATTCCGGCCGACACCGCCGAGTTCGCCATCAACATGTCGAACCAGCGCCACTGGGCCCCGCCGATCCGTCGCTATGTCGACGGCTGCCTGGCCGGCAAGGAAGGCCCGCGGGGCAAGAACTTCAACATGCGCTGGGTGGCCTCGATGGTCGCCGACGTGCACCGCATCCTGATGCGCGGCGGCGTCTTCATGTACCCGTGGGACGCCCGCGAGCCGGGCAAGCCGGGCAAGCTGCGCCTGATGTACGAGGCCAATCCCATGGCCCTGATCGTCGAGCGCGCCGGTGGCAAGGCCACCGATGGCGTCACCCCGATCCTCGACCTGGCGCCCAGCAAGCTGCACCAGCGCGTGCCGGTGGTGCTGGGCTCGGCCAACGAAGTCGACATGGTGGCCAAGGAAACGGCGGCCGGCTGACGGCGACTGGCGCCCTCTCCGCGAGGGGAGGGCGCGTCCGTCAGCGGGCGAGGGCGGCTTTGGAGCGCAGAGCCGTCGCGGTCGCCAGGATCGAGCCGATCAGCACCAACTCGCCGGCGTTGCCCAGCCAGAACACGCCGCTGCCAGCGCTGCCGAACATCGCCAGGGCGCCCAGGCACAGCCACGGCACGCCCTGACGACGCCACAGCAGGACACCGACGCCAATCAGCACCAGCACCGTCACGATCGACGGGATCGGCGGGCTGGCGGCTGCGTGGGCGTAGCGCAGCGTGCCATGATATTCCTTGAGCACGAGGTTCAGGTTGAAGATCTCGGTATAGGCGCCGAGGGTTACCAGCGCGGCGGTCAGGATCCACACCCAGGCGCGCAGGCGCAGCCTGGCGATCCAGAACACGATCGGGATCAGCAGCGGCGTCAGCAGGCCGTGCGCGACGTAGCGCGGCACCGACAGGCCGATGAGCAGGTCGCCGGCGCCGACCAGGGCCCCGGCGGCGACGATGGCGTTGTCCCAGCACAGGGCCAGGATGATGACGGTCAGCGGCCAGATGCGCAGCGAGGCTGCATACGCGCTGGCGGCCAGCATGCCCGCCGCCATCAGCCAGAACACGAGGGTGATCACGAGGCGCTCCGTCCGATTCGCTGTCTCTATTCCCGGTCGAAGGTAGAGCGGCCGTGGCCGTTGGCGTCCCCGGCGCGCGAAGTCGTCGCCACACGATCAGGCGGGCGTCCGTTTTCGCCGCACCGGCGTGTCATGGATCGAATCCCGTAAAGGCGATAGGGTCCTCCCATGCCCCAAGACGCTGATTTCAGGCTGGTTTAGCCCATGGCCGCCGACGGTCACGCCGTACCTGCCGCCGCCGAGGCCTTTCTGGGCGTCGAGCGCTCGCTGTCCGGACGCGCCTGGCGCGAACGTCCCGCCGACGCCGCCGTCGCTCGCGACATCGCCAGGCTGCATGGCCTTTCCGAGCCTTTGGCCCGCGCCCTGGTCGCGCGCGGCGTCGGCCTGGACGGCGCTCGCGACTATCTGCAGCCGACGCTGAAGTCGCTGTTCCCAGATCCGTCCAGCTTCACCGACATGGACCGGGCCGCCGAGATCCTGATCGACGCCCTGGTGCAGGGACGGCCGACCATGGTGTTCGCCGACTACGACGTCGACGGCGCCACCAGCGCCGCCCAGCTGGTCCGCTGGTTCCGGCACATGGGCGTCGAGCTGCCGATCTACATCCCCGATCGTCTGAAGGAGGGCTACGGGCCCAGCCCGGCGGCCTTCAAGACCATCCGTGAGACCGGCGCCGAACTGGTCGTCACCCTCGACTGCGGCGCGGCCGCTTACGACGCCATCGCCAGCGCCGCGACGATCGGCCTGGAGGTCGTGGTCATCGACCACCACCTGATGCGCGAGGATCCGCCGGCCGCGGCCGCCGTGGTCAATCCCAACCGACCTGGCTGCCAGAGCGGGCAGGGCGTTCTGGCCGCCGCCGGCGTCACCTTCGTCCTGCTGGTGGCCCTCAACCGCGAGGCCCGCAAGCGCGGCCTGTTCGGCGAGGATCGCCCCGAGCCGGATCTTCGCCAGTGGCTCGACCTGACCGCCCTGGGCGAGGTCTGCGACGTCACCCAGCTGGTCGGCTTCAACCGGTCGCTGACAGCCACGGGCCTGCGGGTGATGTCCAACTGGGCCAATCCGGGCCTCAAGGCGCTTCTGGAGGTCGCCAAGGGGCAGGGGGCCGCCAGCGTGTTCCATGCCGGCTTCATCCTGGGACCACGAATCAACGCCGGCGGCCGCATCGGCCGTTCCGATCTCGGCGCGCGCCTGCTCTCGACGGACGATCCGATCGAGGCCCGGGCCCTGGCCGAGGAGCTCGACGAGCTCAACACCGAGCGCAAGGCCGTCGAGGCCGCGGTGGTCGAGGAGGCCGTGGCGATTCTCGAGCGCAGCAGCAACTTCAACCCCGACGCCCCCGTCATCGTCGTGGCCGGCGAAGACTGGCATCCGGGCGTGGTGGGCATCGTCGCCAGCCGCCTGCGCGAGCGCTATCGCAAGCCCACCCTGGTCATCGGCATCGATCGCGCGGCGGGAATCGCCAAGGGCTCGGGCCGGTCGCAGCCGGGGGTCAACCTCGGCCGGGCCGTGCAGGCCGCCTTCGAGGCCGGAATCCTGATGGCCGGGGGCGGTCACGCCATGGCTGCCGGCCTGACCGTGCGGCCCGATTCTATTCCCGAGCTGCGAGCCTTCCTGGAGGAGGCCCTGGCCGGCGAAATGGAGGCCGTGGGGGCCGAGTCGGTCGAGATCGACGCCCTGGTGCAGCCGCGCGCCGCCAATCGCGGCCTCTGGAGCGAGTTCCAGCAGATGGCCCCGTTCGGTCCGGGCAATGTCGAGCCAACCTTCGCCCTGGCCGGCGTGCGTCCCGAGCGGGTCATGGCCCTGCGCGGCGGCCACGTGCGAGTCGACCTGGTCGGGCCGACCGGGGACCGCATCAAGGCCGTATCCTGGCGCTCGGCCGAGACTGATCTGGGGCGTCGGCTGCTGGCGGGCGGCGGCGCGCTGCACGTCGTGGGCCGCCTGAAACCCGACGATTACATGGGCCGGGAAGGGGTTCAGCTCGAGATCGAAGACGCCGCAGACCCGCGCATGTGGACGGATTAAAAAAATCGCATCTGACCGCTTGCGCTCTCCGGGGAGCCTTTGTATATCCCCGGCTCCTCGCGGCGACGCGGTCCCTTCGTCTATCGGTTAGGACGCCAGATTTTCAATCTGGAGAGAGGGGTTCGACTCCCCTAGGGACTGCCAGTCGCGAGGCGTCTACTTTGAACTACTGCGGATTACCTTGCTTCTGTGAAGCTTAGTGGTCCCTTCGTCTATCGGTTAGGACGCCAGATTTTCAATCTGGAGAGAGGGGTTCGACTCCCCTAGGGACTGCCACCGCAGAGTTCAGAGTTTCCCATACGACACAGAAGGCGCGACTAAACGTCGCGCCTTTCGTATTGCGCGCTCTCCGCATCATTTGGCCATTGACGGCCATCCCTCCCCGAGAACACTGTTATTCTTGTGGTGCTCGCTCCTTTGGGCTGTTTGGGCGAGCCAGAGGGGCGGAATGTCTGGTTACGACTTGGATGCATCGGGCGCGCACGAAGACCTCGTGCGCATTAGCGGCCGCGTGAAATGGTTCGACGTCGGCAAGGGCTACGGCTTCATCGTTCCCGACGATCCCGGCCAGACCGGTCTGAAGGACGTCCTGCTCCACGTCACCTCCCTGCGCAATTGCGGTCGCGAGTCGTCGCTCGAGGGCTCGGCCATCGTCTGTGACGTGGTCAAGCGGCACAAGGGATGGCAGGTCAGCGAGGTCGTCGATCTGGACGAGACCTCGGCGCCGTCGCCGCTGGAGCGCCCGCGGCGCACCTTCGACGAATCCGCGCCCCGGCGCGACGGGCCGCGCGGCTTCGGCGGCGCGGCGCGCCAGTCGCTGACGCCGGCCGGCCCGCCCGAGCGGGCCAAGGTCAAGTGGTTCAACCGCACCAAGGGCTACGGCTTCGTCGTCCGTGACGAGGCCCCGGGCGACATCTTCGTGCATATCGAAACCCTGCGCCGCGGCGGGCTGGAGGATCTCCAGCCGGGCGACGACGTCATGGTTCGGTTCGCCCAGGGCCCCAAGGGTCTGGTCGTCGCCGAGATCACCGCCGCCTGAGGCGGCTTTTCCGGCCGGAGAGGGGCGGGTAGGGTCCTTGCCGGTTCACGGTTCTGGCGAGGCGTTCTTGGCCCTTCTCGACGATCCGCGACGGCGCGACGCGCTGCGGCTTCTGGCGGGGGCGGTCCCCGCCCTCGGCGGCGCGGGCCCGGCCTTGGCGGCCGGTCCGCGTCTCGAGCCGCTGGAGCTCGTCACCGGGCGCGGCGTCGCCCGATTCCAGGTCGAGATCGCCGCCACCGAGGCCGAGCAGCGCAAGGGGCTGATGTTCCGCAAGTCGCTGGCGCCGGATCGCGGCATGCTGTTCGTCTACAGAAAGCCGCAGCGCGCGGCCTTCTGGATGAAGAACACCCTGATCCCGCTCGACATCCTCTATATCGGCCCGGACGGGCGGATCCTGTCGATGGTCCGCAACGCGCGACCGCTCGACGAAACGCCGCTGCCGTCCGGAGGCCCCGTGCTCGGCGTTCTGGAGATCGCCGGCGGCCGTGCGGGGCAGCTTGGCGTGCTTCCCGGCGATCGCGTTCGGCACAGGATCTTTCCCAAGGGCTAGCTGCGTCGAAAATCCCGTCCTCGCAGGCTTGCGTTTCGACCCCAAAGCCGAGTAGGAGCAAGCCCTTGCTGGTGTCCGGAGCGTAGCGCAGCCTGGTAGCGCATCTGTTTTGGGAGCAGAGGGTCGCAGGTTCAAATCCTGCCGCTCCGACCATCGGCAGACCGTTTGGAGAGGCCCATGCTCGCCCGCATCTATCGTCCCGCCAAGAACGCCATGCAGTCGGGCAAGGCCAAGACCAAGGACTGGGTGCTGGAATTCGAACCGGCCTCGGCCCGCAAGCCCGACCCGCTGATGGGCTGGACCCAGTCCAGCGACATGAACGGCCAGGTTCGCCTGACCTTCGAAACCCGCGACGAGGCCATCGCCTACGCCCAGCGGCACGAGATTTCGTTCCAGCTGTTCGAGCCGAAGGTTCCCAAGCGGATCATCAAGGCCTACGCCGACAACTTCGCCACCAACCGCAAGCAGCCCTGGACCCACTAAGGGTCCGGAAAGCTGGGCCGGCGAGCGCGCGCCCTTAGCTCAGTTGGATAGAGCATTCGCCTTCTAAGCGAACGGTCGCAGGTTCGAATCCTGCAGGGCGCGCCAGTCCGGAACACGTGCTGGAACTGCAACTTCGGCAGCTTCCATGCCGCTTGTGGCGGCCAGTGAGCGCATCAGCTCCACGCGGCACCCGGATACTTCGAGCTCCCATTTCGATTTCACCACCACGCGCTGGGCAATGGCGCGCAGGATGTCACGGCGGAACGTGCCGTCTTCGTTGCGTAGGGCTCGACGCGTCGCCTCCGAGAACTGCTTCAGCAGGGCGGGAGTGATGATCGGGCCCAGCCGATTTATCGCCCGTTCCGCGCGTTCGGCGTCTGCCGTCGCCTCGTCCTGGAGCTTCTTCAATTCCCGCAAGCGGTCCTTGAGGAGGGGATCGGAGCCATCGGCGATGCCTGACTCTATCGTGTCGTAGAGCCGCCTCAGTCTGACCTGGGCTTCGTATGCGATCTTCTTAAGATCGGCCACGTGCTTGTGCCGGCGTTCGATCCATTCCTGGCGGCGGTCGATGACGTTTTCCATCAACTCGGTCAGGAAGCGCGGTTCCAGGAGCCTGTTCTCCAGGTAGTCGATGACCGCGGCGTCGACGGCGTCCATGCGTACGGTCTGCCCGCCACAGGCGGCCGTTCCTGTACGGGCTCGGCTGGCGCAGGTGTAATAGCGGTACCGTCCGCTTTGGCCTGTTCGCAGCGTCATGGCGGCATCGCAGTGGCCGCAACGTATGATTCCGGCCAACAGCAGGGGGCTCTTGGCGAAGTTGCCGCCTGGGGTCCTCGGGGAGCGGGCGGCCATGGCCAACTGAACCGCGTCAAAGGTCTCGCGATCGATGATCGCCGGCACCTCCATGATGACGTGTTCGTCGGTCTCTTTCAGTTCCCCGGTCTTGAAGTTGCGGCAGTTGAAGTGGTGCTCGCCGAAATAGGTCGTACGGGTAAGGATGTAGTGGACCGCACCCGTGCCCCAGCGGCCACCATCACGGGTGCGTAACTGTCTGGCGTTGAGATGGGTGGCGATCAGCTTGGCGCCCATGGGGCCGCTGTGCTCGTCACCAACGAGAGCCAGGCGAAACATCAGGCGGATGATTTCGGCCTGGGCCGGATCGACCTCCAGCTTCTTTTTGACCTTGGTCCCGCGCTCCTCGGCGTCGACGATGCGATAGCCGATCGGCGGCCGCGCGCCGTTCCAGAAGCCCTGGCGGGCGTTTTCCTTCATTGCTCGCAAGGTGTGCTTTGCGTTCTCGCGCGACTGGTACTCGTCGAAGAGCGCCATCATCTGGCGCATCATCAGGCCCATCGGGTCGTCGCCGAGTTCCTGGGTGATCGACACCAGTCGCACGCCGTTACGAGCCAGCTTGCGCGTGTAGAACTCGAACAGGAACTGATCGCGGAAGAACCGTGAGAACGAGTGGACAAGGATGGTGTCGAAGCGGGCCGGCTTCTCCAGGCCTGCCTCCATCAGCGCTTGAAAGCCTGGCCGCTTGTCGTCCGTCGCCGTGTTGCCGGGTTCGACGAACTCGGCGGTGACCGTAAATCGCTTGGCCAGGGCGTACGCCGCCAGCTGGCGTCGCTGATCAGGAATGGACAGATCGCTTTCAGCCTGTCGCGCGGTGGAGACGCGTAGATAGAGCGCCGCTGTCGATGGCGGCGCCTTGGGAGTCTTCTCGCGGCGAGACATAGGCCTTGCTCCTGATCAGGGCAGGGATCCCAGAAGCTCGTCGAGATCCTCCGCCAGGTGCGTTTCGACCACGCGGAGGATTTGCTGGGTGACCGGCAGCACCTCCGGCCATGGACCGGCTTCCACTATGGAGACGACGGCCGGGGGCCTTAGGGGCAGCGGTGCGCGAAGTTTTTTTGAGCCCTTGGGCCGACCGCGTGGACGCTTCATCCCATGAGGTTCTCGCCCGCCTTATGGCTGTGCAAGCTGCAGGGAAAGAACGGGAAGCCTACGGCGCCAGAGAGAGCCGCGAGCGGCATGTTGATAGGCCGCGCCACGGTCGTTCGCGCGGCAAGACGATACACAGGAGTTTTGAGAACGTATGTGGAACGTGCTCGTCGTCGCGGCTATGCTGGAGCAGGTTTCATCAAGGGGTGCTTTCGATGGCGATGCGTCGCAGGCCCACAGGCCGGTTGCTGACAGGCCTTGGTCTGGCCTTCGCGATCGGATCCTTCGTTCTGCTCGTCGTCCTGGCCATGGTGATGGTCAGCGAGATTTACGCCTGGCCGCAGCCTTGATTTTCGGGTGGATCGAATAGCCGTCCCACCCTGGGGCTGGGACGGCTCGCCGCGCACCCCGGCTTACTCGTACCTGGCCGCTATCGGAATGAAGCCGTGACCGGACAATGGTCCGATGGGTGACCGTCGGCCAAGTCGTAGGTCTGCTCCTCGAAGCCGGCCAGGTCACGTGCGGCGCGGGCGTCCATCACGATATGATCGATGAACTCACGATAGCGCGGGTCGCACTTGGGCGTGGCGGCGCCTTGCGCCAGCGACAGGTCGGCGTTGGCCGGCTGGCCGTCGTCCAGTTCCGCCCACGGGACATCGTCCTTGCGCGCCAGGCGGCGGTTGAAATCGCCCAGCACGACGAAGCGGACCGGTTCGGCGGCGCGTGCGTCGATCCAGCGTTCCAGGATGGGGATCTGTTGCTGCAGCGTCTTGCAGGCTTGGCTACCGAGGCCATTGAAGCAGCCGGATTTCAGGTGAACCGCCAGAAGACGCAGCGGCGCATGGCCTGGTGCGCGGACCGTGATGTCCACGCCTGAGCGAAGGTTGGGGTTGCCGAGCGCAAGATCCGCCACGTCCGGGGCGCGCGTGAACGCCAGATCCTTGCGGATGGCGAAGCCGACGGCTTGGCGGGTCAGCTTGCGGCCCTCCTGGCCGCCGCACGGGAAGTGATCGCCGGCCGGTCGATCCTCGATGATCAGTCGGTACCTGGCCGGATCGAACACCCGGGCCGCGGCCTTGACCGACTCCACTTCCTCGAAGGCGATGACGTCGGCGTTCAGCTGATCGGCATAACGACGCATCACCGCATAGTCGGCGTCCGTGCGCGGCTTGCAGCCTTCGGCGCCGTTCTCGGAGAGGTGCTCCATGTTCCAGGTGGCCACGCGCAGCGGAGGCGGGGGCGCTTTCGGCGTCGGCGCGGTGGTGGCGCAGGCGGCGAGCGACAGGGCCAGCACCATGGCGGCGAGCGGCTTGAACATCGGAATCCCCTGAAGGCTACGCCGCCTTAGAACTCATGTGTTATAAAGTAACAATATGCTTGATGGGGCTGGGTGGCGAGGGTAGTTGATGTTATATTATAACATCATGGATGAGCCTCATGGCCGAGCCCTCCAAAGTCGCAGCGTCGCGGATCGACCGCCGTCTGCCTGTCACCGTCCTGTCCGGCTTTCTGGGGGCGGGCAAGACCACGCTCCTCAACCATGTGCTGGGCAATCGCGAAGGCCTGAAGGTGGCCGTCATCGTCAACGACATGAGCGAGGTGAACATCGATGCGGCGCTGGTCGCCGAGGGCGGGGCCAACCTGTCACGCACCGATGAGACGCTGGTGGAGATGTCCAACGGCTGCATCTGCTGCACCCTGCGAGAAGACCTGCTGGCCGAGGTCCGGCGTCTCGCTGCCGAACGGCGCTTCGACTACCTCCTGATCGAGTCCACGGGCGTGTCCGAGCCGATGCCGGTGGCCGCCACCTTCGATTTCCGGGATGAGGCAGGCCTGAGCCTCTCGGACGTGGCGCGGCTCGACACCATGGTCACCGTGGTCGACGCCTTCAACTTCCTGCGCGACTACGGCTCATGCGACCGCCTGGCTGATCGTGGTGAGACCGCGGGGGAGGGCGATGAGCGCACCGTCGTGGATCTCCTGGTCGAGCAGATCGAGTTCGCCGACGTCATCGTGCTCAATAAAGCCGACCTTGTGTCGCCGCAGGACCTGGGCCGACTGTCATCGATCATCGCCACCTTCAATCCGCAGGCGCGCATCGTGGCGGCCGAGCGCGGTTCCGTGGCGCTCGATCAAGTGCTCGGCACGGGCCTTTTCGATCCGCTGCGGGCCGAGGGGGCGGCCGGTTGGCAGAAGGCCTTGATGGGGGAGGTCCTGCCGGAGACCGAGGAATACGGCATCAGCCACTTCGTCTATCGGGCCAGCAAGCCCTTCCATCCCGAGCGACTGAAGGCCTGGTTGGAAGCCGAGTGGCCAGGCGTCATCCGCTCCAAAGGGTTCGTTTGGCTGGCGACCCGGCCCGACCGCGTCGGCGGCTGGAGCCAGGCCGGCGCGGTGACGCAGTTTGGTCCTCATGGCCGCTGGTGGGCCAGCGCGCCCAAGGACTACTGGCCTGAGGACCCGGCTTGGCGCGCGACGATCGAGAAGGTCTGGAACCCGCCCTATGGTGATCGCCGCCAGGAGATCGTGCTGATCGGCCAGCACATGGATCGCGCGGCGCTGACGCACGGCTTCGACGCCTGCCTGGTCTCGGACCTGCAGTTCGGCTTTGGGCCGCGCGCGTGGGCCAAGCTTTCCGATCCCTTCGCGGCTTGGGACTAAGATGCCGGCGAACGCGACCTTGGCCCACGCCGGCCAGCGGCAGATCGACGATGAACCTTCCCCCGTCTGGATAGCCGAAACCTTGGGCGTCAGCTTGCAGGATGCCGAGTGGCTGCTGGTGCACTACCGGTTCCTGCCGTCGGACCCGGCGCAGCGATCGCCTCGTATCTTCTATTGCGAGGCGCTTTAGCCGCCGTTGTCGGCGGCGGGCGCGACATTGACGGTGCTCGGGCGGCTTCTAGAGTGACGCCGACGGTGCATCTGAACGCCGCGACAACAACGAATATCGGGAAGTAGGCGATATGGCCGCGGAGCAGGCTTTGCAAACGCTCGAGACCTGGCACGACTTGCTGGAGAAGCGTGACTTCGACCGCCTGCGATCCATCGCCGCCGACACGGTGGTGTTCCGCTCTCCGGCCTTCTTCACGCCGTACCCGGGCGTGGCGCCCCTCGTGCACATTATCGAGACGGCCAACACCATTTTCGAAGACTTCGCCTACCACCGGACGTTCTGGTCCGAGGGTCGTAAGTCCGTGGTCCTGGAGTTCAGCGCCCGCGTCGGCGAAAAGAAGCTGAAAGGCGTCGATGTCATCGCCTTTGACGACGACGGCAAGATCGAGGAATTCGAGGTCATGATCCGTCCGGCCAACGCTGCGGCGGCCGTGGGCGAGGCGATGGCCGCCAAGGCCGGGCCGCGGTTGAAGGAACTGCTGGGCAAGCCGGCCTAGCGCCCGCATTTTTCGCCGATCACTGGGCGGGCTTGAGCGCCGTCCCATCCTGTTCTTCTGGGGCAGGGCGCAAGTGGACCTCTTCGGGCGGCGCCATTTGGGTGTCGATCGTCTGATCGCCTAGGCGAAAGACACGGAGAGTGTCCGGCGGTCACGCTCGGTCCCGCCGCGCGCCCGTTGGGCGCCGCTCCGCTCGCGGCTCCTGCGGGCGCGCCCCCGGGGGGGCGGCCTCTGGGCCGCCGCCGGACACTCGGCGCCGCTTCCCGAGCCCGCTTGGCGGTCTCTCCTTGCAGGCTTCATTTCATGAGCGCGCGCCGACGCGCGCGCGTGCTTGGGGGCGCCGCCCCCTGGCGCACTTCGCAACGGTTTCCGCCCAGCTTCGCGGGCGCGAGAGGCGCCGATCCTCTCGAAAGCGGCGACGGCTGCAGCCGGGTCCCCGCGAAACCGTCGCTCCGTTTGCACCCCCCGCTCTCGCCGAGGGGCAGGGGTCAGGCGCGACCTGCGCCTGACCCCTGCCCCATACGGGAGACCCGTCCTGTCCGTGTCCAGTCAAACAGCTCCTTCGGCTGTCGCCTCCGCCGTCGTTGCTGGGGCGTCCGTCGATGCCCAGCCCGCCGCCTTCGACAAGGGCTTCATCATCACCGAGAGCGGAGCGGTCCGTTCGGGCGTGGAGCGCCTCTACGCCTTGAGCAAGCTCAAGGCTTCGCCGGACAATGTGCGCAAGTCCGGCCATCGACCGGAGGTGATCGAGGCGCGGGCCGCCTCGATCCTGGCCAAGGGCATCATCCAGCCGCCAGTGGTGCGACCCGAGCGTCGGGCCGACGGCTCGGAGACCGGCTATGCGCTGGTCACGGCCGGGGAAGGGCGGCGGCTGGCCCTGCGGCTCCTGGCCAAGCGCAAGTTGATACCGCGTGGGGCGCTGGTGCGCTGCCTGGTCGACGAGGCCAACGACGCCGTGGAGGTGAGCCTCGACGAGAATCTGGCGCGCGAACCGCTGGCGGCCGTCGACGCGTTCGAGGCCTTTCATGATCTTTCCGAGCGCCAGGGCTGGGGCGCGGAGACCATCGCTGCCCGCTACGGCGTCACCGCCGCTGTCGTGCGCCAGCGCCTGCGGCTGGCGGCGGTCGCTCCGCTGCTGATCGCCCGCCATCGCCAGGGCGAGCTGACCCTCGACCAGCTGATGGCCTTCGCCGTCCGCGAGGACCATGCGCGCCAACTCCAGGTCTTCGAGACCCATGGGCAAGCCCAGCCTTCCGCGATCCGCCGGGCCATGACCGAGGCGACCGTCCAGGCCGACGACCGGCGTGTCGCCTTGGTCGGGCTGGAGGCCTATGTCGCGGCGGGCGGGACGGTGATCCGCGACCTCTTCAGCGAAGATCGCGGCGGCTACCTCTCGGACGTGGCCCTGATCGACGAGTTGGTCGCGGCCAAGCTCTCGGACATGGCCGAGGACTTCAAGGCCGCCGAAGGCTGGAAGTGGGTGCAGTGGAGTCTGGACTATCCGCACGGCCACGGGCTTTCGCGCGTCTGGCCAAGGCCCGCTCCGGTCAGCGCTGAGCAGCAAACCCAGCGCGACGCCTACGACGCGCTCTGCGAGACCTGGGGCGGGGCCGAGGACCTGCCGCCGGAGGTCGAGGCGCAGATGTCGGCGCTCGAAGCGGTTCTGGAGGAACCCGGCGAACTCTACGCTCCCGAAGACCTGGCGCGGGCGGGCGCCTTCGTCATCCTCGGCTATGACGGCGTGCCGCGCATCGAGCGCGGGCTCGTCCTGCCTGAAGACGAGGTGCAGGCCGCGCCCGAGCCTGACGAGCCGGGCGGCGACACCGAAGACGTCGGCGAGGGCGCGGGTGGCGGCGGGGAGACCGGCTCGCCATCGAACGAGGCCGAGCCGGACGGGGACGCCCGGGCGCCGCTGTCGGCCAAGCTGATCGCCGACCTCACCGCCCACCGCTCTGCGGGCCTGAGGCTGGCCCTGGCCAACGATCCGGACCTGGCCCTGGTCGCCCTGGCCCACGTGCTGGTGCTCGCAACCTTCCACCGCGCCGCTCGCGCCTCGTGCCTGGCCATCCAGGCGTCCTCGACCTTCCTGCCCGAGCACGGGGAGGGGGTGAAGGCCAACCCCGCCTACGAGGCCATGGAGACGCGCTTTGGCCAGTGGGCGCGGCAGGTTCCTCAGGACCCGGCGGAGGTCTGGGCCTTCGTCGTCGGCCTCGACGCCGACAGCCGCGCCAGCCTGCTGGCCTTCTGCGTCGGCCGCACGCTTGATGCGGTGCGCGCCTTCGGCGGACGCGGCGCGGCCCTGGCCCATGCCGAGGCGCTGGCGAGCGCTACGCATCTCGACATGAGCGGCTTCTGGACGCCGACCGCCGAACGCTACCTCTCGCGGGTCACCAAGGCCCATGTGCTGGCGGCGGTCGCCGAGGCGATCTCGCCCGACACCGCCCAGCGACTGTCGGGCCTGAAGAAGGGCGACCTGGTCGCGGCGGCGCAGCCCGGTCTCGTCGAGGCCCGCTGGCTCCCGACCCTGCTGCGTACTCAAGGCGTGGAGGGCGACGCGGGCGGCGAGCGCGACCCGGAGGCTGGCTGGGGCCAGGGCGGTGACGGGGGCGAGCCCCAGGTGCCGTCGAGCTCCGATCCGCTGGCGGCCGAATAGGCGAGGGGGCGGGTCGCCCACCCGCGCCCCGTCTTCGCCCCCCTCTGCTTGGCGTCCTGACGTCTTGAGGATTGGGCTTGCACCGGCGGTGGCGGGGGCCTTGCGGGTCAGGCCTGCGGGGCGACCTCGGCGGCGGGCTCGGGGTCGCGCCCGGGTTCGGCTTCGGGGCCGCGACGCCTGGCCGGACGGGTCCAGACGAGGTCGAACCCGTCCTCGGCCGCGAACAGCCGGGCGTTGACGGCCGCCGGGAAGCTGATGTCGTCGAGGCTGACCGAGAGGAAGTCGACGCCCTTGCTGGACCGGTACTTCCAGGCCGAGCCGATCTCGGCGCCTTCGGCGAAGACCCGGTAGACGGGCTGCGACTTGGCCGGACCGCCGTCGAAGGCCGTTCAGACCACCGTTCGGCGCGTCTCGCAGGGCGCGGACGAAGCCGGTTCGTCCTCGGCCGGGACCTCGACTTTGCCGATGCGCGCCAAGGATCGCCTTTGCCGGATGCGAGCCGCGTCCCTCGCGGCCTCTCTGGCTGCAACCGGACCGGGGCCGTCGCCGCCGTCAACCTTGGGCGCGGGTTTCCTCCCCGGCGCGTCCCCTGGGGGCGCGCCTTCCTCGCGAGGCAACAAACCCGCGCCCGGCGGTCCTTCGCTGACGCTGCGGGTCCGCTGGCGCGGACTGCCGGCGACGCCGTTCCCGGTCTTTCGGAGCGCCATCGAGGCCGCGACAGGCGCGGCCCGAAACCAGCGAAAGGCAGCTCCAAATGGCTCGCATCGGCAAATTCACGGCCACGGCCGACGGTTTCACCGGCTTCATCCATACCCTGCAGATCCGCGTCTCGAACGTGGTCTTCAAGGCCATCGACGGCGATCCGGCCAAGTCGCAGCCCGTCTACCGGGTCTTCGCCGAAGGCGCCGAGATCGGCTCGGCCTGGAAGTACCGGTCCAGCAAGGGCGTCGACTTCCTCTCGGTCAGCCTCGACGACATCAGCTTCCCGGCGGCCGTCAACGCCCGGCTGTTCGCGGCCGAGGACGGGTTCGACCTCGTCTGGACCCGTCCGGCCAGGCGTCGCGGCCCCGAAGCCGAACCCGGGCGCGACCCCGAGCCCGACGACGAGGCCGACCCGCAGGCCTGACCCGCAAGCTCCCCGCCGCTGCGCGGCGGGGAGCCCATTTCCCAAGACGCAAGGAGGCCGCCATGCCGCGCGCCGACAAGACCTCGCGCCCGAACGGCGCGACCCGCCCCGACCTCTACGGCCTCGTCACCGAGCAGATCATCGCCGACCTCGCCAAGGGCGTGACGCCCTGGACCAAGCCCTGGGCCGCCGGCCCCGCCGCCGGTCCGATCTCGCGGCCGCTTCGTCACAGCTTCGAGCCCTATGGCGGCATCAACACCCTGGTGCTGTGGGGCGCGGCGGTAGAGCGCGGCTACGCCACCCCGATCTGGATGACCTTCCGTCAGGCCCTCGATCTTGGCGGGGCGGTGCGCAAGGGCGAGACGGGGACCACCGTGGTCTACGCCAACCGCCTCACGCGCCAGGAGACCAACGAGCAGGGCGAGGACGTCGAGCGGTCGATCCCGTTCCTGAAGGCCTACACCGTCTTCAATGTCGAGCAGATCGACGGCCTGCCCGAGCGGTTCCTGGCCGCGCCGGGGAGCCTTCCCGAAAGCGAGCGCATCGCCCGAGCCGAAACCTTCCTGGCCGCCACCGGCGCGCAAGTGGTGCATGGCGGCGACATGGCCTGCTACGACGTCGTCCTGGACCGCATCCGCCTGCCGGTCTTCGGGACCTTCGCCAGCGCCCACGACTACTACGCCACGCGCGGCCACGAGACCGTGCACTGGACCCGTCACCCCTCCCGGCTCGACCGGGATTTCGGACGCAAGGCCTTCGGCGACGAGGGCTATGCGCGCGAGGAACTGGTGGCCGAGCTGGGGGCGGCGTTCCTGTGCGCCGAGCTGGGTGTGGATCTGCGGCCGCGCGCCGATCACGCCGCCTATATCGGCTCCTGGCTGAAGGTGCTGGCCGGCGACAAGCGGGCGATCTTCACCGCCGCCGCCCACGCCCAGAAGGCGGTCGACTATCTCAAGGGCCTGGAGTCCATGGAATGATTTCGATGCTCGACCGCGTCTGTCAGGCGCGGTCGAGTCTTAGGGGCCATGGCGCAGCGCGACACGCGCGGTCTCGTCTTTCCGAGCGTTTGCGTTCAGCGCGAGCGCTGCGCTCAACGCGAGGATCAGCGCGGCGAGAGAAAGGCTCTGCAGGGAGAGTCGCGCGCCCCAGTCGGCGCGAGCAAAGCAGAAGCCGTAAGTGACGGTAAGAGGCAGAAGAAGAGAGCCAAGGATGGTGCTCTCCGTCCAGGCCATGAGTTCAAGGCCGACCTTGGCTAGCCTGTGTTCGCCTTGCCGACTGCGCTGATCCAGCCTGCGCCTGAAGCGGCCCGGAGTATGCGGAGGCAAGGCGTTCATCAGGGCTTCTCGAGCTGATCATCTCAAGCTGACATGGTGACGGCTTAGTCTGACGCAAGGTCCCTCGGAGCGGTGCTCGCGCCGTCGAGGCGGACGAGCAGTTCGTTCATGCCCGCGCCGATAGCGTGGCTCCAGGCCGGATGACCGGGGCCAGCCGTGCTTGCGATGTCGCGCGTGGTCTCGATGTGCAGGATCGTGCGCTCGCCGTCGGGCGCGCGACGGCTGAATGCGAACTGTCCGCCGCCGCGTAGGAAGGCGCCGTCGCGGTGGTGCAGGCTGATGAAGGCCTGGCCGTCGATCAGCACCCGGTCCTTGGTCTGGCGGCGGTCGCTGACGGCGCGGATAGCCCCCCAGATCATCGTCATCGTCGCGTCCTCCCGACTCGTCCAAGCGATCAGCGGAGGCTGGCAAGTTTGCCGATTCCTTCCCAGAGCCTGTCTGTCGTTCCTGGCGATTTTCCGTGGATTGAGGCGGCGGGCGCCTTGCCCGACAAGGGGTTGGCGCGACCCGAACAGGCGTCTCCACCGCCCGCCAAGACGCACCTTGTCCGGCGGTCGCGCTTTTGGAGGATCGCTCGCCGCTTTCCCTGACGGCGTCGGTCCCGGCGGCCCGGCGTCCTCCCCCCGCGCCGGGCCGCCACCCTTTCCGACGAAGGGGGCAGGAGCTTCCAGACATGGCGATCATCGGTCATTTCCGCCGCGAGGACGGCGGGTTCAGCGGACAGCTGTCTACCCTGACGCTGAAAGCCGACGTCCGGCTGACGCCGACCAGCGGCGCCAGCGCCAAGGGACCGGCCTACCGCGTCATGGTCGGCGATAGCGAGGTCGGGGCGGCCTGGCGCGCCGGCGACGCCAGCGGCGCGGTCCTCAATCTCAAGCTCGACGACCCGGCCTGGCCCGAGCCGGTCAGCGCCCGGCTGATGGCGGCCGAGGACGGCGTCCTGCCGCTGATCTGGATCCGGCGGGTCGATCCGGAGAAAGCCGCCGACCGCTCGCCGCCGCCGCCCGACTAGGGCGATGCGCGCCTATTGTCGAACGATCGGCGTCACCTGAACGGTCCGATCGAGAAACTGCCCCGTCCAAATGAGCCAGTAGCGCCTATGATCCGTCGCCCGGCTCCTCATAGGTCTTCTGGATGGCGCGACTGATGTAGTCCTCGGCGTTGGCGTCTTGTCGGGCGAAGTGTTTGTCGATCTCCTCCTCGAGATAGCGAAAGCCAGAGACGACGAGTTGCGGCGGCACCTGCGCCAGGCGTTCGCCGTAACGGCCGTGGGTGTCGCGCAGCAGGACGAAGAACGAGGCCGGCAGCTTGTTGTCCATCACCAGGACTGGCAGCTCGGGCCAACCGTACTGAACGCCCAGGTGAATGGCCGAGGCGTCCGAGCGGGTGGCTCGCGCGAACAGCCGCACCTTGTTGAAGTCGTAGGCGCGCTCGCCCTTTTCAAAGTCGTGGTAGGCGCGCGGCGAGATCTCCATACCCTGCGCCACGGCCGCGGCGGTCATCCGCCTTTCGTTGCGCACCAGTTTGACGATGGTGGAGAGCAGGCGCGTCTGTCGGGCCAGGGCGGTCTTGGGCGACGCGCTCATACGATACTCCGAGCCACAAACAACCTATGGAATAGTAGTTCAGCAATCGCTCGCGGGAGCAAGCTTGGCAGGTTCGAAAACAGGCCGGGTACGGAGTTTTTCGCACCCACCGGTCAAGTTGGCGGAAGAGGATTTTGGCGACGCCGAAGTCGCCTATCGACCGGCGACATTCCGCCCATCGACCGGCGACAAACCTGGGCCCGAGTGCGGGCTTGTCGCCGGTCAGAGCGCCTATTCAAAACGCCGTTCGATATCTGGCGCCGGGTGGAGCGGGTGTTGTCGACGCTTGGCTGACGCTGTCCAAGACTGTCGGTTTCGCCGCCATGAGGGCCGACCGTGGGCCGTGACCGTGATCCTTTCGACCGAACAGTCGAGCTACTGCATCGGCGGCTGATGGATCCTCAGATCCAGGGAACGCGGCTGGCCGTCAACCCGCTGGCGGCCGAACTGGGGGTCAGTCCGCCGCCGGTGCGCGAAGCGCGGGCCTGGCTGGGCGGGGAGGGGCGGGTTGTGCGGGATCGGGAAGGCTACGGGGCGCGACGGCTGGACCGGGTCGCTCTGGCCGATCTCTATACGCTGGCCGCCGTCCTGACCGTACCGGCCCTGGCCCGCAATGCGTCGCGCCCGGCCAACGCCGAGGAGGAGCCCTTCGCGTCGCTGACCGCGCGTCTTGGCAATCGAGCGCTGGCCGCGGCCCTGGCGCGCGTGCACGACCAGCTCGCGCCGTTCGCGCGGGCCGAGAACCAGGTGCTGGGCGCCGAGGAAGGGGCGGCGCTCGCCGCGGCGCTGCTGGCGGGGGAGGGCAATGGCCGTCTGGCCGCGCGAGTGCGGCGCTTCTATCGCCGCCGCGCGCGACACGCTGGAGAGATCCTCGGCACCGCGCTCGGGCTCTCCTGAAGCGCCGCAAATATAGATTTGAATATAGATCGGGCCGGTCGCCTGCTTGAGTGGCCGCAACCTGCGGCTGTCCACGGCCCAAAGGAGGTCGCCATGACCCGCCTGAACATCCGGCTGATCCGCTTCGGCTCGGCCAAGACCCTGACCCTCGCCGGCGACGGGATCGAGAAGCCCGAGCCGGAAGAGCCCAGCCAGCTCTACAACCCGTAAGGGCCTGAACCTTGGCCGGCGTACGCTCGGCGCCGGCCGTCTTTCCTCAAACCCCGCGACCGTCTCGCCGCGACCTGGCCGGCGGTTCGCAGACTGCAAGGACAACGCCCCATGTCTCGTCTCTTCCACATCGGTTCGGCCAAGCATCTGACCCTGGCCGGCGACACCGGCGCCATGGTCGAAGCCGTCGACTTCACTCAGCGCTGGGATCAGGGCTGACCTGGGCGCGGGCGGCGCCCGCGCCGCCCGCGTGACGGAGGCGACCATGCGCCTTTTCTTGCCGCCCGCCATCCATGCCGTGGCCATAGACGACGACATCGTCTTCCTCGACGTGGCCGCCGACGCCTATTTCTGCCTGGCCGGGGCGGCACAGGCGATCGTGCTAGGGGCCGATGGCGCGGTCGACGCCCTGGACCCGCGCGCCGTCGCGCCGCTGGTCGAGGCGGGGCTGTTGAGCAAGGTGGGCGGCGCCGCGCGGCGGATCGGCCCGACGGCCGCCAGCGCCGGGCTTTCGCCCAAGGGCGGCGCGCCGTCGCCGCGACGTCTGGCCCGGGCCTTGCGGGCCAATCTCGCCGCGGCCAGGGCCATAGAGGTCCTGTCCTTCGAGGCCTTGCTCGATCTGGCGGGCCGGACTCAGCCCGCGGGGGCCCTGGCGGCCGCCGGCGCCGTCCAGGCCGAGGCCGCCCGCTTCAGGCGTCTGGCGCCCTGGCTGCCCAAGGGCGGGGTCTGCCTGATGCGCAGCTTGCAGATGCTCCTCTATCTTCGCGCCTACGGCCTGCGCCCGGCCTGGGTCTTCGGGGTTCGGACCTGGCCGTTCGAAGCCCACTGCTGGCTGCAGGCCGGCGAGGTGGTGCTCGACGACCACCTCGACCATGTCCGCGCCTTCTCGCCGATCCTGACGGTGTGAGATGCGCGACTATCTGGTCATCGTCGCCGGGGATGACGCTGGCGAGGCTGAGCGTCTCGCCGTCCGCGATCGCCTGGTCGCCAGCGGCGCCTGGCGCGCGCCCTGCGAGCGGCGTGGGCTCAGCGTCCTGGTCGAGGCCGCCGCGCCACCGGCCTATCGTCATCTGCCAGGTCTATCGGGCGCGCTGATCGGCGAGGCGTTCGACGCCGAGGCCGCGCGCAAGGGCCTTGGCGCGGATTTTCCCACCCAGTCGCTGGCCGGCCTGCCGCCGCGATCGGCGGCCTGGCGGCTGGCGAGGAGCGCCTACGGCCGCTACCTCGCCGTCTTCACCGAAGGCTCCAAGGTCTGGGTGCTGCGCGATCCGTTGGGTGCGCTGGAAGCGGTGGCCTGGCGGCGGGCCGGGCTGGGCTTCATCGCCTCGCGCTTGCCGCAAGACCGCTTACTCTGGCCCGTGGACCTCGCCATCGACTGGACCGCGATCGGCCAGATCCTGCGCCAGAAGAACCTCGCCAGCCATCTCTCGCCCCTGACCGGCGTGGTCTCGGTCGAGCCCGGCGTCTTTGGCTCGCCCTGGGCGATGGGGGAGGGCGAGCGCCTGTGGCGGCCTGCCTGGTGCGTGGAGCAGCGAGCATCGCTCTGGCCATCGCCCGCCGCTCTGGAACGGGTGGTCGACGGGGCGACGGCCGCCTATGCCCTGGGTCGCGACCGGATCGTCTGCGAGATCTCCGGCGGCCTGGACTCGGCGATCGTCGCCGCCAGCCTCAAGCGCAGCGGCGCGCAAGTCGACTACGCCATCAATCACAGCTGGCCGCAGGCCGAGGCCGACGAGCGCGCCTACGCCCAGGCCGCGGCTGAGGACCTTGGCGTTCCGCTGGAGGTGGTCGATCGCGAGCTGCTGCGGCTGGACGCCGGCAAGCTCGCTCGCGCGGCTGGCGGTCCGCGACCCAACTATGTCGGCGGTGACCCGGACCATGACGCCGAGCTCGCCGCGCGCCTGGCCGGCGATCCGCCCGCGGCCCTGTTCACCGGGCGCGGCGGGGATGCGGTGTTCTACCAGATGCCCGCCCTGGAGCTTGTCCTGGACCTCACCGGTCTTGGCCGCTGCGGCGCGCCGCGGCTATGGGGCCTGTCACGTCTCGCCGCCCGCATGGGCGCGACCGTGTGGTCGCTGACCAGACGGGCGCAGACGCGGGCCGGGGATCGTCTGCCCGATCCGCCGGCCTCGAGCCTGCTCAGCCGGGAGTTGGCCGCAGCGCCGGTCGCCTGGCATCCGTGGCTGCAGGATCTGCAGGACCTCAGCCCCGCCAAGCGCGTGCAGCTTCGCGCCATCGTCAACAGCCTCAGCGCCTTCGGCGAGAGCCAGCGCCACCGGGCCGGCGACATCCTCGACCCATTGCTGGCCCAGCCGGTGGTCGAGACCTGCCTGGCCGTGCCGGCGGTCCGGCTGGCGGTCGGCGCGACCGACCGGCCGTTCGCGCGGCGGGCCTTCGCCCGCCGGCTGCCGCCGTCGATCCTGGCCCGGCAGGGCAAGGGCGACCTGTCGGTGTTCTTCGCCCGCAGCCTCTCGGCTAGCCGATCCTTCCTGCGCGACTACCTGATCGGCGGGCGCCTCGCCGCCCACGGCCTGCTCGACCGGGACGCCCTGTCCGAGGTGCTCGATCCCGACTACCTGATCTGGCGCAACGCCACCCCGGACCTCTTCGTCGCCCTGGCCTTGGAAGCCTGGGTGCGCTGCTGGGAGGAACGCCTGGCGGCGCCCGCCGGCAAGACCTCGGTCAGCGTCTAGGGCGGCAGGCCCGGGCCGATGGTGTCGCGCAGGAAGGTCTCGATCCGGTGGTGCAGGTCGCGGACATTGCCTGGGGAGCCCGCAACGTGGGACTCGCCGCGATAGATGGCGAAGATGGCGTCCTTGTCCTGCCGGTAGAGGGCCGCGAACAGCCCTTGGGGCTGAGTGACGTCGTTGTCGAGATCGCCATAGACCATCAGCACCGGCGCGGTGATGCGGTCGGCCCGAAAGATCGGGCTGGCGTCGACATAGCGCTGTGGGTCGATCCAGGGCGCGACGCCCATCCGCGTCTGGCCGGTCTCCAGCCAGGCCACGGACGTGCCCAACGACGGAACGGCTTCGGGAGCGGCGAAGGTGGCCGGCGGCTGACGCCCATAGGCGCTGGTCAGGTTCGAGGTCGTGGCCGCGGCGATGATCGCCTTGAAGCGCGGGCTCTGGGTCGCCGCCGTCACCACCGCATAGCCGCCATAGCTGTGGCCATAGAGCGCCAGGCGGTTTGCATCTACCGGCGCCTGGGCGGCGGCCGCGTCGACCGCCAGCAGGATCTGCGCGGCCAGGCCTTCTGCCGGCGCCTTGCCGGGGCGGATGGGCACGGCCGGAACCAGAACCGCATAGCCCAGGCCGACCAGCAGTTGGGCGTTGGTGATCCGGGCGAAGGCCGGCGCGGCCTGGCCGCTCGGCGGTCTGGCGAGGTTCTGGCCGGGATAGGGGACCACCACCAGCGGGGCCGGGCGCGCGATGTCGGCGCCGCGCGGCAGATAGAGCCAGCTGGTCAGGGCCTCGCCGTCGAGGCCGCGATGGCGGATCGGCATGCCCAGGGCGAAGTCGGCGTGGGCCAAATGGGTGTTGAGGGTCAGGAGCGGCCTGGCTGGAGCCTGCCGTCCGGCCAGGATCAGGGTCTCGACGCCGTGCTCGTCGCGAATGCTCGACAGCCGCAGGCCGCGTCGGGGGGCGATCGCCAGCAAACTTTCGCCATAGATCGGCGCGCCGAGGGCGCCGCCGTCGGGGCCCTTCAGCGGTCCCTTGGGGGGCAGGAGGGCGGCCCGGGCCAGTAGCGGGCTGACATAACCGCCCCTGTCGCCGAGCAGGGCGGACGAGGTGGTGCGGAGCTGCGTATCTTGCGGCAGACGTCGGGGCGCGCCGGATCCGACCGTCCAGAGGTCGCCGCCGGTCCCTATGAGCAGCCGATGCTCGCCGACCGCGGCCAGTTGCGCGCCCGGCGGCAGGGTGGCGGTGAGGTTGACGGCCCCATCGGACGACAGCCGCCACCAGTCGGCGCGCTGCCCAGTCCGCAGGCGCACGACCGGGGCGTCGGCGAGCCAGGCGCCGCGCGCCAGGGCGCCGTTGAACACCGTGCCGTCGAGGGCGGGTCTTGTATCCGGCGGCGCCGGCCGCGTGACATCGCCGCTCTTGCCGGCGACGACATAGTCGCCGTCCGACCAGGGCTTGGCCGAATCTCGAGCGAAGACCAGGACGCCCCGGCTGGTGGGTGACCAAGACAGGAGGCGGATCATGACGTCCTGGCCGGGCAGGGGCTCGCTGACCCGCCGGCTCGCCAGGTCGACCAGCATCAGCCGCCGGCGCCGCAGCGCCTCGTCGGCCTTCAATGGTTCCTTGGGCGGCGGCAGGTCCTCGCCGGTGACCAGGGCCGCGAGCGTCGAACCGTCCGGGGAGAGCTCCAGGTCGGCCACGTCTCCGGCCAGCAGCACCTCGCGGGCGCCGGTGATCAGATCGATCCGCTCCAGCGCGCCGATCGGCGGCCGGCCGCGCAGGCCTCGCCAGCGGCCGGCGCCCAGCACCGAGACGGCGGCCTGTCCCTGAGCGGCGGCCTCCCACATCGGCGGCAGGCGGCTCTGCACGAGCCAGCCCCAGCCGAACAGGCCGTCGATCGCCTCGGCCGGGCGGGTGGCGACGACCAACTCGTCGTCGCCGCGCCAGGCCAGGGTGCGGCCAAGCGAAGGCAGGCGCGGCACGACGCCCAGCCATCGGGTCTGGCCGGTGGCCAGGTCGATGACGCCGAGCTCGACCGCGTGGCCGGCGATCCTGTAGACGGCCAGGCGTTTGCCGCCCGGCGACAGGCCGGCTGGGATATAGCCAGGGCCGGCCGGCAGGGCGATGGGGTGCTCGGCCCCGCCTTTGGCGAGGTCGAAGACCTGCAGACGAGAGAGCCCAAGCTGGGTGGCTGCGTCGAGGTCATAGCGCGCGGCGCTGTCCCATCGGGCGAAGTGCTGGACCACGGCCCAGCGCTCGCCGGGATCGACCTCGACCGCGCCCATTTTTTCGGCGGCCAGGACATCGGACACGGTGAAAGGGGCGGCGGCCAGATATGAAGGGGCGATCAGCGCGCAGCCGGCCGCCAGCGCCGCGAAGCGTCGCATGGGTTATCTCCTTGAGATGAGGGTTTAGGCGGCGAGGGCCGCTACCAGGCCTTGGTCAGCTGCAGCGACACCACCCGGCCGATGGGGTCGGCGTTGGCCGGGTCGTAACCGATGGCCAGCGGGTTGTCGTAGAACGGCGGATCGGTGTCGAAGAGGTTCTGGACCGACAGGGCCCATTGCGCGCCGGTCCGGCCAAGCAGGCCGGCGGTCGGGGCGTAGCGCAGCTGCAGGTCGGCGGTGGTCCAGGGCTCGATGCGCCGGCTGGTCTCGGCGCGGCTGTCGCCCAGATGGTTGATCCCGGCGGTGACCCCGATGTCGCCGCGGGTCCAGCTCGCCGAGATCCGCGCCCGCAGGTCGGCGGGATAGGTCGCCTGGCCGGAGAGCTCGACCGCGGACGAGGCGGGCGTGACCTTTCGCTCGTAGCTCATCAGCCAGGACAGCGAGCCATCCAGGCTGAGCGGACCGCCCAGCAGCGAGGTCTGGTACGTCGCCTGCAGATCCAGGCCCTTGACCGTCAGGCTGCCGGTGTTGGTGTAGCGCGCCTCGATCACCGCGCCATAGGTGGTCAGCTCGTAGAAGCCGGTCTGGCTGCCATGCGGGTCGTTCACCAGGGTGGTGACATAGGCCCGGTCGGCGGCGTTGGTCGCCGGACTGACGAAGCGGACGAAGGGCGACAGCTCGGGCGAGCTCAGGGCGACGATGATGTTGTCCAGCGCCGGCGAGGCGATGCGGTCCTTGAACCGTGTCTCGTAGAGCGTGCCCGAGAGCTTCAGGCCGGGCAGGCGGTTGGGCTCGTAATCGATCGTGCCGGCCCACGACCTCGCCGTTTCCGGCCGCAGGTCTGGATTGCCGCCGCTGAAGTAGAGCACGGGGACGGAGCCGCCGTTGTAGGGCAGCAGGGTCGGCGAGATCGTATAGGGCGAGGCGACCTCGACCAGGGACGGGGCGCGGAACGAGGTTCCCCAGCTCAGCTTGGCGGTGATCGCCTCGGTCGGCGCCCAGATCAGACCGATCTTGGGATTTCGCGTCGAACCGGCGTCGTCATAGTGCTCGTAGCGCCCCGCGACCGAGAGCTCCAGGCGCTGGACCGCAGGTCTGGCGTTCTCCGCCGAGACGATAGGGATGTTGAGCTCGGCATAGGCGCTGGAGACGATCCGCTCGTAGCGCCGCGTGGCCCGGGCGGTCGGCGCATAGCCGCTGGTCCAGGACCAGCCGCTGCTGCGCAGGTTCTCGCGCCGCGCCTGGGCGCCGATCGCCAGGCGCAGGGGTCCTGCGGGCAGGGCCTTGAGCGGCCCGTCGAGCGCCAGGCTGACGGCGTTGGTCTCGTTGCGCGCCTTGCTGACGTCGCGGCCCGACAGCATGAAGTCGAGCACCGTGCGGTTGTTCGAGGCTGTGCCGGTGAACGGGTTGAAGTAGCCGTCGCGCGCGGCGCTGTAGCTGGTGCGCGGACTGTCGACGCCCGTGCCCAGGGCCTCGGCCAGGAAGGTGGAGTTGAGCATGTTGCTCTGGCCGGCGACCACCAGTTCCTGGGCGTAGGCCCCATAGAGATTGGCGCCCCAGCCGGCCGGCAGCCTGGCTTCGGCCCCGAGACTCGCCGCCAGGCTCTCGGTGCGCCCGTCGGTGACGGTGCCGCCCGCTTCCTTCATGAAGGAGTAGGCGATGCGCTCGGAGGCCAGGCCCGTGGGCGAGACGAAATAGGGATTGGCCCGCGTCACCGTCAGGTTGGTGATCGGAGCCGCGCCGGTGTTGAGAAAGTCGCGGCGGCCGAGCCGAGCGTCGGCCGACAGGGTGATCCGCGAGCCGATCTCCTGACTGGCTGATGCGATGAAGCTGTGGCGCGACTGCTTGGGCAGGACCCAGAAGGTGGCGCGCTGGTTCTCGTAATTGACCGAGCCGGCGACGAAATCGGCCGGGCGCAGGGCCGTCCCGTCCTGGCCGTCGGGGATGGCGTAGGCCGGCACGTAGCTGCCGGCGCTGTTGAGCCGAAGGATATTGCCCGGCGCGCTGTAGGTGCTGCGCCGCCGGTCGGTTCCGCCCAGCGGCCGCAGGTCGGCATAGCCGACGAAGTCGCGGTCGCCGCCGAACAGCGGGCTGTGGTGGAAGTACTCGTAGGCCGCCATGGCGTGGCCGCCGGGCCAGGTGCGGCCGAGCGCCTGGCTCATCTGGTAGCGGCTGTAGCCGCCCTGGTTGGCGAGGCCCCCGGAGGCGCGGAACTCGCCGCCGTCGAGATTGCGCCGCAGGCGGATGTTGACCACCCCGCCCACGGCGTCCGAGCCATAGAGGGCCGAGGCCCCGTCGAGCAGGATCTCGACGCGCTCGACCGCCGCCATGGGGATGGCGGAGATGTCGGCCACGTCGCCGCGCGAGCCGGCTCCGACCATGCGGCGGCCGTCGACCAGGACGAGGGTGGCGTTGGCGCCCAAGCCCCGCAGGTTGACGCCGGTCCCGCGGCCAAGATTGCCGCCGACCGTGTCGGTACCGGTCGAGACGCTGTCCTCGCTGTAGGTGCCCCCGAAGGCCTGGGGCAGGCTGGAGAGGGCGTCGGCCACGGTGGCGTGGCCGGCGCGGTCGATGTCGTCGCGGTTGACGACGACCACGGGCGAGGCGCTGTCGCGCACGCCGCGGATGTGGCTGCCGACCACGATCTCCTCGACCAGGGTCGGATCCTCAGCCGTCTGAATGGCGGCCTCAGGCATCAGCGCTGGCGGCGCGACGCTCTGGGCGTCGCTGGAGATCGGCATGCGCAGAGGTCTCAGCACCAGCACGCCGGGCCTGACCTGGTCGACCGTCAGGCTGGTCTTGGACAGCAGCCGGTCGAGGGCGTCGCGGGCGGTGAAGCGCCCGCTGAGCGCCGGGGCCTTCAGCCCGGCCACCAGCTCGGTTTCGAAGAGGATGCGGACGTCGGCCTGCCTGGCGAGCTCGATGATGGACTGGTTCATCGGCCCTTCGGGCAGGGCGAGCGCGACCACGCGCTCCTGGGCCTGGACGACGCAAGGCGCCACGGCCGACAGAGCCGCCAGCGACACGCTGGACAAGAAAACGGGAACCGAACGCTTCATCTTTACTCCCCCGCCACCGGCGGGCGCGATCTTGATGATGCGCTTGAAGCCGTCGGTTGGCGGGGGTGAGACGATCCCGGGGCGGTCCAGGGACAGTCGCCTCGTGAAAAATTTATGACGTCGGTCGCGAGCGAGGCTGCAGGCGGACATCGCCGCCGGGCAGCTTTACGCTGGAAAGGTCGTAGAGCGAGGAGGCGGCGGCGATGAAGTCGCCGTTGTCGCCAGTGGGGAAGACGCCGCTGATCCGGCGATCGGCCGGGGCGTCGCTTGAGAGCACGATCTTGTCGTTGCTGTAGCGGTTGATCTCGGCCACCGCTTCGCTGAGCGTCACGCCGTGGAAGGTGAGATCGCCGCGCGTCCAGCTCGTCGCCGTCGGAAGATCCACCCTGGCCGGTCGCGGCGCCGTGGCGGCAGGGGCGAGCGCGATCGCCTCGCCGGGGCGCAGTCGCCAGCGCTCGCCGGAGGTCGCGACGGCGACCTCGACGCTGCCGTGCGCGAGCACCACCCGGACATCCTGGCCGTCGCGGCGGACGTCGAAGCGCGTGCCCCGCGCGGTGACCTGAGTCTTGCCGGCGGTGACGACGAACGGACGGGCCGCGTCGCGGGCGACGTCGAACATTGCCTGGCCGCGCAGCAGTTGGACGACGCGCTGGCCGCTCTTGAAGCGCACGCGCACGGCGCTGTTGGTGTCGAGTTGCACGCTCGAACCGTCGTCGAGGTGGGCGACATAGGTCTCGCCGACGCGCGTCGAATAGGTCGGGCGCAAGACCAGGGTGACCGCACCGACCGCGAGGCTGGCGGTGACCAGACCGCCGATCGCCAGCCGCCAGCTGGGATGGCGCAGGATCGGCGTGCGGGGGCGGCGCTCGGGCGGCCGGGCCAGCGCTTCGGCGGCCGCCGCGCGCAGGTCGGGATCCTGGTCCATCGCCTGCAGGCCGCGGGCCAGATCCTCCAGGCGCTCGTAGGCGGCGCGGTTCTGGGGCTGGGCGCGCCAGGCCGAGAAGGCTTCCAGCTCCTCGACCTCGATCTTCGGCTGCGCCAGGCGCGTATGCCAATCGGCCGCTTCGCGGGTCGGGCGGGCGATCTTGGACGTGACCTTCATCATCTCGCGTCGCCCTAGTCCCGCAAGGCCGCCGACGCCCTGGCCATCGCCCGCCGCATGCGATCCTTCACCGTGCGCTCGGGAATGCCGCGCAAAGCCGCGATCTCGCGGTAGGTCAGGCCCTGGATCAGGCTCAGGACCAAAACATCGCGCAACTCCTGCGGGAGAGCCAGCACGATTTGCTTGATCAGCAGCGCCTGCTCCTGGGGCGCGGCCGTGGAGGCCGATGTGAAGGCTTCCACGTCATGAGCGCGGGCCTGCCGGCGCTGGTCCTTGCGGAACTGGTCGCGCGCCAGGTTGTCGGCGACCGTCAGTAGGAAGGCCTTGTGGTGCTGCACCTCTCCGGCCTTGGCGACCAGGCGCAAAAACGCCTCGTGCGTCAGGTCTTCGCCCGCGTCGCCGTAGCGTAGGCGAAGCTTGTCGCGCAGCCATTCGCCGTAGCGCCGGAACAGGGAGTCGTTGCGGTTCGGGGCCGGAAGGATCGGCGGGGAAAATCCGTCCATGGTGAGTCCACCTCAGATTGACCCACAGAATCCTACACAAAATGCATCCTGAAAAGGTGTTTTGGGATTCAGATACACCTTCTTGCGGCCTGTCGCTTCGCGGGTTAGGCCGCCGATCATGCCCAGCACTGCAAGTAGGCTGCTGGGGCGGATGACGAAGCTCGAAGAACAGTTCGGTGCTCTGGTCCGCCATTTTCGCAAGCGAGCAGGCTTGAGCCAAGCGCAGCTCGCGGAGCGCATTGGTCGCCAACCGAATGCGGTTCAAAGGCTTGAAAGCGGAGCGGCTACGCCGACATTTGATACCGTTGTTCGTCTGGCGCAGGCGCTGGATATCGACGTCCGCGACTTGTTCGGTGTCGAAGGCTATGCGGCAGGATCTGGCCGCGAGGATCCAATGGCCCGCATTTTCAGGCAACTGGTTGGCCTGAATGATGGGGATCTAGAAAAGCTCGACGAGCTGATCGCCGTTGCGCTCAGAATGCGAAACTAGTTCCGGTCAATCGGCGACATTGCGCCGTCTCGGTTGCAACGAAATCCGCCTTTGTCCATCATTGGTCGCTGCTCGACAGGCTAGTTGTCGCCGATACGGTGCTTTGAAAGCGCCATTCGCAGAGCAATCAGTGCGCAAAGCGAAATGCACTGACTGCATTCGCCAATGGCCGCGCCCCACGCCAGTCCAGAACCTGGGCGGTCGCCGGGCGCAGGCGCCGGTGGCGGCTGGCGCGCGTTTCTTGGCTGTTCGGTGCCTGTGCTCTGTTGGGAGTTCCTGAGGCGTAATCCGGACTATCGCTCCAACTTCGCGGCCATGGCGCGTGGAGATGCAGCGCTCCAAGATTCTTGGGGGCTGGCGGCGCCGGCGGATCCCGACTTGTCGGCCAATGACGCAGCGGTCGTCTGGCGGGCCGATGCTGCGCCCGCTCTTGTTGTGCCGATGGAGCATCGCTCGTTCGGTCGGCCTCGCGCCACGGTTCTGGATCGCGGGACGCTGATCGGGCAGGGGAGCGAGCGGCACGTGCGCCTGCCAAGCGGGCTTCAGGTTCATCTGCGAGGCGAGGCCGCGCCAGCCGGGCCGCTCGTTGTCGTGCTCGGATATGACGCCGACTTTGCGCTACGCGTGCGCGCTGTGGAGGCGTTGCGGCGCGCCGCCCATACCGACGCGCCGCCAAGATCGCGCCTTTCGGCGGCGCAGCGCGAGCGTCTTGCCCGCGCGCTCGTCGCCCTGGACGGTGTTCAGCGAGGCGAAACCTATAGGGACATCGCCCGCGCGCTCTTCGGTGACCACGATGACCTCGGCGACTTCAAGGGCTCCTCGCTGCGGGATGTCACCATCCGGCTGGTGCGGCGGGGCCGCGCCCTGATGCGAGGCGGCTATCTCAAGCTGCTCCGCGGCGGCTTTTGAAGGGTGGCGATTTTCGACCCCGGATGATCTTCGCCATCCAGCCTGGCCGGCTCGACCAGCCAGCCTTTCCGCAAGCCGCCGCCCGATGTTGGGAGATTCCCGGCGGTCTTGAGGACGATCGGCAATGCCAGGATCTCAGGACGATACCTTGGAGCGGCTGCTGCTTGCGCCAGAAGTGGCCAAGATGCTGCGCCTTTCCATCAGCACGCTGGCCAAGCATCGTTGCTATGGAACGGGGCCCGCCTACCGCAAGAACGGGGGGCGGGTCGTCTACGCGCTGAGCGACGTCCAGGCCTGGTCCAGGCGCGGGTTTCGGCGATCGACGAGCGATCCAGGCGCGGTGGTGACCCCGCCCGCCCAGCAGCACGCGGCCCTAGCGCCCGCCTATTACAGGGGCGAGGACGATGCCTGAGGTCGCGCCGGCGGTGCCGACACAGGTCGAACTGGTCAACCATCAAGGCCGGATAGAGCGCTCGCTGCGTTTTGGCAGGCCTTCCGCCGAGCGTTCAATGGGCGGGTCGCGGCGCATCGTGTCGTTCGCTGCTGGCGCGGTGTTTTGTCTCGTCGACCGGCGCGCTGCGGGCGGCCGGTCCGCTGAACACCGGGTCGCGGTTCTGCGAGCCGTTGCGCAAGGCGAGGCCTTCACGACCTATCCGGATGTGGCGCCTGGCGCCGAGATCCTGCTCGCCTTGCGCGGCTGGACGCGTGTGCAGGCAGTCCTTGAGGCCGTCGGAGATGTGGAGCGGCTCGGCGTCGCGCCCGAGCGCGCGGCGCCTGACTACTGGCGGCATGTCGGGGCGAGGGTGGGCGTCAGCCTGCCGCCCCGGGCCTACAACCTCGCGCGCCATCGCGCCTGGCTGCGGCGGCGGGATCTCTTCTCATGAGCGCATCGTCGAGGAGTTGGGTCATCGTCGCGGGCTTGCTCGGCTGCGGCGCGCTCGCGCTGGCCAGAGCCGATCGGGCCCCGCGTCTCGTCTTCAACGCCACCGCTAGTGCGCCGACCGGCTTCTACGCGGTGACGCCGGGGCGTTTCGCCGAAGGCGACCTGGTGGTCGTCATACCGCCCCCGCCGCTGGCGCGATGGATGGCGGCCCGGGGGTATCTGCCCGCCAACGTGCCGCTGATAAAGACGCTCGCCGCTGGTGAGGGGCGCCATGTCTGCGCTCGTGATGAACAGATCCTGGTCGATGGCGCGCCTTTGGCGAGGATGCGGTCGCGTGACGCCCTGGGGCGCGCGTTGCCAAAGTTCAGGGCGTGCCGGCGCCTTGAGGTCGGCGAAGTCCTGCTGGTCAACGCCGCCGCCGACAGCCTGGATGGGCGCTATTTCGGACCCTTGCCCGCAAGCAGCATTGTCGGTCGCGTGCGGCCGATATGGACCTGGGAGAAGCGGCCGTGATGAGCCTCGCGACCGATATCGTGATCTCTGGGCCGTGCTGTGCGGGTCGAGACGAGAAGGGGATGCGGAACGCCGCTGGCGCACGCGCTAGGCGCGGACGGCGCGCGCTCTGCGCCGTGACGGCCACTTTCTGGGTTCTGCTGATCGCTGGGAGCGTGTCCCCTGGATCCGCGGTTGCGGCGACCCCTGCACACGCCAGCCGACAGGACATCGACCGGGCCGTCGAAGAGGCGTCCGTTCTTTTCGGATTGCCGGCTCCCTGGATCAGAGCGGTCATGCGGGTCGAGAGCGGCGATCGGCGCGACGCGGTGTCGCCGAAGGGCGCGATGGGGCTCCTGCAGTTGATGCCGTCCACATGGCGCGAGGTCAGCGCCGAATATGGACTGGGCGATGACCCTTTCGAGCCGCGCGCCAACATCCTGGCCGGCGCGGCCTATCTGCGTCAGATGCACGATCGCTACGGCGCGCCAGGTTTCCTGGCCGCCTACAACGCCGGTCCAGCGCGATACGAAAGCTTTCTGACGGGGCGTCAGCCTCTGCCGGCTGAAACGCTCGCCTACCTGCGCAAGCTTGGCCCGATCGTCTCACGTCCGGTCCAGCCGTCTGCGGCTGTGATCAACGCCGACTGGCGGGTCTCGGCCATCTTCGTCACGCCGGGACGGGACCTGAGCCGCCTGGAGGCGGCGCGATGATGTTGGCTCGGTCGAGAGTTGCTGAGGAACAGTTCGGGCTTGATTGGGAGAGGGCTGAGTTTGGAGCTATTGGTCTAAGGCAAGATAAAAGCACAGGGACCTTCGGGCCCCAAGTGACTGATGATGTTGGTGTTTTACAGGGACCTCGAACGCGCACGCGGTCCTCTTTTCGGAGGTTCGTGAAGGAAAACAGCGGCTTGGTAGGGACCCGCCGGCTTGGCGCGCCATGTCATGCCGCGTGACGAGGATTTCGAGCTAAGGCTCGGACGGCTGGGCGACCAAGGCGGCGTGGGGGCGGGAAAGATCCGCAGCCTCTCAAGCGAGGTCGCCGCGGCTGGCCGCAAGGCTGGACTGGGCGCTCTCGACCTTGGGCCACGACGGCGCGTTCGCGATTTCGGGCGCGGTAGAGCGCTGAGGCTTGGACGCTCGTCCAGAAGCGTCGTGATCAAGGCGCGGGTCATTCGCCATCGCGGCGAGCGCTTTCGCGCCGCCAGCGTGCGCACCCACCTCTACTATCTGCGCCGCGGTGGCGCCGGGCGTGACGGTCGTCCGGGCGAGGCCTTCGACCGCGACGGCGTCGCCGACCATGACGCCTTCGCCGAGCGCGCCGAGCCTGACCGGCATCACTTCAGGTTCATCGTGTCGCCGGAGGATGCCGACCGCTTGGCCGATCTGCGCGCGACCACGCGGGATCTGATGGCCCAGATGGAGCGGGACATCGGGACCCGGCTCGACTGGGTCGCCGTCGATCATTGGAACACCGACAATCCTCACGTCCATGTCCTGGTCCGCGGCGTCGCCCAGGACGGGCGCGATCTGGTGATCGCCAGGGACTACATGAGCCGGGGCCTCCGAGAGCGCGCCTGCCAGATCGTCACCCAGGAACTGGGGCCCAGGACCGAACTGGAGATCGCCGTCGCCGCCGATCGGGAGGTCGAGGTCGAGCGATGGACCAGCCATGATCGGCGGCTGCGGGACAAGGTCGATGAGAAGGGTCTGATCGACGTGCGTCCGCGCCTGGACGACGATCCGCAGACGCGTCGCCGGTTGGTCGGGCGGCTGCAGGTGCTCGAGCGCTATGGCTTCGCCAAGGAAGGCCCGGCCGGTCGCTGGCGCATCGCCGAGGACCTCGAGGCGCGGCTGCGTGAGCTGGCGCTGCGGGGGGACATCATCAAGTCGTTGCACCAGGCCATGGGCAAGGTCGACCGCGATCCGTCCGACCTCGTCATTGAGACTGGACAGCTCGACGCGCCGGTCACGGGCCGGGTCGCGGCACGCGGCCTGCATGACGAGCTGACGGGGGCGGCATTTGTGATCGTCGACGGCGTGGACGGTCGGCTGCATCACTTTCGTTTCGAGGACCTGGCCGCGGCCGGCGACACGCCCGTGGGCGGTGTCGCGGAGGTGCGAATGCCCCCGGGACGCGAGGCCGCCGGGATCACGCTCGTTCATCGATCCGACCTGTCGATCGAACGGCAGATCAGGTCGGACGGCGCGACCTGGCTTGATCGCCAGCTCGTGGTCAAGGAGCCAGTCGCCCTGGCCTCCCGCGGCTTTGGGGCGGAGGTCGCCGACGCGTTGCGGCGGCGCGGCGAACACTTGGTCGAACAGGGGCTAGGCCGACACCAAGCGGGGCGCTTTACGCCGGCAAGCAACCTCCTGGGTTCCCTGCGTGGCGCCGAGCTCGAGCGGGTCGGGAAGGCCCTGGCCGCCGGTGGCGGGTCTGTTCGCGAGGGTAGGGAAGGGGACCGCGTCGCGGGGGTCTACGTCCGCCGTCTGGATCTCGCCTCGGGCCGCTTTGCGATGATCGACGACGGCCTCGGCTTCCAGTTGGCGCCGTGGACGCGCGCTTTGGAGAGCCGGCTTGGCCAGGAGGTGGCCGGCAAGGTCTCCGGCGCGGGGGTGGAGTGGTCGTTGGGGAAAAAGCGCGGGCTTGGCGTTTGATGGGGCAAGCATGTGAGCGGAACGAAAGTCCACTGGGGCCAGGTCCTGCTGGTCGCCGGCCTGACCTTGGGCGGGGTGTGGCTGGCGACGCAGTGGACCGCCTGGCAACTGGCCTATCAGTCGGGCCTCGGCCCAGCCTGGTTCAGGCTTGGCGGGTATCCGATCTACCCCCCACCGGCCTTCTTCGTCTGGTGGTTCGTCTATGAGGCCTATGCGCCTTCGGTGTTCCTGCGTGGCGCGTTTTTGGCCGCCGCGGGGGCGCTGGCCGGCGTGGCGGCCGCCATCGTGCTGTCGCTGGTTCGCGCCCGCGAGGCCCGCGCGGTCACGACATACGGCTCGGCGCGCTGGGCCGATGAGCGGGACATAGGCGCGGCCGGCCTGTTCGAAGACGCCGGCGTGGTGCTGGGTCAGTTCAAAGGCCGCTACATCCGCCATGACGGCCCTGAGCACGTCCTCTGCATCGCACCGACGCGTGGCGGCAAGGGCGTGGGGCTCGTGGTTCCGACCCTTCTGACCTGGGCGGCCTCGGCGGTGATCCACGACATCAAGGGCGAGAACTGGAAACTGACGGCAGGAGACCGTGCTGTGTTCGGGCACGTGCTGCGCTTCGATCCGACCGACGCCTCCAGCGACGCCTACAACCCCTTGCTCGAGATCCGCCGGGGCGAGACCGAGGTGCGCGACACGCAGAACGTCGCCGACATCTTGGTCGACCCGGAAGGGGCGCTGGAGCGTCGAAGTCATTGGGAGAAGACCTCCCACAGCCTGCTGGTCGGCACGATCCTTCACGTGCTCTATGCCGAGGCCGACAAGACCTTGGCAGGCGTGGCCAACTTCCTCTCCGACCCGAGCCGGACGATCGAGGCGACGCTGCGGGTGATGATGTCGACCCGGCACCTCGAAGATCAGGTTCACCCGGTAGTGGCGAGCGCCGCCCGGGAGCTACTGAACAAGAGCGACAACGAGCGCAGCGGCGTGCTGTCGACGGCGATGAGCTTCCTTGGTCTCTATCGAGACCCGATTGTCGCGGCGGTCACCTCTAGGTGCGACTGGCGCATCGCCGACTTGGTGGGGGCCGACAAGCCCGTCAGCCTCTATCTGATCGTGCCGCCCTCCGATATCAGCCGGACCAAGCCGCTGATCCGGCTGCTGTTGAACCAGATCGGCCGGCGCCTGACCGAAGGGCTCGAGGCTGCTGCTGATCGGCGGCGGCTGCTGCTGATGCTGGACGAGTTCCCGGCCCTTGGACGGTTGGACTTCTTCGAGACGTCGCTGCCGGTGATAGCTGGATACGGCATCCGCTCGTTCTTGATCGCCCAGTCCCTCAACCAGGTCGAGAAGGCCTACGGACCCAACAACGCGATCCTCGACAACTGTCATGTGCGGGTGGCTTTCGCGACCAATGACGAAAGGACCGCGCGGCGGATCAGCGACATGCTCGGCACTGCCACGGAAATGAGGGCGATGCGGAACTATGCCGGCAACAGGCTCTCGCCCTGGCTTGGCCACATCATGGTCTCGCGCCAGGAGACGGCGCGTGCTCTGCTCACGCCCGGCGAGGTCATGCAGCTTTCACCGCAGGAGGAACTCATCTTCGTTGCGGGCTCGCCGCCGATCAGGGCGCGAAAGATCCGCTACTACACCGACGCACAGCTTGCCGCCCGCGTGCGGCCGCTGGCGGCCCACTATGCGCGCTTCCGCTCGGCCGTCGTGTCCGAATGGACGGCGGTTGTGGACCTTTCGAATCCAAAGAGTCCGTGCCCTGCTGAGGCGGCGGACGAGGGCGGGCTCAAGCGCGAGCCCGAGTTGCCTGGTCTCGGGTCGCAGAGACCCGCTCCAGCCAAGGAGCCTGAGCTTCCTGATGCGGAAACCGACGGCGATGAAACTGCTCAAGGCGCGCAGTTGCAGCGGCGCCTGGCGGGCGTCGCCCGTCAGGCGGCTATGGATCCCGACGATGGCATCCCGCTTGGAGGTGACGCATGAAGATCGCCACCAAGGTCTTCTTGCCGCCCGAGACCATCCGCAAGCTCGACGCGCTGTGCGAGCGAACCGGCCGCGGCAAGTCGGAGGTCGCGCGTGCGGCGATCGAGTCCTATCTGTCGCCGGACTCGGCCGAGGCGGCCGACGCGGTGTGGATTCGGCGTCTTGATCGGCTCTCGCGGCAGCTCGATCGTCATGAACGTGACCTCACGATCGCCACCGAGGCCTTGGGGCTTTTCATCCGGACCTGGCTGAAGGTGACGCCGGCGATGTCGGTCGCCGAGGATCGGGCCGCCAGCGCCAAGGGGCAGGAGCGCTACGCGGCGTTCATCGAGCGGCTCGGGCGGCGGCTCGCCGAGGGACGGTTGTTGCGCGCCGAGGTGATGTTGGATCGGGAGGGGGAAAGCTGACATCGCTTCCGTTGGGAAGGTCCGCTCGCAGGTAGCCAGGTTGGCGGGTCTGCGAACGAATCGGTCATACGTTTTGCCGCCATGGAGTTGATTGATTTAGCCTAGGCCGGAAACGCTATAGCGAAGGGTGTTCCGGCGGGAAGCTGATTGGCTGACCGACCGGTAGGCCTGGCCATGACCAGCGCGCCGTCGGCAGGACCCCTTTCAGTGGTTGGTGTTCGCCCAAGACGGCCTCGACGTTAGACAAGGCCAGTTCGAACGGCCGCATGACATCAACTAGGTCGGCCTGTCGCATCGGAAAGCCCATACCAAGAAAGACGATCAGGACATTGTCGCGAGATCCTGGTGCTACGGGTTCGGCCAGGAAGCCGCCGGCTTCCTCGGGAGCAAAGGTCCAGCGAAGAGTTCGTTCGCCACGAATTTGGGTAAGATCGAGCCGTGATCCTGCAAACAGGATGCGGGCGCTCTTCGGAGTGCGGGAAAAGTCGCGGTGAAGGATCAGGCTCGCCTTGGCGCCTTCGACCACGACTAACCCGTTGGTGATCTCAACAGGCGCAAGGAGGATCGAGAGGGTTGGACTTTGATCGATCCAGTCTCTGGTCCGCCAGGGCGGTTGGGGCAGCCATGGCCTGGGCCAGCGGCGTAGCAAAGCCGTCCAGCCGATCCACACCCATACCGCTAAGCCCGCGAAGCCTGCTGCGGCAGCGATGGTCGTCTTCATCGAGATCGGGACTCTGGGGAGGATAAGATCTGGGGCGATCAAATTGATCACAAACCAGATCGCGCCAAGAACACCAGCCATCGGTCCCATGATCCGCGTCAGCTTTTCCTTCAGGGCCGATCTCCTTCGCTTTACGGGCCGTGCCGCTACCGAAGTAGTTGTTGGTTGAGTGATAGCGATAGTCCAGCTCAAACCCGATCACCTCGGTCCTGCGGCTAAGCCGGTGGAGACAGCGGTAACGAGCTATTAGCGAAGCTTCGACTGAACTGGACCTTGGCGCGCTTTTGTAGGGATGCACCGGTGTGGATGCGCGTCAGACGGCGCTCGCCGCACTGGTCCTAGCCAGCTACGCACGGCGCATCGCGGGTCTTCAAGTGTCCGCGCCTGCCTGAGATGCGTCCCACAGCAAGGTTTCCAGCATGAGCACAGCGCCGCTCATCAGGCGCGCAACGATCACCGGCGCCGGTTGGCCGCCCAAGCCTAACCGCTTGAGGCTCTTATCATAGGTCGAACCACGGGTGTGGGCCACGCCCGATGACCGCAGGCTCTGGATGCTGCGCAACACCGCCAGGTCTCGATCGGTCTCCTGATAGCCGAGCTTCCGCAGAAACCTCTCGAGTTTGGCCAGGCTGCGTTCGTCGGCGACCGGAGACGCCAGGGCCGCGTCGAGCGCCGGATCGTTCAGGGAGTCGACGAGGATCTTGGCCAGGCCGAGGATCTGGGCGTCCAGTTCTGCGGGGTTGTCGCCGCTGGGCACGTGAAGCCGGGTCAGCAGGTGCTGGTCGGCCGGCGCCAGGGGGCGAAACAGCGGCCAGCCGTGGTGCTGCGGCCAAGCCTCGGCGAGGCGCCCATAGGCGGCCTTGAAGCGGTGGTCAAGCTGCTCGCCATCGGCGGGGCGGGCGTCGAAGCTGCGGGCGATCGCTGTGGCACTGAGATCGCCATCGGGGGCGACATTGTGGGCGCGCCAGTGCAACTGTTCAGTATAGGGCAGGTCACGGCCCAGGTCGCCGAGGAAGACGATGACGCGATCGGTGTGGTCGTTGTCCGTTCTCAGTAGCCACTGATCGCCCTGGCGCACGAGTCCATCGGCGACCGAGTAGCGGCCCGGATTGTGAAAATAGCGGTCCAGCACGTCGCGTCGGAAATGCACGGGCGTCAGATAGTTCGGGGCGCCGGGGTTCTTACCAAAGAAGTCGGAGAGCTTGTGCGGATCAGCGGTGTGCTCGCGTGGCCGACCCAGGTCGTCGTATCCGATGATGAAGTCGACATGGCGCTCTTCCGCTTCCCGGTCCAAGGGTTCGCTCCGTGAGGGCGGGGCCAGAAGGCGCTTGCCCATCAGGCGTGAGATCAGCTCGCCGGTGTCATCGTTGGCGACGAACGACCAGGCGCGGTCGTTCAGGATTACGTCAAGCTCATGCTCGTGTTCGGGGAGGGGGTTGTCGGCCAGCTCGGTGAAATGGACGACGTGATCGAAAAAGACGGCCAGATGCATTCTACGCGCCTGCAGGTAGCGCAGCATCGACACCTTGCTCACCTTCACCTCGTCGGCCGAAATCTTGACCACCGTTTCGCGGTCGCCGCTTGTGGTGGTGCGATAGAGGTTGCCGTCGATATCGGGGAAGAGGTTGAGGAACAGCCGAAAGTCCTCCGCCATCTCGATGAGGGGCGGGCCGCTGTTGGGGTAGCGCACCAGGACCAGGGGCTCGACGCCGCTGCGTGCGAAGCGCTCATAGCGCGGGGCCTGGCCCGCGCCCCGGGTGACTATGGAGGGGCCGATGTCTTCAAGATGCAAGTCCCAGCCGAGCTTCTCCAGCGCCCTGGGCGCGGCCTTATCGTCGAGCAGGGCGCTGAACCAGGCTTCCTCGTCGCGGAAGCAGTAGAGGAGGATCCACGGCTCCTCGAACAGGCGGTCGATCGCCGCGCGTCGTTGATCCAGGCGCACCAGCGCGAGGTCCACTACTTGCGGAAGGTCAGCGTCCACGAGGTCCTCGAAATGGCTGATCGGGGGAATCGCAACTATGGTCCAGCTTATCGAAGAGCTTGACGAGAGTAGCGCTATGGATCGGGACGATCCCACGACAGGCACGTTCGCGTCTTGGCGCAGTTACGACCGGTTCGCGCGCAGCGTGCGTCACAATCGGCGCTTTGTCTGGACCGACGAGGAGGCCGCCTTTCTCGCCACCGTGCGCGCGACCATCCACGATCGAGACGTCGAACTGGCCCAGAACAGGATCTTCTATCGCGCCCAGCGTGGTGTCGACTGGCATCCCTTCACCGACAACGAGGGCAACGAGATCGATGACGAGCCCTGGGGCTACGGCCGAGAGCGCATGACGCCGCGAGTCAATCAGGCCACGGAGGGACGCGCCAATCCGGCGGGAATCCCGGTGCTCTATCTGGGCACGACCGCGCGGACAGTCATTTCCGAAGTGCGGCCTTGGGTCGGGGCCTGGATGTCGGTCGCGCAGTTCCAGGTCGCCAGGCCGCTCAAAGCTCTGGACCTGTCCAAGGGGCACGGCCGCTCGTCGTTCAGCGAGGTGGGCTTCAAGCATCTCTTCGGTGAGGAGCCGTTGGATCGTGAGCGCGTCGAGAGGGCGGTCTGGATCGATATCGACAACGCCTTTTCGCAGCCGGTCACGCTTTCGGACGACGCGGCCGACTACGTCCCTACTCAAATCCTGGCGGAGCTCTTCCGCGACGCCGGTTATGACGCCATCGTCTACAAAAGTCAGTTTGGCGAGGACGGCTTCAACATTGTGCTCTTCAACCCCGATGACGCCAAGGCGATAAATTGCGCGCCCTACCAGGTCACGGCGCTGGAGGTTTCCTTCGAGAGGAAGGGCGAGCCCTGGTTCGCAAGCTCGACGGGATGAGGCTCGGGAAGCCAGCGCCTTGGTGCGCGAATCAGCCCTAGATAGCGATTGTTGCCGGTGCGGGGATCTTGCACGCTCCGCGAGCTAGCTGTCGTTTCCAAGAAGGTTGTTCGCACGCTGCCAGGGTGTGAGGCCTTTG
>CBINOL010000006.1:0-78207 GCA_966252285.1 uncultured Caulobacter sp.
GGCCAGATCGACGCGGCCTGGGTGGTCGAGCCGTCGAGGAAGTCGTTCACGTGGATGTGCGAGCCGACGATCAGCGGGATCTCCACCGAAGGCGAGGCCAGGTGGTGGGCCAGCTGGAACAGGCCGTCGGGATCGCCCGAGAAGTCGTTGTCGAGGATCACCCGCATGCGGGGGCGGGCGGTCAGGGCCGAGGCTTCGCCGGTCATCGCCGCCAGGCCGAGCAGCGCCGCGCCGCCGGCCATCAGTCCACGTCGCGACGGGGCGGCGGTCTTGGTCTCGAAGCTCACTGGAACATCCCCGACGCTGGAAATCGACTGCGGGCAGATCAGCATCTCGGCGAGGCGCGGGGCAAGCGTCCAGACACAACAAAGGGGAGCGCTCGGGCCGGAGCGCTCCCCTCGTCGTGCGGCGGGCTGGGAGGCGCGCCGCGCGGCCGTCGCCCCGGAAGAAGGCGACGGATCTCGTTGCGGGCGAGCCCTCAGGCCCGCTCGTGAACCGCTTCCTCGGCCGCCAGCGGCTGGGGCAGGCGGCTGATCATTTCCTTCGGGCAGACCTGCCAGAAGAGGTCGCGGGCGCGGTCCCAGTCGCGCAGCAGGCTTTCGGCGAAGGCCGAGTCCGTCTCGCGGGCGTGCTCGGCGATCAGCGAGCGCAGCACGCCTTCCCAGTAGGGCGAGGCCAGGCGCTGCACGAGGATGCTCTCGGGATTGTAGTTGGCCGAGAAGCGGTCGTGCTGGTCGAGCACGAAGGCCATGCCGCCGGTCATGCCCGCGCCGAAGTTGCCGCCCGTCGGGCCCAGGATCACCACCTGGCCGCCGGTCATGTATTCGCAGCCGTTGGCGCCGCAGCCCTCGACCACCGTGGTGGCGCCCGAGTTGCGGACGGCGAAGCGCTCGCCGGCCTGGCCGGCCGCGAACAGGCGGCCTGAGGTGGCCCCGAACAGCACGGTGTTGCCGATCAGGGTGTTGGTCTCCGACGCCGCCAGGCCGCGCGGCGGCTTGATGGTGATCGTCGCGCCCGACAGGCCCTTGCCGACATAGTCGTTGGCTTCGCCGGTCAGCTCGATGCGCAGCCCCTGCACCGCGAAGGCGCCCAGGCTCTGGCCGGCCGAACCCTTGAGCTGGACGGTCAGGTGACCGGCCGGCAGGCCCTTCATGCCGAACTTGCGGACGATGTGGCTCGAGGTGCGGGTGCCGATGGTGCGCGCCGTGCTGCGGACCGTGTAGGTCAGCTGCATCTTTTCGCCGCGCTCCAGCAGCGGGGCGGCGTCGCGGACGATCTGGGCGTCCAGCGTGTCCGGCACCGCGTTGCGGCCCTCGACCGTGTTGTACGGCTTGTTCTGGCCGGGATCGGCGCGAACCAGCAACGGGTTCAGGTCGAGGTCGTCGAGGTGCTCGCCGCCGCGCGAAACCTGCGCGAGCAGGTCGGTGCGGCCGACGATTTCCTGCAAGGACTTGAAGCCCAGGCCCGCCAGGATCTCGCGTACTTCCTCGGCCACGAAGGTGAAGAGGTTGACGACCTTGTCCGGCGTGCCGGTGAACTTGGCGCGCAGCGCCTCGTCCTGGGTGCAGACGCCCACGGGGCAGGTGTTGGAGTGGCACTGGCGCACCATGATGCAGCCCATCGCCACCAGCGAAGCGGTGCCGATGCCGAACTCCTCGGCGCCCATCATCGCGGCGATGACCACGTCGCGACCGGTGCGCATGCCGCCGTCGGCCCGCAGAACCACCGAGTGGCGCAGGTTGTTGAGCGTCAGCACCTGGTTGGCTTCCGACAGGCCCATCTCCCACGGACCACCGGCGTACTTCACCGAGGTCTGGGGCGAGGCGCCCGTGCCGCCGACGCCGCCGGCGACCAGGATCACGTCGGCCTTGGCCTTGGCGACCCCTGCAGCAATGGCGCCGATGCCGGTGGCCGCGACCAGCTTCACCGTGACCCGGGCGATCGGGTTGATCTGCTTCAGGTCGTAGATGAGCTGGGCCAGGTCTTCGATCGAGTAGATGTCGTGGTGCGGCGGCGGGCTGATCAGCATCACGCCCGGCGTCGAGTGACGCAGGCGGGCGATCATCTCGGTCACCTTGAAGCCAGGAAGTTGCCCGCCTTCACCGGGCTTGGCGCCCTGGGCGACCTTGATCTCCAGCTCGACGCACTGGTTCAGGTATTCGGCGGTGACGCCAAAGCGGCCCGAAGCGACCTGCTTGATGGCGCTGTTGGGGTTGTCGCCGTTGGGCAGCGGCTTGTAGCGCGCGCTGTCCTCGCCGCCTTCGCCCGAGACCGAGCGGGCGCCGATGCGGTTCATGGCGATGTTCAGCGCGCCGTGGGCCTCAGGGCTCAGGGCGCCCAGGCTCATGCCCGGCGTGACGAAGCGCTTGCGGATCTCGTTGACGCTCTCGACGTCGTCGGTCGAGATCGGGTTGCGGTCCGAGCGCCAGTCGAGCAGGTCGCGCAGCTGGATCGGTTTTTGCGTGCGCAGGCCCGAGGACCAGCGGCGATAGAGCTCGTAGTCGCCGCTGTCGCAGGCGCTCTGCAGGGTGTGCATGAGGCGCGCCTCGAAGGCGTGGGCCTCGCCCGAGCGGCGCGACTTGTAGAGGCCGCCGACCGGCAGGGTCACCGCCGACAGCTCCCAGGCCTTGCGGTGCAGCTCGACCGTCTTGCTCTCGATGCCCGCCAGGCCAATGCCCGAGATGCGCGAGGGCATGCCGGGGAAGAACTCGGCGGCCAGGGCGCGCGACAGGCCGACGGCTTCGAAGTTGTAGCCGCCGCGGTACGAGCTGATGACGCTGATGCCCATCTTGGAGATGATCTTCAGCAGGCCGCCCTCGATGGCGCCCTTGAAGTTCAGGCACACGTCGCGCAGCGTCTTGTCGCCGGCCAGGCCGCGTTCCAGGCGGTCCTGGAAGCTTTCCTGCGCCAGGTAGGCGTTGACCGCCGTGGCGCCGACGCCGACCAGAACCGCGAAGTAGTGCGTGTCCAGGCACTCGGCCGAGCGGACGACCAGCGAGACGTAGGAGCGCAGGCCCTTGGCCACGAGGTGGGCGTGCACGCCGCCGGTGGCCAGGATCATCGGCAGGCCGACGCGGCCTTCGTCGCTGGCCTCGTCGGTCAGGACGATGGCGCCGCAGCCGCGCAGCACCGCGTCCTCGGCCTCGGCGCGGATGCGGTCGAGGTTGGCGCGCAGGGCGTCGCCGGCCCGGGCCTCGGCGGCCGGCAGAGGCATGGTGCAGTCGATGACCGCGACGTTCTTCTCACCCAGCAGCTCGCGGATGCGGATGTACATGCCGGTGGTCAGCACGGGGCTTTCCAGCACGTAGACGTCCGCCTGCGCCGCGTCCTGGGCCAGGATGTTGCCCAGGTTCTTGAAGCGGGTCTTCAGGCTCATGACGCCGGTCTCCCGCAGGGGGTCGATCGGCGGGTTGGTCACCTGGCTGAAGTTCTGGCGGAAGTAGTGCGACAGCGGCCGGTACTTCTCCGACAGCACCGCCAGCGGCGTGTCGTCGCCCATCGAGCCGACGGCTTCCTTGCCGTCCTCGACCATCGGGGCGAGGATCATTTCCAGGTCTTCGAGGCTGTAGCCGGCGGCGGCCTGGCGGCGGGTCAGTTCCTCGCGGCCGTAGCTGCGCGGTTCCGGACCAGGCGCGATCTCCTTTTCGAGATCGACCATGTTGCCCAGCCACTCGGTATAGGGGTGGCGGCCGGCCAGTTCGTCGACGATCTCGTCCTCGCCGTAGAGCTTGCCCTCGCCCAGGTCGATGGCGATCATCCGGCCCGGCGCGATGGCCAGCTTGCGGGTGATGCGGCTTTCCTCGACGCCGCACATGCCCGCTTCCGAGCCCATGATCACCAGGCCGTCGTCGGTATAGGCCACGCGCAGCGGGCGCAGGCCCGAGCGGTCCTTGCCGGCCACGACCCAGCGGCCGTCGGTGGCGCACAGGGCGGCCGGACCGTCCCACGGCTCCATCACGGCGTTGCAGTAGGAATAGAGCGCCTTGTGCTCGTCGCTCATGTTGGGGTTGGACGCCTCGGGCACGAGCAGGGCCTTGGCCATCGGCGCGTCGCGGCCGGCGCGGACCAGCACCTCGAAGGTGTTGTCCAGGCTCGCGCTGTCCGAACCGCCCGGCTGGATCACCGGCTTCACGTCGTCCCCGAACTCACCGAAGGCGTCGGCCGCCATCTTGATTTCGTGGGACTTCATCCAGTTGATGTTGCCCTTGATCGTGTTGATCTCGCCGTTGTGGGCGAGCATCCGGAAGGGCTGGGCCAGGCGCCACTGCGGGAAGGTGTTGGTCGAGTAGCGCTGGTGGAAGATCGCCACGGCGGCGGCGAAGCGCTCGTCCTTCAGGTCCGGATAGAACTCGTCGATCGACTCGGCCAGGAACATGCCCTTGTAGATCAGCGAGCGGGCCGAGAACGAGCAGATGTAGAAGTCGCTGATGTTCTGGGCGTGCACGCGCTTTTCGATGCGCTTGCGGCACAGGAACAGGGCGCGTTCCAGCGCCTCGCCTTCCAGGCCGGCCGGCGGGGCCAGCATGATCTGCTCGATTTCCGGACGCGTGGCGTTGGCCTTCTCGCCGATCACCGATGTGTCGACCGGCACCTGGCGCCAGCCATAGATGTAGAAGCCGAAGCGCAGGGCTTCCGCTTCCACGATCGTGCGGCAGGCTTCCTGGGCGCCCAGGTCGGTGCGCGGCAGGAACACCTGGCCGACGCCGATCGGGCCGGGACGCAGGGCGTGGCCGGTGCGGCGCACCTGGTCGATGAAGAAGTCCTGCGGGACCGAGACCAGCACGCCGGCGCCGTCGCCGGTCTTGCCGTCGGCGTCCACCGCGCCGCGGTGCCACAGGGCCTTGAGGGCCTTGATCGCCAGTTCGACGACTTCGCGGCGCGGCTGGCCGTCGATGGCGCAGACCAGGCCCACGCCGCAGGCGTCGCGCTCGGTGGTCGGATCGTAGGCGTGGCCGTCGATCAGGGCCTGGCGGTTCTTCAGATAGAGGTCGATCTGGCTCATGGGTCTGATCTCTCTTCTCTTATTCCGCCGCGATCAGCGCGGGAGCGCCGGCCTTGGCCTTCAGGTAGCGGTGCATGGCGTCGGCGGCGTCGCGGCCGTCCTTGATCGCCCACACCACCAGCGAGGCGCCGCGAACGATGTCGCCGGCGGCGAACACGCCGTCGAGATTGGTCATCTGGTTGCGGACGTCGGCCTTGACCGTGCCCCAGCGGGTGGTCTTGAGGTCCGGGGCCGACCAGGCCTGCGGCAGGTTCTCGGGCTCGAAGCCCAGAGCCTTGACCACCAGCTGGGCCGGACGGTCGAAGTCGCCGCCGGGGATCTCTTCGGGGCTGCGGCGGCCCGAGGCGTCGGGGGCGCCCAGGCGCATGCGGATGGCCTTCACGCCGGTGACGGCGTTGGCGTCGCCCGACAGGGCGCGCGGGGCGGCCAGCCATTCGAAGGTGACGCCTTCTTCCTCGGCGTTGGCCACTTCGCGCAGCGAGCCGGGCATGTTGGCCTTGTCGCGGCGATAGAGGCAGGTGACCGAGGTCGCGCCCTGGCGGATGGCCGTGCGCACGCAGTCCATGGCGGTGTCGCCGCCGCCGACCACGACCACGTCCTTGCCGGACGCGTTCAGCTCGCCGCTGTCATAGGCCGGGACGTCGTCGCCCAGGGTCTTCTTGTTGGAGGCGATCAGGTAGTCGAGCGCGGGCACCACGCCCTTGTCACCGCCGCCGGGCACGGCCAGGTCGCGGGCGGCGTAGACGCCGACGGCGATCAGCACCGCGTCGTGCTTGGCGCGCAGGTCTTCCAGGGTGGCGTCCTTGCCGACCTCGAAGCCCAGCTTGAATTCGACGCCGCCGTCGGCCAGGCGCTGGGTGCGGCGCTCGACGACGTCCTTCTCCAGCTTGAAGCCGGGGATGCCGTAGATCAGCAGGCCGCCGGCGCGGTCGTGGCGGTCGTAGACGGTGACGGCGTAGCCCTGCTCGCGCAGCTTTTCGGCGGCGGCCAGGCCGGCGGGTCCCGCGCCGACGATCCCGACCGACTGGCCGCGGTCGGCGGCGGCGACGAGCGGCTTCACCCAGCCCATCTCCCAGGCCTTGTCGGTCAGGTAGCGTTCGACCGAGCCGATCGTCACGGTGCCGTGACCCGACTGCTCTATGACGCAGTTGCCTTCGCAGAGGCGGTCCTGCGGGCAGATGCGGCCGCAGACTTCCGGCATCGAGTTGGTGGCCTGCGACAGGGCGTAGGCTTCCTCCAGCCGGCCTTCGGCGGTCATCCGCAGCCAGTCGGGGATGTTGTTGTGCAGCGGGCAGTGGGTTTGGCAGTAGGGCACGCCGCACTGCGAGCAGCGCGAAGCCTGCTCGTTGGCTTTCGCGTCGATGAAGTCGGCGTAGATCTCGTGAAAGTCGCCGTTACGCTCTTCGGCCGCCCGCTTTTCAGGCGTGCGACGCGCGACGGTCGTGAATTTCAACATGCGCTCGGCCATGCGCCTTCCCTCGCCCCCGTTGCCGGGGAAAAATTTGCTTGCGAGGGCCTCATACGGACTCTTCAGGGCAATAAGAATGCGGTGGTAAAATTATTAGACGAATATATCCGTGATGCCGTCAGGGCCATTGCGAGCGACTCGCAGTTATGCCCTAAATTGGTCTACTTTTTGGATAAACCCTTTCTTTACCGTGTCGGGCGCACGCCCGTTTCTGCCCGTAAGGGCCTGTTACACAAGGGAATGACATGCCGGATTGGCTGATCGCGATCGTGCTGGGCCTGATCGAGGGCCTGACCGAGTTCATTCCCGTCTCGTCTACCGGCCACCTGCTGCTGGTCGGCCACTTCCTGGGCTTCCACAGCCCGGGCAACACTTTCCAGGTGCTGATCCAGCTGGGCGCGATCCTGGCGATCGTCAGCGTCTATGTCGGGCGTCTGTGGGGCCTTCTGACGACCCTGCCGACCAATCCCGGCTCGCGCCGGTTCGTGATCGGCATCCTGCTGGCCTTCCTGCCGGCGGTGTTCATCGGCGTGCTGGCCCACGACTTCATCAAGACCGTGCTCTACGAGAGCCCGGCCCTGGTCTGCACCACCCTGATCGTCGGCGGTTTCATCCTGCTGGGCCTCGACCGCATGAAGTTCGAGCCCAAGCACACCGACGTCGCCGACTATCCGCTGAAGACGGCCTTCATCATCGGTCTCTTCCAGTGCCTGGCCCTGGTGCCCGGCGTCTCGCGCTCGGGCGCGACCATCGCCGGCGCTCTGCTGCTGAAGTGCGACAAGCGCTCGGCCGCCGAGTTCAGCTTCTTCCTGGCGATGCCGACCATGGCCGGCGCCTTCGCCTACGACCTCTACAAGAACATCGACCAGCTCAGCACCAAGGACATGGGCATGATCGGCCTGGGCTTCGTCGCCGCGCTGATCTCGGGCGTGTTCGTGGTCAAGACGGTGCTCAACTTCATCACCCGCCACGGTTTTGCGCCGTTCGCCTACTGGCGGATCGCCGTCGGCGTCGTCGGCCTGGCGCTGCTCTACATCCCGCGCTGATCGATTTGTTCCCTCTCCCCCGGCGGGAGAGGGTGGCCTCGCGGAGCGAGGTCGGGTGAGGGGTCTCTCAAACGGAAACGCCGCGACCAGCCGAGAGGCCAGTCGCGGCGTTTTGCGTCTTTCGACCCCTCATCCGTCGCCTGACGGCGACACCTTCTCCCGCAAGGGGAGAAGGCTTTTCCGTCTTAGAACGCGCCGGCCGGGGTGGGGGCGTACTGGCCGCCCTTGCGGTAGCGGTAGAGGTAGGACGGCACGACGGCCTCGACGGCGGTCGGGGCGATGCCGAGGTCGGCCAGGCCCTTGGCGCCCGGCGCGACGACGTTGTCGCCGGCCTTCAGCAGGGCGACCTGGTCGGTGGTCAGCGGCGGGGCCAGCGGCAGGATCGAAGCCTGGATGTCGCCCAGCTTGCCCACCAGGCCGGCGATCGGCCAGGGCAGGGGCGCCAGGACGCGGGCGCGGCCGGTCTCGGTCAGGACGAGCTCGAGCAGTTCCTTGAACGAATAGACGGCCGGGCCGCCCAGTTCGTAGGTCTGGCCTTCGGCGCCCGGCGTGGCCAGGATCTTGGCGATGGCCGCGGCGACGTCGCCGACGAACACCGGCTGGAACTTGGTGGCGCCGCCGCCGACCAGCGGCAGGGCCGGGGCGCTGGCGGCCAGCTGGCCGAACTTGTTGAAGAACTTGTCTTCCTGGCCGAACACCACCGACGGGCGCACGATGGTGGCGGTCGGGAAGGCGGCGCGGACGGCGGCTTCGCCCTCGGCCTTGGTGCGGGCGTACTTGGCGGCCGAATCGGCGTCGGCGCCGATGGCCGAGACCTGCACCAGGCGCTTGACGCCGGCGGCGGCGGCCTGTTCGGCCACGGTCTTGGCGCCCATGGCGTGCAGGCTCTGGAACTGCTGGCGGCCGCTTTCCCACAGCACGCCCACCAGGTTGACGGCCGCTTCGGCGCCTTCGAGGGCGCGGGCCACCGAGGCTTCGTTACGGACGTTGGCCTGGATCACCTCGATCTGGCCGACATCGCCCAGCATGCGCATGCGATAGGCCAGATTGGGCTGACGCACGGCCACGCGTACGCGATAGCCCGACTTGGCGAGGGCGCGCACCACCTGGCTTCCTACGAAGCCCGAGCCGCCGAACACCGTGACCAGACCCTGCATCTTCATTCCTCGTCGCTGCGATGAGGGGGGAATTAGACGAGCCTGGGGATGTTCGCAAGAAAAGTGAGAAATGCGATTGACGCCGCCAGAACCATTGCATAAACGTCCGGCCCTCGCAGCGGCCCAACGGGTTGCGCCGCGGGCCCAGGTGGCGGAATTGGTAGACGCGCTGGCTTCAGGTGCCAGTGACCGAAAGGTCGTGGAGGTTCGAGTCCTCTCCTGGGCACCACCCCTCTCGCAAGCATGCGACGAGGCGGTGGCGCCAAGCTTTCCTTACAATAGATACTCCGTTCATCTGGCGTGCATCGCCGACGCTCCACTATAAGACGTCGGAGCGGCGCCGGTCGCGACGACGCCGACGCGTGGAGACGAAAGACACTTGGCCAGCTTTGTTCATGAAGGCGATCTGCCCGACGGCGTGTTCGCCGGGGCGACCGCGATCGCCATCGATTCGGAAACCATGGGCCTGCGCCTCGGCCGCGATCCGCTGTGCGTCGTGCAGCTGTCGTCCGGCGACGGCGACGCCCACGTGGTGCGTCTGGATCGCTCGACCTATCACGCGCCGAACCTGAAAAAGCTGCTGGCCGATCCGGCCGTGCTGAAGCTTTTCCATTTCGGCCGCTTCGACATCGCCATGTTCCTGCTGCATCTGGGCGTCATGACGGCCCCCGTGTACTGCACGAAGATCGCCTCCAAGCTCGCCCGCACCTATACCGACCGTCACGGCCTCAAGGACGTGACGCGCGAGCTGATGGGCGTGGAGCTGTCCAAGGCCCAGCAGAGCTCCGACTGGGGCGCTGATTCGCTCAGCCCCGAGCAGGTGGCCTACGCCGCCTCGGACGTGCTGCATCTGCATGGCCTGCGCGAGCGTTTGAACGCCATGCTGGTGCGCGAGGGCCGCATGGCCCTGGCCCAGGCCGCCTTCGACTATCTGCCCCACCGCGCCGCGCTCGACCTGGCTGGCTGGGAAGACGTCGACATCTTCGCGCACGCTTAAGGGAGACGAGCCGTGGCGGACGTGGCGATGAGAGGGGGCTTCAAGCGCGATCTGCGGCGCTGGCGCCGTCGTTCGCGCCTGGTCCGCGGCGCGCGCCTGCTGCTGCCCGTGGCCATTCTCGCCCTGATCGGCGCGTCCGCCGGCCAGGTGGTCTGGCGCACGGTGACCGCGGCCGAGCGCGCGCCCGAACGGCCCCAGGCCCAGATCCGCATGCTCAACCCGCGCTTCTACGGCCAGTCCAGCGAAGGCCGGGCCTTCCTGATCACCGCCCGCTCGGCGATCCGCGACGATGCCGACCTCAAGCGCGTGCTGCTGGACGACCCGACCCTGACGCTGGGCACCGACGAGCCCAAGCCGACGCGGGTCACCTCCAAGAACGGCGTCTATCGCGAGGACACCCTCAAGCTGGTGCTGCGCGGCGACGTGCGCATGGACGACGGGGGCGGTTATCGCTTCGCGTCGGACGAGGCTTTCGTCGACACCAAGACCGGCGTGATCACCGGCGAAACCCTGCTGCAGGGCGAAGGCCCCACAGGACAGGTGAAATCCAACGCTTATTCCGTATATGACAAGGGCGACCGCATCGTTTTCCGGGGCGGCGTGAAAACGCGCCTGGACCGCGTCGACGGCGACGGGAACTAGAGGACGATGCGACAGATGAGGGCGAGGTCGATGAAACGAGCAATGGCGGCCGCTATCGCCGCGAGCCTGCTTGGCGGGCTTTCGGCCGCTCCGGCCTTGGCGCAGAACAGCTCCAGCGCGCCGGTCGACATCTCGGCCGACGAGCAGGAGACCATCTCCAGCCAGTGCAAGACGATCTTCCGGGGCGCCGTCGAGGTGCTGCAGGAGACCTCGCGCCTGCGCGCCGCGAAGATGACCCTCTACAATCAGAAGAAGGCCAAGAGCGGCGACGGCAGCGGCTGCGGCAACGTCGACCGGGTCGAGGCCGAGGGCGAGGTGTTCTACGTCACGCCCAAGCAGACCGTGCGCGGCGACCGGGCGACCTACGACTACGCCTCCAACACCATCGTCGTGACCGGCAACGTCATCGCCATCCAGGGGCAGGACGTGGCCCGCGGCGACCGCATGGTGGTCAACACCAAGACCAACGACGTGCGGATGGAATCCAGCGTCAAGGGCGCGGGCAAGAAGAACCGTGTGCGCGCCGTGGTCTATCCCAGCACCACCGACGACGCCAACAAGCCCGCCGCCGGCAAGCCCTGAGACCCCAGATGCAGTTCCTCTCCCTGGGCGGCGGATCGACCGAGGACGGTCTCTATGTCGACGGCGTCGGCAAGACCTTCGGCGACCGGCCCGTCGTCAAGAACGTCTCGCTGCGCCTCAAGCGCGGCGAGGTGGTCGGCCTGCTGGGTCCCAACGGCGCCGGCAAGACCACCACCTTCTACATGGTCACGGGGCTGATCGCCGCCGACTACGGCTCGATCTATCTCGACGGCGAGGACATCACGGCCCAGCCGATGTTCCAGCGCGCCCGCCTGGGCGTCGGCTACCTGCCGCAGGAAGCCTCGATCTTCCGTGGCATGACGGTCGAGCAGAACGTCATGGCCGTGGTCGAGATGCGCCAGAAGAACCAGCGCGTGGCGCGCGAGACGGTGACCAGCATCCTGGAAGAGCTGCGGATCACCCACATCCGCAAGTCGCCGGCCGTGGCCCTGTCGGGCGGCGAGCGTCGTCGCGTGGAAATCGCGCGCGCCCTGGCCAGCGAACCTTCGTTCATGCTGCTCGACGAGCCGTTCGCCGGTATCGACCCGCTGGCCATCTCCGACATCCGCGAGGTCGTGAACTATCTCAAGAACCGCGGCATCGGCATCCTGATCACCGACCACAACGTCCGCGAGACGCTGGACATGGTCGACCGGGCGTCGATCATCGCCGCCGGCGAGGTGCTGTTCGAGGGCTCTCCGAAAGAGATCGTCGACAACCCCGAAGTGCGCCGGGTTTACCTGGGCGACAGCTTCGCCGACCGGTCTTAAACGGTTCGGACCAGATTGCGGCGCGGCCAGCGGCCGCATCGACCTCGAGAAAGGCCTTGCTGTGCAAGGCCTTTTTCTTTTTTCGCGGACGGATGGTCGCACCGGCCCGATATTTGCAAGCGTTCGCGCCCCGTTAACCAGACCGGCCTTTCAATGGCGATCGTAACTTCCGTTCGATTTGCCAGGAGGGCGCGTTGGCGCTCAGCCCCAGACTCGATATCCGGCAGGGCCAAGGCCTTGTCATCACTCCGCAACTGCAGCAGGCGATCAAGCTTCTGCAGCTGTCGAACATCGAGCTGGAAGCCTTCGTCGAGGCCGAGCTCGAACGTAATCCGCTGCTGCAGCGCGACGACAGCGACCGTGAGGTCGAGCGCGAGGGCGAGCCTGAGCGCGCCGTCGAGAACCAGGGCATGGAAAGCGTCTCCGACGCTTCGGCCAACCGCGAGATGGACACGCCCGGCGACGATGTCAGCCCCGGCGAGCGCGCCACGGGCGACGGCGAGGGCTTCGGCGCCGAGCACGCCGGCGGCCAGATCGACTGGTCGCGCGCCGGCGGCGGCGGCAGCTTCGAGGGCGACGACAATTTCGAAGGCGCCCTGAACCGTCCCGAGACCCTCTCCGAGCATCTGAACGCCCAACTGCTGCTGGCCGGCCTGTCGCCGTCCGACGAGGCTATCGCCGCCATCCTGATCGATGCCGTCGACGCCGCCGGCTACCTGCGCGCCGATCTGCTTGAGATCGCCCAGCGTCTGGGCTGCGAACAGGAACGCGTCGAGCGCGTGCTGAAGGTCGTCCAGGGCTTCGAGCCCTGCGGCGTGGCCGCCCGCGACGTGCGCGAGTGCCTGGAACTGCAGCTGCGCGACGTCAACCGCTACGACCCGGCCATCGCCGCCCTGCTCGACAATCTCGACCTTCTGGCGCGCCGCGACCTGGCCGCCCTGCGCAAGATCTGCGGCGTCGACGATGAGGACCTGCGCGAGATGATCGCCGAGGTCCGCGGCCTCACCCCCCGTCCGGGCGCGGCCTTCCACAGCGATCCGCCCCAGACCCTGGTGCCCGACGTGCACGTGCGCGAAGGCCTGGGCGGCATGTGGCACGTGGAGCTGAACACCGACACCCTGCCGCGCGTGCTGGTCGACCAGCGCTACCACGCCCGCGTCTCCAAGGGCGCGCGCAGCGATCAGGAAAAGACTTTCGTCTCCGACAGCTTCGCCAGCGCCAATTGGCTGGTCAAAAGCCTCGACCAGCGGGCCAAGACCATCCTCAAGGTGGCCAGCGAGATCGTGCGCCAGCAGGACGGCTTCCTGGCCTACGGCGTCGAGCACCTGCGCCCGCTGAACCTGAAGACCGTCGCCGACGCCATCGGCATGCACGAGAGCACGGTCAGCCGGGTCACCTCCAACAAGTACGTGGCCACCCCGCGCGGCGTGTTCGAGCTGAAGTTCTTCTTCACCTCGGCCATCCAGTCGTCGGAAGGCGGCGAGGCCCACTCGGCCGCCAGCGTCCGTCACAAGATCAAGGGCCTGGTCGACGCCGAGAAGGCCGAGAGCGACGTCCATTCCGACGACCGCATCGTCGAGATCCTGAAGGCGGCCGGCGTCGACATCGCCCGTCGCACGGTGGCCAAGTACCGCGAGGCCATGCGCATTCCCTCGTCGGTCGAGCGTCGCCGCCTGATCAAGGAAAGCGTGTAGCTGCTCCTGCGCTGCGTCGAATAGCGACGTTTTCGCGCAAGCGATTTGCGCCCGTCCTGCGTTATACCTGCCTTGCGAAACAGGGCCGGGAATGAGCGACGAGAAGCTGTCAGACGTGATCGAAGGGTTCGGCGAGGACCCGCGGCCGGTGCTGACCGTCGCCCAGATGCTCGAAGCCTTCGACAGCCGCGCCTTCGGGGCCACGCTGCTGGTGTTCGGTCTGCTCAACTGCCTGCCGCTGCCGCCCGGCTCCTCGACTCTGCTGTCGTTGCCGATTCTGCTGCTGGCGCCGCAGATCGCTTGGGGCGCCAACGCGCCCTGGCTGCCGCGCGGCGTGCTGGAAAAACCCCTTAAGCGCGACGACCTAAGGGGCCTTTTTCGGCGCATCACGCCGGTTCTGCGCCGCCTCGAGGTGGTGACGCGGCCAAGGCTCGGCTTCATGTTCGCGGCCGGCGGCGAGCGGTTCATCGGGGTGATCTGCACGCTGCTGGCCCTGGTGCTGGTGCTGCCGATTCCCCTTGGAAACCTTGCGCCTGGCGCGACCGTGGCCGTTCTGGCTCTGGCCTTGCTGCAGCGCGACGGCCTTTTGGCCCTGCTCGGCTACCTGATGGCGACCGCCAGCGCCGCCCTGCTGTTTCTCAGCGCTGGTGTCGTGACCGCCGCCGTCAAGAGGCTGATCGGGGTCTTTTCGGGACTCTTCTGAGGCCGTTTTCCTCCCGCTTGACACCGCCCCCGGACCGGCGCGTTGATAGGGCATGCAAGTCCAAATCTCCGGCAAGCATGTCGACGTTGGTGAGGCTCTGCGAGCGCGAGTCGCCGACGAAATCGCCCTGAGCATCGGCAAGTATTTCGACCGAGGCGGTGACGCCGACGTCGTGATCAGCAAGGAGGGCTATGCCTTCCGTGTCGATTGTTCGGTAAAGCTGGCTTCGGGCCAGCAGCTCCTGAGCCACGGCTCTGGCGGCGACGCCCACATGGCGTTCGACCAGGCCCTGGCCAAGATCGAGACGCGCATAAGGCGCTACAAGCGCCGTCTCAAGAGCCACACCGAGGCGGCCACCGCCAAGCAGGCCGAGAACGCGGCCTTCTACGTGCTGCGGGCTCCCGAGGACGAGCACGAGGACGAGGACTGGTCGATCGAGGAGGACCACCCCGCCGGCGCCCCGTCGGCCATGGTGATCGCCGAGACCCAGGCCTCGCTGAAGACGATGACCGTTTCCATGGCTGTCATGGAACTGGACTTGACCGAGTCCCAGGCAATCGTGTTTAGGAACGCCGCCCACGGCGGATTGTCGGTGGTCTACCGCCGGCCGGACGGAAATATCGGCTGGATCGACCCAGAGCGCACCAAGCCGCTGAACGGAAACGGCTCGACCTTGAGCTAGCTGGAGCCTAAGCGGTCCCGGCGCGTTTCGGGACCGCGGCGGCCGAGCTTTCGGCGGCCGGTATAGAGCGAGCTAGTTGAAGTCCATGACTATCGGCGATCTTCTGGACCACGGGGCGGTTACCCTGCGCGTCAGCGCCAAGGACAAGCGCCAGGTTCTCGGCGTTATCGCCGACTTCGCCGGCCGCGTGCTCGGCTTCGATTCCGACATCGCCCTCGACGGGCTGATCGAGCGTGAAGCCGCCGGTTCCACCGGCGTCGGCCAGGGCGTCGCCCTGCCGCATGCCCGGGTGCCGGGGCTGGACCGCGTGCGGGCCGTGTTCGTGCGCCTGGAGACCCCCGTCGCCTTCGACGCGCTGGACGACAAGCCGGTCGACCTGTTCCTGGCCCTGTTCGCCCCGCCCGAGGCCAACACCCAGCACCTGCGGGCCCTGGCCCGCGTCTCGCGCATGCTGCGCCAGCCCGAACTGCGCGAGCAACTGCGTCAGGCCCGTTCGGCCGACGCCGTGCACGTGCTGCTGGCCCGCGAAACCGCGACCCCGACAGCGGCCTGAGGCCTTACATCACCTCGATCTTGTAGCTGCACCCGGCCAGCGTCTTGCCCGGGTGCGTGCTCACGGTCGAGACGTTCAGGGTGATCCGCGTCTGGGTGGTCAGGCCGTCGGCGGTCTCGGTCTTTTCGGCGATGGTCCGCTCGCCCATGAACTTGGCCGGCACGTCGATCGCCGGCTCGATCTTGAGCTGGGCGGTCAGCGGGTGCGGGTCAGCTTCGTCGAGCACCGCCATCGGGCCCGAACTGTTGAAGGCGATCAGGCTGGTCGTCCGTCCGAACACCTCGATCGGCCGGGCCAGGCGATACTGCTTGAGCATGAAGTTGGGTGACTTCACCTCGGTCAGGCCGAAGTGCCTGCGCGCCTCGGCCCCCTCGGTCCCCGCGAGCCAGAAGGCGACCGAGTTGTAGGTCGGCACGTCATAGGTCTCGCAGGCGATCAGCCTGGCCAGGTCCACGGTCTTGGGATCGATTTCGTCGTCCTGGGTCAGGGCGGGGCCGGCGCTGGTCAAGGCAAGGGCCAGTCCGCCGGCGATCAGCGCCTTGATCATGGGTACGCTCCTACTGGTGAAGTAAGCATGGCCTCAACGGGCGAAGATGCTCCGCGTCAGGCACGAGAAGACCAACCGTCCGGCCTCGTCGAGCAGGTCCTGCTGGGCGATGACGATGCCCTTGCCCTCGCCGACCGGGTCCTTGCCCATCACCGTCATGCGGCCGCGCAGCAGTTCGCCGGCGGGCGGGTTGCGCAGCCAGCGCAGGGCGTCGACGCCGACGCGCTTGGTCTGGGGCCAGTCGGCGCTGGCCTCGCTGTCCAGCCGGGTCCAGATCGCGAAGACCATGGCGTCGGGCGCGCCCAGCGACGGGTCCCAGCCGGGCTGGAAGGCGGCGATGAAGACGTCCAGCGCCTTCTCGTCCACCACCGTCGCGCCCAGGGTGACCACCTGACCGATCTGGATGTCGTCGAACGAAGCCGGCACGCGTGTTCTCCTGTCGATGCGCCCGTCGAAGCGGACCAGCGACCTGACCACGGCGCCTTGAAGGTTGTCGAGAGCGCGCGCACGGGCCATGTGTCATCGCGAAGTTTCTTTGCAAGGTCGCCGATGCTGTTGCGCAGGTTGTTCGCCGCCGTCCTGGCCCCGCTGGCCGTTCTCGCCGCCGCCGCTTCACCGGCGAGCGCCGAGGTGGTCAAGACCGGCCACATCGAGGTCGAGCTGGTTTCGCAGGAGGCCGCGGCCGTGCCCGGCTCGACGGTGTTCGTGGCCCTGCGCCAGAAGATCCAGCCCCACTGGCACACCTACTGGCGCAATCCCGGCGACGCCGGCGACGCCACCAAGATCGTCTGGACCCTGCCCGCGGGCTGGACAGCCGGCGACATTGTCTGGCCGACGCCGGAACGCGTGCGCGTGGGCCCGCTGCAGGACTACGCCTACAGCGGCGAGGTGCTGCTGCCGGTGCCGATCACCGTGCCGGCCTCGGCCAAGCCGGGCCAGACCGCGACCCTGCAGGCGGCCGCCGCCTTCCTGGTCTGCGAGGAGATCTGCGTGCCCGAGGACGCGGTGGTGACCCTGTCGCTGCCTGTCGTCGCCGGCCCGGCCAAGCCCGACCCCAAGTGGGGCGAGACGGTTACCCAGGTGCTGGCCGCCGCCCCCAAGCCCACCGGGCTGAAGGCCACCTGGAAGAAGGACGGCGAGACGATCAAGCTGTCGGTCGTCGGCGCGTCCCTGAAGGGCGCCGACTTCGCCGACGCCTATTTCTTCCCCTATTCGGGCAAGGCCATCGACCACGCCGCGCCTCAGGCGATCGAGCGTGGGGCCGAGGGGCTGACCCTGTCGCTGACCGCCGGCTTCGACTTTGGCCCCGAGGCGACCGAGGCCCCGACCGAGCTGTCGGGCGTGCTGGCCCTGAAGGGCGGCGCCTACGAGATCACCGCCACGCCCGGCGAGACCCCTGCGGGGTCTGTAGGGCTAGGCTCGCTTCCCGCGGCCGGCGCCGGTTCGACCGGCGGCTCGCAAGCAGCCGGAGGCGGTGACGCCGCCGCCTCGGGCCTGGCCGGCGGCCTGCCGGTGGCCCTGCTGTTCGCCTTTCTCGGCGGCCTGATCCTCAACCTGATGCCCTGCGTCTTCCCGGTGCTGTCGATGAAGGCCGCGAGCCTCGCCGCCCACGCCCATGACGCCGGCAAGACCCGCGCCCAGGGCCTGGCGTTCCTGGTCGGGGTGGTGGCCACCTTCCTGGCGCTCGCCGGGCTGCTTATCGCCGTGCGCGCCGGCGGCGAGGCGGTGGGCTGGGGCTTCCAGCTGCAGTCGCCGGCGGTGGTCGCCGTGCTGTCGCTGCTGATGCTGCTGGTGGCGCTGAACCTGTCGGGCGTGTTCGAGGTCGGCGCCGCTGTCCAGGGCGCGGCGGGCGGCGTCTCGGCCGGCTCTGGCCTGGCCGGCGCCTTCCTGACCGGGGCCCTGGCGGTGATCGTCGCCGCCCCCTGCACCGCGCCGTTCATGGCCGGCGCGCTCGGCTTTGCGCTTACCCAGCCGCTGGCCTTCGCCCTGCTGGTGTTCCTGGCCCTGGCGATCGGCTTCGCCGCGCCGTTCGTGATCCTGGCCTTCGCGCCGGGCCTCTTGAAGAAGCTGCCCAAGCCCGGCGCCTGGATGGACGTGCTCAAGCACGCCCTGGCCTTCCCGATGTACGGCGCGGCCGCATGGCTGGTCTGGGTGTTCAGCCAGCAGGCCGGGGGCGTCGCCCTGGCCCTGCTGCTGGCCGCCGCCGTGCTGGTGGCCTTCGCCGCCTGGGCCTATGGCCTGGGCGAGACCCGCCGGTTCGCCGGCAAGACCCCGCTGGTCGCCTTCGGCTTCGCCCTCGTCGGCCTGGCCGGCGGCGTTCTCCTGACGATCGGCGCCCTGAAGGCTCCGGTTCCCGCCGCCGGTCCGCAGACCGCCGAGGCGGCCGGTCCCGGCCTCGTCGCCGAACCCTGGAGCCCCGAGCGCGTCGCCGCGCTGCAGGCCGAGGGCAAGGTGGTGATGGTCGACTTCACCGCCGATTGGTGCGTGACCTGCAAGGTCAACGAGAAGACGGCCCTGGCCGGCCCGCGCCTGGCCGACGCCTTCAAGGCCCAGAACGCCGTCCTGCTCAAGGCCGACTGGACCAAGCGCGACGCGACGATCGCCGCGGCCCTCGCCGAGCACGGCCGCGCGGGCGTGCCGCTCTATCTCGTCTATCCCAAGGGCGCCGGCGCGCCGGTCATCCTGCCCCAGCTCCTGACCGAGGGCCTCGTGATCGAGGCGGTGGAAAAGGCGGCCAAGAGGTAACGCCCTCTCTCTTTGAGAGAGGGTTCATTGGGCCGGGCAGCCTCACTTCTGCTTCCGGCCGCCCCAGGGCAGGCGTTCCTTCACGCCGTCCATCGGCGTGCGGGTGGTGGTCACCGGCGGCGGGGCGACGACGACGGGCTTGGGCAGGGGGTAGGCCCGCCAGCCGGTCTGGATCAGGGCCTCGAAGCCCTGGCAGCGCGGCATGATCCGCACGGCGCCGGTCTTCGGCTTAGCGAAGGGCGGGGGCTGGGCGATGTTCTGGCGGCGCGGATCGATGAACCGCCAGTCGCCCGGCAGGCCATAGCCCTTCTCGCCGCCGGTCTTCACCGCCTGGTAGGCGATGTTGGCCTGGAACGGCTTGACCCCGTACTTCAGCATCGCCCGCAGGAAGATGGCGTCGGCCTCGGCCCGCTTGTCCTTCTCGCCGATGGCGTACAGCCAGTCGTGGACGATGGCGGCGCGGGCGGTCGGGCCCTGCGGATCGACGAAGCCCTGGCCGTACCAGGGCACGCTGGCGAAGTCGGTGACGTACCAGCGCGGCACGACGATGACCTTGCCGGTCTCGACGTCGCAGTAGGGGAACTCCGCCTCCAGGGTGAAGAGCTTGCGGCCCTCCTTGGACTGGTTGAACAGCATCACCGGCTGCGGGGTCAGCGAGCTGGGCGGGGTGGGGGCCACCACCGGCACGAAGACGGTCGTCTCCTTGGTCGTCGTGCAGCCGGCCACGGCTAGGCCCAGAGTAACGGCGGCGGCGAGCGAAAGCTTGGAGCGAAGCGTCATGATCGTGCGGGGCGGGAGGAAAGCGGCGAAGCGATGCCGTCTTCTGGCGGCCGAAATGCGGCGGATCAAGCCTTGTGGTGAAGCTTTGCCGTTCGCGACAAAGGATTGCATGGGCGCTGCGCTGTTCCACCGAGGGGCGATCCGTGAGAGTGTCTCGCAACACCGGCCATCCCGCTTCTGGAGGTTCCCATGATCACCCGTCGCCTGATCGTCGCCAGCGCCCCGCTGGTCGTGCTCGCGCCCAGCCTGGCGCTCGCCGCCCCGGCCCCGGCCTTCACCGCCAAGGACATCGACGGCAAGACCCGCTCGCTGGCCGAGTTCAAGGGCAAGACCGTCGTGCTCGAATGGGTCAACGAGGGCTGCCCGTATGTGAAGAAGCACTACTCGGGCAACATGCAGGGCCTGCAGCAGGCCGCCACCGCCGACGGCGTCGTGTGGCTCAGCGTCGCCTCGTCGGCCCCCGGCAAGCAGGGCTATTTCGCCGACGGCGCCCAGGCCAAGACTTGGATGAGCGCCAAGGGCGCCAAGCCCACGACCCTGCTGCTCGATCCCGAGGGCGTGGTCGCCACCGCCTACAAGGCCAAGACCACCCCGCACATGTACGTCATCGATCCGGCCGGCCAGCTGGTCTACCAGGGCGCCATCGACGACAAGCCGTCCAGCAAGCCCGAGGACATCGCCACGGCCAAGAACTACGTCGCCGCCGCGCTCTCCGACCTCAAGGCCGGCCGCAAGGTGGCCGTACCCGCCAGCCAGCCCTATGGCTGCGCGGTGAAGTACAAGGACGCGTAGGAATAGAACCTCTCCCGTTCCCTTTCTCGTCATCCCGGAAAGCGCGCAGCGCTTATCCGGGACCCAGGAGACTGGGCGCGGCTTCAAGTTCAGCCTCCCGGGCGGCTGCCGACGCAATGCGGCGGCCCCTGGGTCCCGGCTCTCCGCTTCGCTGCGGCCGGGATGACGGGCCTTGGACCGTAGGCGGCCCTCAAGCCGCCGGCTGCGGCGGGGCGGTGATGACCTCGACGTTGTCGTTCAGCAGGTAGACCATGTCGCGCAGGGCCTGGTCCTGGGTCTTGACGGTCTTGGCGTCGGCCATCGCCGTCAGCTTCTCGGGCAGATCCTGGCTGATGCCGCGCAGGATGCATTTCAGGTCGTCGACCGCGCCGCGCTCCTTCAGCGTCACGTGGCCCTTCATGTCCAGCGCCGACAGGGCCTCGATCTCGGCCTTGAAGGCGGCAAAGCCCGGCAGGGCCACGGCCGGCGCGGCGGGGTCCTTGGGCAGGGCCTCGCGATAGCCTTCGACGCGGGTCTTCAGGGCGCCGGCGCGCTTGACGATGTCGGCGAACAGCGGCTCGCCGGCCACGGAAGGCGGGGCCTGGCCGGGCTGGACGACCGCGGGGGCCTGGTTCACCGGCGCCGCCGAACCGGTCGACGCCAGCCACAGCATGGCGGAAAAAGCGATCGCGTCGCAGGACATCGGCTACTCCGGTCGAAAAACGTCATTGGTCTTCATGACGCCGAGACGGACCTTTGGTAAGCCCGGGCCCGTAAACGCCGTTTTACCACATACATGGAGCTGCCCGTGTCCGATCTCGACGCCGCCTGGATCCGCCTGGAAACCGCCGCCAAGGCCGCCGGGGAGAAGCGCATCGTCGAGTTCTTCGACAGCGAGCCCCAGCGTCTGGAAACCCTGACCCTCGACGTCGCCGGCCTGCATCTGGACCTCTCCAAGCAGGCCTGGGACGAGGCCGGCCTGGAAGCCGCGCTCGATCTCGCCCACGCCGCCGGCGTCGAGGCCGCCCGCGCCCGCATGCTGGGCGGCGAGGCGATCAACAGCTCCGAAGGCCGGGCCGTGCTGCACGTCGCTCTGCGCGCCAAGGCCGATGCCGACATCAAGGCCCAGGGCGTTCCGGTGATGGCCGAGGTCGAGGCCGTCCGTAGCCGGATGAAGGCCTTCTCCGAGGCCGTGCGGTCGGGCGCGATCAAGGGCGCCACCGGCAAGCCGTTCAAGGCGATCCTGCACATCGGCATCGGCGGCAGCGACCTTGGCCCGCGCCTGCTGTGGGACGCCCTGCGTCCGGTGAAGCCGGACATCGACCTGCGCTTCGTGGCCAACGTGGACGGCGCCGAGTTCCTGCTGACCACGGCCGATCTGGACCCGGAAGAAACCCTGGTCGTGGTGGTCTCCAAGACCTTCACCACCCAGGAGACCATGTCCAACGCCGCCGCCGCCCGCGCCTGGCTGGTCGCTGCCCTCGGTGAAGAGGGCGCCAACGCCCACCTGGCCGCCGTGTCGACGGCGCTCGACAAGACCTCGGCGTTCGGTGTCGCCGACGAGCGCGTGTTCGGCTTCTGGGACTGGGTCGGCGGCCGCTATTCGCTGTGGTCGGCGGTCAGCCTGTCGGTGGCCGTGGCCGCCGGCTGGGACGTGTTCCAGGGCTTCCTCGACGGCGCCGCCGAGATGGACGCCCACTTCGCCGCCGCGCCGCTGGAAAAGAACGCCCCGGTGCTGGTGGCCCTGGCCCAGATCTTCAACCGCAATGGCCTCGACCGCCGCGCCCGCTCGGTCGTTCCGTACTCGCACCGTCTGCGCCGCCTGGCCTCGTTCCTCCAGCAGCTGGAGATGGAGAGCAACGGCAAGTCGGTCGGCCCGGACGGCAAGCCCGCCGCGCGCGGCACGGCCACCGTGGTGTTCGGCGACGAAGGCACCAACGTCCAGCACGCCTACTTCCAGTGCATGCACCAGGGGACCGACATCACCCCGATGGAGCTGATCGGTCTTTCCAGGTCCGACGAAGGCCCGGCCGGCATGCACGAGAAGCTGCTGTCGAACCTGCTGGCCCAGGCCGAAGCCTTCATGGTCGGCCGGACGACCGAGGATGTGGTCGCCGAGCTGCAGGCCAAGGGCGTGTCGGAAGCCGAGATCGCCACGCTTGCCCCGCAGCGCACCTTCGCCGGCAACCGCCCCTCGACGCTGGTGCTGCTGGATCGCCTGACGCCGCAGACCTTCGGCGCCCTGATCGCCCTCTACGAGCACAAGACCTTCGTCGAGGGCGTGATCTGGGGGATCAACAGCTTCGACCAGTGGGGCGTGGAGCTGGGCAAGGTGATGGCGAACCGCATCCTGCCGGAGCTCGAGGCCGGCGCCGTGGGCGAGCACGATCCGTCGACGGCCGCGCTGATCGAGCGGCTGAAGAAGTAAGGAAAGATCCTCCCCCTGAAGGGGGAGGTGTCGGCGAAGCCGACGGAGGGGGATGTGATTGCTTCCTCCGGCGGCTTTTTCGAACTCTGAAGGGACTTCCCCCTCCGGCCCTTCGGGCCACCTCCCCCTTCGGGGGGAGGATTTCGATCATCAGAACGTCTTGCGCACCCGCAGGCTGACGAACGTCCGCGGATCGATGTCGCGGACTTCCTGGTAGCGCACCGGCCGGGTGACGCGGTCGGCATAGACCGTGCGGGTGACGACGAAGTCGTCCCAGACGTTCAGCTGGACGCGGATGGCCAGGGTGTTGGTCGGCTTGTACTCGGCGAAGGCCTCGTAATAGGCCGCGCCGCGCCACTTGTTGGTCTGGTCGGGGTCGTAGGTGCCCTGACCCAGCAGCGGCAGCCAGTTGATCCCCCACTGCACCTGGCCGCGCATCAGGTCCTGCTGGAAGCCGATGTTGGCCTGGGTCGGACGCACCTGAGAGATCGGCCGGTCCTTGTGGTCGGTCGGGTCGGTGACGTGGGTCTCGTTCCAGTCGTTCTTGAAGGTCAGGCGGCCGCCCTTCACGCCCAGCTTGTCGGTGGGCACGACGATGTTCAGCGACAGCTTGTCCAGCGTGCCGTCGCCGATGTTGCCGGTCGCCGACAGGCCGCCGGGCAGGGGCAGGCGGTCGATGACGCCGATGATCTCGTCGTGGCGCCAGCCGATCGACACCACGCCTTCGCCCCAGAAGCGGCGCTCGTAGGTCAGTTCGCTGATCCAGCGTTGCTCCGGCTCCAGGTCGACATTGCCGCCATAGACCGTGCCGTCGCCGAACTCGGCCGAGGCGGCGAAGTCGCCGAAGTCCAGCTGGCCCAGTTCGCGCTCGAAGCGGAAGCGCAGCTGGTGGTCGGCCTTGGGCGTCCAGGTCGCCTGGAAGCGTGGCTTGGCGTAGAAGAAGCTCTTCTCCTGGTCGGCGTCGCCCGACTGGCTGATGGTCGAGGTCTCCAGGCGCACCCCGCCCTCGAGGGTCAGCTTGGGGTTCACCCGCCAGGTGGTCTTCAGGAAGGCCTCGCCGCGCGTCTCCTCGACCTTGACCGAGGCCGAGGGCAGGGGAACGGCCGTCCCGCCGACAGAATAGGCCTGCTTCACGTCGAGCATGTTGTAGGCGACCTCGCCGCCGAACTCGAAGGTCAGGCCCGGCTTGCGCTCGTGGCGGATGGTGGCGCGCAGGATGGATTCCGAGGAGTCGCCCTCGGCCCCGAACAGTTCCTGCGGGCTGACCACGCCGCTGAGCGTGGCGTCGCTGGTGGCCTCGCTGTCGAATTTCTCGAACTCGTGCATCACCCGGGTCTCGAGGTTCCAGCGCGGCGCCAGGGGACGGGTGTAGGTCAGGCCCAGTTCGCCCGAGCGGCTGTCCTCCTCATAGGCGGTGCGGCGCTTGGAGGTCGCCGAGGTCAGTTCCTGCCAGTCCTGCCAGTCGTTGACGCCGTAGCGGGCGGTGGCGTCGATCTTGCCGCCGGCGAAGGGGCCGGCGTAGTTTCCACGGATCGAGCGGCCGCCGCCCCAGCCGTCGTTCACGAAGGCCTCGTCGCGCAGCACCACGCCGTTTCCGTCGCGCCGCACCGAGCGGCCCACGCCGTTGGAGTCGCTGCTGCTGGTGCCGTCCGACAGGGTGACGCCCCAGCTCTTGTCGCCGTCGCGGGCGGTGAACTGGTAGGAGCCGCCCCAGACGTCGTGGCCGCCGTCGAAGATCTGGCTGTTCAGCGTCAGGATCGACTGGCGGACCGCGCCCTTCTTCAGGATCACGTTGGCCACCACGCCATAGCCCTGCATGTCGATGCCCGGCGCGCCACCGCGGATCAGTTCGATGCGCTCGACCTGGGCGGCGGGAGTTCGCGAGAGCACGTTCGAGCCGGTCTCGGCCTTGGAGGCGGGGCGGTTGTTGTTGACCAGCACGTTGCCGACCGCGCCCTCGAAGCCGCGCGTGCCGGCGCCGTCGTTGAGCACGAAGCCGGGCAGGCGGTTGACCATGTCCAGCGCGGTGTTGGGGCGCAGGCTGGTGAAGAAGTCCGGCACGAAGATCAGCACGCCCTTCTGGGTCGCGTCGTCCAGCGGCGCCTCGCTGACCGGGCCGGTCGGAACCGGCGCCTGGGCGGCCTGCGGCGCGTCGGCGGCATGGGCGGCGCCGGCGGCGAGCAGGGCTGCGGCCGCGGTGGCGAACAAGACGGTCTTCGACATCAACTTTCCCCTCAATCCCGGGGAAGGTCTTGCCGCGCGCGACCCACGTTCTCAAATTAAACGCCTGAAATGTGGATTAAATATACGACATCATTACGGGGCGTTCATGTTGGGCGTTGCGTAAAGCGTCTTGATTTAATCTCTCGCCCCGGAATATCCCCGCGAAATATAGGTCATTGCGACTTGGCGGCGTTGTGTCCGGCAGGCGCGTCGCCGGAGTGTTCATGACGCCCGAACTCGCCTCGCTGATGGCCAAGAAGATCCATGTCGACGACAGCCTGCCCGGCCAGCCGCCGACGGAGCCGCCGCCTCTCCACGAGTGGGGCGATCTGCCGTTCTGGGTTTCCGCCTTCGATCATTGGCTGTCCCGGGAGGAGTATGTCGAGGCGCTATACGTGAACTTCCCCGGCGCGGTGCATGAGGGTGCGCTGGCCGATTACCTGGAAGGTGAGCGGCGCTTGGAGGCGTACTACGCGGAGCTCGCGCGCGAAGGCGCCTATGTCTGGCAAGGCGAGCGTCGCGGCTTTCGGTTCATGCCCGCTTCGAGCGGCCGGCTGCCCCGGATCATTCGGGACAGCCTGCGCGAGCGCAGGAGCATGGACATCTATTTCGTGGCGACGCCGGTGCGCGTGATCGGCGGATGGAATCGAACGGACGCCATCCTGCCGGCGTCGGAAGCCGTCCGCGAGACGGCGGCGGCCGCGGCGCGGCGTCACGGCGTCTTCGTCCTGACCTGAGGCGCGAGCCCTACCGTTTCCGGTAGAACTCCGCCTCGACGATGCTCAGCGCGCCGCCGGTCTTGACCTTCTCGGCGCCGGTGTCGAAGCCGCCCTTGGCGCCGGTGACCTCGACGATCTTGCCGAAGGCGTCGCGGTCGGCCGTGGCCCCGGTCAGGGCGATGCGCAGGCGCGAGCCCTTGGCGGCCTTCAGGGGCAGGGTCACGTAGCCCAGGCTCTTGGGGGCCTCGCCCTCCCAGACCACCTTGCCGTCCATGGTGATCCGCAGCGGATAGGAGCGGATGCGCCAGCCGATCAGCTTCAGCGAGATCTCGTCGACCTGTTGGGCCTTGGGAAGGCGGTACTCGATCCAGGCGTTCTCCAGCTGGCCGTCGCTGGCCCAGTGGCTGGCCTCGTCGTCGTCGACGCTGGCGAAGACCTTGTCGGCGTTGGAGCCGGCGGTGATCTCCACGGCCTTGATGGTGTCGCGCCGGATCTTGAAGGCCGGGGTCGAGGGCGTGGGACCGCGCGCCAGGCTGACGGGCAGGAGCGGGGCCTCGGCGGATGGCGCCGCGGCGTCCAGGGTCAGGGTCGCGGGCTTCAGGCCCTCGGCCTTGGCGACCACCGTGACCTTGCCGGCCGCCAGGGTCGAGCGCAGGGCCACGCGGTTGATCCCGCCCTCCACCGGCAGGGCCTTGGCCAGGATGTAGTTGTCGTCCTTGCGGTTGGAGCCGGCGTACTGGGTGACCGCGTCGACCCCGGCCGGGCCCTTGGTCACCGGCTCGCCCGAGGCCGAGACGGGGGTGTCGGTCGGCTTGGACCCGCTCTTGGAGTCGCCCTGGGCGATGCCGCCGCGCCATTCGGCCGGACCGGCGACGTCGAAGCTGACCATGTCCAGCGCCGTCGGCACGCGGCGTCCAGCAGCGTCCACCGCCTCGACGTCGACCAGGGCGATGTCGGCCGCGTCGGCCTTCCAGCCGCCGGGGCCGGTGCGGGGGGTCAGCTTCAGGGCGACGGCGGGACCGGTGGTGACCCGTTCGTCGCGGGCGACTTCCTTGCCCTTGGCGTCGCGGGCGATCGCCGTCAGGGTTCCGGGGGCAAAGGCGATGTTCTTGAAGGTGAAGAGGAAGCCGTCCGACCTTTCGCCCTTGCCCAGCGACTTGCCGTTCAGGACGAGCTCGACGCTGTCGGCGCTGGAGACCACCAGCACGTCCTTCACCGTGCCGGCGGCGTAGTTCCAGTGGCCGACCACGTGGGCGCGCGGCTTTTCCACGTCGACCCAGCCGTCCCACATCACCTGGTGGGCGAAGAAGCCCTCCTTCGGGATGCGCATGGCGTCCACCTCGCCGCTGCGGCGATAGTTGTTGTCGCCGCGGAAGTGGGTGTTGCTGTCTGAGAAGATGATGTTGACGCCGCCGGCGCTGACCCGCTCGCCACCGCCCGGGCGCTCGACCCAGTAGTCGTTCCAGCGCTGCACGGTCTCGACGACCATGCTGTCCTGGTTGCGGTTGTAGCTGGGGCTGTCGGCGTGGAACGGGGCGGTGAAGGCGTCCTGGAACTTCCGCGCGGCCTCGTCGCGGGAATACTCCATGGCCCACATCGGCTTGCCGGCGCTCTTGTTGATGTAGAGCATTTCGCCGCCGTATTCGGCGACCTTGCTGTCGAGCATTTCGCGCGAGCCGATGGCGCGGCCGCCGTGCGGGTCCAGCCGGTCGCGCAAGGCCTTCAGCTGCGCCATGTGCGCCTCGCTGATGTTCTCGTTGCCGCCTTCGTAGAAGATGATCGACGGGTTGTTGCGGAAGGCGACGATGGCGTCGGCCATGGCCTCGACCCGCTGATCCCAGCGGCGGCCGGACACGTCGCTCTCGGCGTCGCCGGCCGGCATCGCCTGCATCAGGCCGACCCGGTCTGAGCTTTCCACGTCCTGGCGGGCCGGGGCGATGTGCATCCAGCGCACCAGGTTGCCGCCGCTTTCCACCATCAGGCCGTTGGAGAAGTCGCTGATCCACGGCGGGATGTTGGTCCCCAGCGCCGGCCACTCGTTGCTGGTGCGCTGGGCGTAGCCGTGCACCTGGATGGCGCGGTCGTTGAGGAAGACGGTCCCGTTCCTGAACTCGGTCTTGCGGAAGCCGGTGCGGGTCAGGGCGCTGTCGACGACCTTGCCGTCCTCCACCAGCTCGGTGGTCACCGCGTAGAGATAGCCGTAGCCCCAGCTCCAGAAGTGCAGGTCCGAAAGCCGCTGGCTGGCCGACACCGTCTTGGTCTCGCCGGGCGCGATGGTCACGGCGGGAGCGGTGAACTGGCCGGCCGGCTTGCCGTCGACGTCCTTCAGCGTGACCCGGTAGGCGAAGGTGCGGGGCTTTTCGCCGTCGTTCCTCACCTGGCTTTCGGCGTGGATCGTGGCCTTGCGGCCCTTGATGTCGAACTGGTCGGCCCAGACATAGACGCCGGTGGTGCCCAGGCTCGTATAGAGCGGCAGGGTCTGGTGCAGGTCGCCGGTCAGGCGCAGCCGCACCGCCCGGTGGATGCCGCCGTAGTTCACATTGAAGTTGTTGTTGTTCCACTGGAAGCCGCTGCCGGTGGCGCGCTCCTTGTACTTCCAGTCGTTGTCGACCCGTACGGCGATGACGTTGACGAATGGGGCGGGTTTCAGAAGCTTGGTCGCATCCACCCCGAAGGCCGTGGCGCCGTTCTCGTGGCCGCCGGCCCGCACGCCGTTGACGTAGACGTCGCCGGCCTGGCGCACGCCCTCGAAGTCGAGAATGGCGCGACCGCCCACCGCCGGACCCTGATCGGCCGGCAGCACGAAGCGCTTGCGGTACCAGGTGATCCCGGTCGAGTGCTCGTGGATGTCGCGCGAGAACGCCTCGTCCTCGTTGAAGGCGCGGGGCAGGGTGACGGGCTTCCAGGCGGCGTCGTCGAAGGCGAGCGCTTCGGCGCCCGCCAGTTCGCCCGTGGCCATGCGCCAGCCGTCGTTGAACGGGATCTCGCCGGCCAGGGCCGGCGCGGCGGCCAGGGCCAGCAGGCTGGCGGCGCCCAGAAGCGTCAACGAACGTCGCATGGACCTCTCCCTCATATTGGTCAGGCCAATTTGTTGTTGGTCGGAGATGTGGCTTGACCGATGCGCGCTGTCAAGTCGATGCGGGCGGGGAGGCGACGGCAAGATCACGACACCGTGCGGAGGTCGGGCTTGATAAAATCCTAGGTTGAGTATCTTGTGTCGCTGTCGGGGCCGGAAAGGCCTTGAGGGGCGCGCCGCAGTTTCGGCAACAACCCGCTTTCGTCATCGGAAAATCAGCTTCAACAAAGGGAGGACGCCATGCGCGTGATCACTCGGCGTGAGCAATCCAAGAAGGCCGGCGAGGGCTATGGAGCCGCGGCCCTGGCCGCCACCGAGGGCTTGTCGGACGTCATTTTCGACGGCCGCCCGACGCCGCGGGAAATTCTCGCCCGCAATTGGCTGCCGGAAGGCGCGGTGCACCAGCAGCGCACCCTTTCCACTCAGGTCGACAGCGACCGCTATCTTCTCGGGCCGCAGGTGGTCATCACGCGCGACGACATGCGGCGGGTCACCTGGGCGGCGGGGGTGGAGGCCGGCGCCCTGATCCTCAGCCAGTACGCGGGCCCGAATGTCGAGCGCAACACCGGCCAGCGTATCGAGCGACGTGTCCTGACCCGCGCGCCCGTCTGGCGCTACGCCCTGGCGCTCGACAAGTTCAGCGGCCACCCCGGCGTGGCCTGGATCGCCGGCCCGCCCGGCCGCCGCACCCTGTGGCTCGACGGTGAGGCCGTGAAGACCAAGGCCGCCGATGTCGACTTCCCGTTCCTGGCCTTCAGCCAGGTGCCGGTCGGCCGCGTGCAGACCAAGGCCCCGCCGTTCGGCGTGCTGGGCTACAAGGATCGCGCGAGCGGCAAGCTGTACCTGCGCCGGATCGAGGGCGGCAAGCTGGGCGAGGAGCAGGTTGTCGGCGAAGGAGCCCTGGGCGGGGTGTCGTTCGCCATCTACGGCGACGAGGTGCTGGCCCGCGTCGATCTCCTGAAGAACGGCCAGCCCGTGCCGGCGCTGATCCGGTCCAGCGACGGCGGCCGCCGCTATTCCAAGCCCGAGCCGATCGACTTGTCGGGCCTGAAGGGCTTCACGCCGGCGCCCGGCTACGCCAAGCCGATCGTCGACAAGGGCGGCAGCTTCCACGTGCCCCTGGCCCTCAACGATCGCGACGAAGCCTTGGCGGTGAACTACGTGGTCGCGGAAAAGGCCTTGGTCGAGGCGATCCGGGTCAAGGGACTGACCCGCAAGGTCGCGGTCGAGGTGTTCCCGAGCACGGTGGGCGGCCGCAACAGCTTCGGCAACGGCGTCAGCGACGGCCACGGCCTGATCATGGTGCTGAGCACCGAGGAAGGGCAGCTGTTCTCCAGCAACTCGTCGGCGGGCGGCATCTACTTCCCGCCGTCGGCCCTGCTGAACTACGAGATGCCGCTGGTCGCCGGTTTCTCGGCGTCGGAGTGCTACAGCGCAGGCCAGAAGGCCAACATGGTCAGCATGGACTACCTGTTCGTGGAGTCCAACGACCTGGGCGAGCCGATCTCATCGCGCCTGCACTTCGAAACCTGGGACATGCCCCTGCCGCTGCCCCAGGCCACGGCCACCGCTCGCGGCTCGACGGTGGAATTGAAGATCCAGGCCGACTGCGACCTGGAGCCGGGGAAGGTGCGGATCGCCTTCGACGACCCGGCCGTCACCGTCACCGATGTGACGATCAAGGATCTGAGGTCGGCGGTGATCGAGACCGACGCCCGCGACGTGAAGGGCAAGGTCATGTCCTTCGACGTGCTGACCCTGTTCCATCGACACCATGGCGAGGTCGTGATCCACTGAGCCCAGCGGGGGGCGGCGCACGCGCGCCGCTCCCGCGCCCCCGGAGACCCCATGCCGCTTGCGCGGTTCAGCCACCTGGCCCTCAACGTCTCCGATCTGGCCAGATCGGAGACGTTCTATCTGCGCGTGCTCGAGCCGTTGGGCGTTGTCGGGGCCGATGGCGAGGCCGGACGCTACCGCCGCCTGACCAACAAGGCCGACCTGGTGATCGTCCTGGCCCAGGCCCAGGACCGGTTCCTCGATCGGGGTCATCATCGCAAGGCGCCTGGCCTGCACCACCTGGCGCTGGTCGTGCCCGAGGTCGAGGACCTGGACATGATGCAGCGCCACCTGCACGCCCTGGGCGTGCCGCTGCTCGGCGAGGGCCGCTACGCCTCCGACTATCGCGGCGGCTATAGCGGCCTGATGTTCGAAGATCCGGACCGGATCACCATCGAAATCGCCAGCCACGACGCGCACGCTTATTTCGACGTCGGTTGTCCGGTGGGATGACAAGCCCTGGCGGCTGGGCTATAGGCCGCCGCGATGACCCGCACGCCGCACCACCATGGCTGCCACCACCATCCGACCTCGCCTCGCGGGATCGGCCGGGTCCGCACGCTCTAAAGCCGAGCGACCCAGCCAGAGCCCCGCCTAGCGGATGGGGCTTAAGTGCAAGCGCCATCCGTCGAAGCCTAGAGATCTCTAAGGACCGACGATGACCGACGCTTCCGACGACGCCAAGAACCAGGACTTCCGCCCCGAGGCCCGCGCTCCGCGCGGCTTCGCCGACAAGCGCGCCCGCGACCTGCGCGCCGAGAAGTCGATCCTCGAGGCCGTCTCGGCCGTCTACGAGCGCTACGGCTTTGAGGCGCTCGACACCGGGGCCTTCGAATATGCCGACGCCCTGGGCAAGTTCCTGCCCGATAGCGACCGTCCCAACGAAGGCGTCTTTGCTTTGCAGGACGACGACGACCAGTGGATGGCCCTGCGCTACGACCTGACCGCGCCGCTGGCCCGCTTCGCCGCCCAGAACTGGGAGACCCTGCCCAAGCCGTTCCGCCGCTACGCCTTTGGTCCGGTGTGGCGCAATGAAAAGCCCGGCCCCGGCCGCTTCCGCCAGTTCATCCAGTGCGACGCCGACACCGTCGGCTCGGCTCGTCCCGAGGCCGACGCCGAGATCATCGCCATGGCCGTCGAGGGCCTGGAGGCCGCCGGCCTGCCGCGCGGCGCGGCGGTGCTGAAGATCAACAACCGCAAGCTCCTCAACGGCCTGCTCACCCAGGCCGGCGCCACCCGCGAAGGCCAGAAGCTGGCCGTGCTGCGCGCGGTCGACAAGCTCGACCGCCTGGGCGTCGACGGCGTGCGCCTGCTGCTGGGCGAAGGCCGCCTCGACGACAGCGGCGACTTCACCAAGGGCGCGGGCCTGGCCGGCAAGGCGATCGACTCCGTGCTCGACTTCGTCCAGGCGGGCGTCGGCGGTCGCAGCGCGACGCTCAACAACATCGCCAAGGTCGTCGCCGGTTCGGCCGAGGGCGACGAGGGCCTGGAAGAGCTGGCCAAGATCGACGCGGCCCTGACCAGCCTGGGCGTCGCCGACGACCAGGCGATCATCGATCCGTCGATCGTGCGCGGCCTGGAATACTACACCGGCGCGGTGTTCGAGGCCGAGCTGCTGCTCAGCACCACCGACGAGAAGGGTAACAAGGTCACCTTCGGCTCGATCGGCGGCGGTGGTCGCTATGACGACCTGGTGGCCCGCTTCACCGGCCAGCCGGTGCCGGCCACGGGGTTCTCGTTCGGGGTCTCGCGCCTGGCGGCGGCCCTGCGGGCGGCCGGTCGCGATCCGGCCAGCGCGGCGCGCGGTCCCGTCGTGATCATCAATTTCGACCAGGCGCACATGGGCGAGTACTTCGCCGTCGCCGGCCAGCTGCGCGCGGCGGGGATCCCGGCCGAGGTTTATCTCGGAACCTCGGGCATGCGTCCGCAGATGAAGTACGCCGACCGCCGCCTGTCGCCGGCCGCCATCATGCTGGGCGGCGACGAGATCGCCGCCGGCACGGTGACGATCAAGGACCTTGACCTGGGCCGTGAGCTGGCCTCGGGCGTCGCCGACAACGCCGCCTGGAAGGCCGAGCGCCCCGGGCAGCAGACCATTCCGCGTGGCGACCTGGTCGCCGCCGTCAAGAAGATCATCGGGGGCTGATCCGTTGAGGCTAGAGCGTTCCATCCCGGCGGAGGCGCTCGACGCCATCCGCGCTCCGTTCCTTCTCGCCGGGGCGGTCCCGACCGACGCCCCGGTGCTGCAGCCGCTGGGCCTGCTGCTGGACCTGGCCGGCGAGGCCATGCGCTCGCGGCTGTTCGTCGTCTCCGGCGACGGCGGCGACGAGGCCTGCCTGCGTCCGGACTTCACCGTCGCGGTCGCCCGCCAGCACCTGTCCTCGGGGGCGGCGTCGGGCCGCTACCTCTATGAAGGCAAGGCCTTCCGCGTCGCCCCGCGCGGCAGCGACCGGGCCGAGGAGTTCCTGCAGATCGGCGTCGAGGCCTTCGAGGCCGCCGATCCCGTCGCCGCCGACGCCGAGATCGCCGCCCTGGCCTGGGCCGGCGCCGCGGCTGGCGGCCGCGACGACCTGACCCTGCTGCTGGGCGATGTTGGTTTGTTCGCCGCCTTCGTAGACAGCCTGGACCTGACCCCGCCGCTGGGCGCGCGGCTCAAGCGCACCTTCTCGCGCCCGCGCCAGCTGAAGGCCGAGCTCGAGGGCGAGGCCGCCCCCGTCGCCTCGACCGAGCGCAGCCGCATCGCCGCCCTGCTGGCCGGTCTGCCGGAAGCCGAGGCCGCCGCCGTGCTGCAGGAACTGTGGTCCCTGGCCGGCATCGAGCCGGTCGGCGGTCGTCGTCCCGCCGAGATCGCCCATCGCCTGGTCGAGAAGGCCGAGGTGGTGAAGGCCGGCCGTCTGTCGGCCGAGCAGGCCGACAAGGTTCGCGCCTTCCTGGCCGTCGGCGACGCGCCGGGCGTCGCGCTGGACGCCATCGCCGCCCTGGCCGGCCCCAATCGCGGCCCGCTCGACGCCGCCATCGAAGGTTGGCGCAAGCGCCTGGCCGGCATGGTCGCCGGCGGCGTGCCGATCGAGCGCATCCGCCTGAACGCCGCCTTCGGGCGCGCCTTCGGCTACTACGACGGCTACCTGTTCGAGGTGCGCAGCGCCGCCCTCGGCGAGGAACGCCCGGTCGCCGCCGGCGGCCGCTACGACGGTCTGCCGGCCCGCCTGGGTAGCGAGACCAAGACCGGGGCCGTGGGCTGCATGGTGCGCCCGGCCCGCGCCTATGCCGGAGGCGGCGAATGACCGCGGAAACCCCGATGATCTTCGCCATCCCCTCCAAGGGCCGCCTGAAGGAACAGGTCGAGGCCTGGCTGGCCGAGTGCGGCTTCCGCGTCGAGATGACCGGCGGCGCGCGCGGCTATTCGGCCGAACTGTCGGGCCTGCCCGGCGTGTCGGTGCGCCTGCTGTCGGCGGGCGATATCGCCGCCGGCCTCGACAGCGGCGACCTGCACCTGGGGGTCACCGGCGAGGACCTGCTGCGCGAGCGCGGCGACGACATGGACAGCCGGGTGATGCTGCTGCGGGCCCTGGGCTTTGGCCGCGCCGACCTGGTGGTGACCGCGCCCAAGAGCTGGCTCGACGTCGACACCATGGCCGACATCGACGAGGTCGGGCATCTGCACCTGGCCAAGACCGGCCGCCGCCTGCGGGTGGCCACCAAGTACGTCACCCAGACCCGGGCCTTCTTCGCCCGTCACGGCGTCGCCGACTATCGCATCGTCGAGAGCAGCGGCGCCACCGAGGGGGCGCCGGCCGCCGGCGCGGCCGAACTGGTGGTCGACATCACCACCACCGGCGCCACCCTGGCCGCCAACGGCCTGAAGGTGCTGTCCGACGGCGTCATCCTGAAGAGCCAGGCCCAGCTGACCGCTTCGCTGGTCACGCCGTGGACGGAGGGGCAGCTGGACTGCCTGGCCCGCCTGCTGTCGGTGGTCGAGGCCAAGGGCCGCGCGCGCACCCTGGCCACCCTGGTCTGGCCCGCCGAGCAGGACGCCGCCGGCCAGGCCGCTGTCGCCCCGTTCGTCGAGGCCGGCGGTTCGCGCCGGGCCAACGGCGCCCTTCTAGCGACCGGCGACTTGTTCGCCGCCGCCGCGGCCCTGGCCCAGGCGGGTGTCGAGCCGGTCACCGTGTCGCGTCCCGACTACGTATTCGAATCCCGCTCGGCGGTGCTGGAGGCCCTCAAGGGACGCCTGAAAGGCTGATATTTGACAAGTATGTCAAAAATTACCGAACCGAACGGTGCTTAGTTTGACTAAAGCGTCCAAACTACGGGGTTGATGTCAAAAAAACGTCGAACCCCTTATGGAATCTAGATCGTTGCCGTTGACACGATCTCGGTTTTGCCGTTTTCTGACTGGGCAAGAGAGAAACGGGTCCACAGAGAACCCCCTCTCTTCGGCGTTTCGGGGAGGAAACGCCCGCCTAGATCGAATGATCGAGAAATAGCCAGACCCGCTGCGTTTATCCCCCGCAGCGGGTCTTGGTGTATCTGGGCCCTGGTTTCCATTTTCGACTAATGTGTCAAAAATGACGAACGCGCGTTTAAGCGCCGCCGTTGACGCTTCCATGTCCTTACGTCGTCATCCCGGGCGGAGGCGCGTAGCGCCGCAGACCCGGGACCCAGGGGACTGGACGCGGCGCTTGAACCATCCTTCCAGGCAGTCGCCGACACCTCGCCGTCGCCTGGGTCCCGACTCTCCGCTGCGCTACGGCCGGGATGACGCTGTGAGGGAAACGGCCGTCAGATCCAGAGACCAGATCTGGTCGACCAGGTCCTGGCCGAACCGCCGGCAGGGCGTTTCTTCCACCACTTGGAAGCCGGCTCGCTGGTAGAGCTTCCGGGCGGCGCTCAGGACCGTGACGGTCCACAGGTCCAGCCGCTGGTAGCCCAGGGCGCGAGCCCGGTCGACACAGGCCTCGACCAGCTTCGCACCCACGCCCATGCCGCGGGCGTCGGGCTCCACATAGAGCAGGCGCAGCTTGGCCGCGCCGGGCGTCTCGCCACGGACCAGGAAGATCGAGCCGACCATCCGGCCGTCGGCCTGGGCGATCCAGGCGTCGTCCCTGGCCGGATCGAAGGTGCGGTGGAAGCCCGCCAAGATCTCGGCCACCAGGGCCTCATGGTCGCGACCCCAGCCGTATTCATTGGCGTAGATCACGCCCTGGCGGGCGGCGACCATGCCCAGGTCGCCGGGCTCCAGGCCGCGCAGCGTCGCCACCGGCGGGGCGTCGCTTTCAAATACCGCGTTGATGTCGCGCGCCGCCGCCAGCAACCGGGCCCGGCGCAGCGGATGCAGGCCGTCGATCAGGGTTCCGACGCTGGCCTTGGTGTTGGCCTCAAGGGTGGCGAAGGCGGCGCGGCCCTCGTCGGTCAGCGACAGCAGCAGATGGCGGCCGTGGGCCGGGTTCTCCCGCGCCGTGACCAGGCCGCGCTCGGTGAAGCGCTTGAGCGTGCGGCTGACCTGGGCCGGATCCAGGCCCAGGGCGCGGACGATCTCGGCGGCCACCGGCTCGGTGCGCGTGGCCAGCTCGTACAGCACGCGGGCTTCGCTCAGCGTGAAGGGGCTGCCGTCGTAATTGGCGTCCAGCAGGCCCAGTCGGCGCGTATAGGTCCGATTGAAGGCCCGGAGGGTGGCGACGTCCTGATCGTGCTGGCTGGTCATGGCGACTCCGATGTTGACGGAGTCAATATTTCGACATGTTGACTGAGTCAATATGTCGTATGGCTAGAGCCCCAGGCCCTCCACCGACCGTTCCGCCAGCTTCGCCGCCGCCGCCGGGCTGATGGCCACGGCCTTGCGGGCGTCGAGGTCGAAGGTGATGGCGCTGACGGTCGAGGTTCCCCAGGCCTGCCCGGTGTCGGGATTGAGCAGCCAGTGGGCGCAGCGCATGACGCGGCCCTCGCTGCCGATCAGGCCCGACCGAACCTCCAGCCGATCGCCCAGGCGCGGCCAGGCCAGGTAGACGATCCGGTACTCCAGCACGGCCCCGCCGACCCGGCCGGGCGCTGGATCGGCCGCCTCGGCCACGATGTCGCGCAGGGGAGCGATGAAGGCGCCGATGCCGTCGGAGACCCGGCCTATGAACTGTTCGGCCCGCATGCGTCCGAAGACGTCGCTTTCGCCGGCGCCCAGGGCGCCCAGGCTGATGCGGGTGAGGCCAAGGTCGTCGGCCCGCGCCAGCGACGCCTGCGGAACGGCCGGCGACAGGTCGACGCTGCGGGCCTGGGCGCGCTCGGGAACCTCGACCATCAGCCCCTTGGCCCGCTCACGGACGATCGTCGGCCAGGGAAAGGCCTCGCCCTCGCGCGGCGTGACGTGGGCCACGGTGGTCTGGAAGGTGGCGGCCAGCTCGCCGGTGGCCGAGTGGACCAGCAGCTGCAGCAGCCTGGCCTCGCTGTCGCCGATCTCGATCACCCCGCCCAGCATGTGCAGGGGCGCGCCGGCGTGGGCCTCCTTGAGGAAGCGGATGTGATGCTCGCGGACCACCAGGGTGGCGTTGGCGTGCGGGGCGAAGGCGTGCGGCAGGCCCATCTCGGCGGCGAGGCCCATCAGCCCCTCCATCGCCCGGACGACGTAGAAGCGCACGTTCATGTGCCCCATCTCGTCGCAGTCCCAGGTGTTGACCCCGCCGCGCCAGATCTCGACGCCGGGCCAAGTCTCCTGGCCGAGAGAGGCTGGGGCGTTGGTCATGGTCGATCCCTGGAATGGCGGGGCCGGAACCCTCTCTGTCGAGACCAGCCTAGACGGCTTTTGCGCACAGCCGCAATCGCGTAGCCGAGACGCCTATTCCTTGCAGTCGGCGCACTTGCCGTGGGCCTCGATGGTCACGCCGGTCAGGGCGTAGCCGGCCGCCTGGCCCGCGGCGATGATGTCGGCGGTGGCCGCCGGCTCGAACTCGCGAGTGGCGCCGCAGCAGTCGCAGATCAGGAACGCGGCGGCGTGGCCGTCGGCCTCGCGGCGGCAGGCGACATAGGCGTTGAGGCTCTCGATGCGGTGGGCGAAGCCCTGCTTTTCCAGGAACTCGAGCGCGCGATAGACGGTCGGCGGCTTGGCCGGCGGGCCGTCGACCGCGAAGGTCGAGATCAGGTCGTAGGCCTTCACCGGCTGGCCGGCCTGCAGCAGCAGTTCCAGCACCCGGCGGCGCGGGGCGGTCAGGCGCTGTTCGGCCGCCGCGCAGCGGGTCTCGGCCGCCGCCAGTTCGGCGGCGAGCGCGTCCCCGGCGACGCCGTGGTGGTGGTGGTCGTGATCGCACGCAATGTGGGCCATGGGCCACAGGTAGAGGGCCGGACGGTCCCGCGCAAGCTACAGCAGCGGCTTGGCCACCAGGGCGGCTTCCGCCTCGCACCGCAGCTTGTCCGGCGTGGGGGCGGTCTGGCGCACGGCGGTCATTTCGGCCCGCACCGCCGCCAGGTCGGCCTTGAAGGCGCGCGAGCTTTTCAGCGCCTTGTGCAGGTTGCGGGCGTTGCGGCGGCCGGCCTCGACCGAGCTCATGTTGTGCACGCCGCAGACCACCCGGCTCTCGCCGAACCCTTGCGCCCTGGCCAGGATCGCCGGGGCGCGGTCGGGGGCCGCCTCGGCCAGCAGCAGGCCGACGGTCCAGCCCCAGGTCGAGTGGCCGGACGGATAGTCGGGCGAGACGGCCAGGCCCACGGTCTTGGGCAGGCAGATCGGGGCGTCCTCGAACAGGTAGGGGCGGGGACGCAGGTGCTTGAACTTGGGGCCGGCCACCGCGGCGCGCACGTCGCCGCGCATCCTCTCCATCATCGCCAGGAGCTTGGGGTTGGTCTGCGGCGTGATGCTGGCCCCCAGGGCGCAGGCGTAGCCGTCGAGGATCCGGCTCTTGTCGGCGTCGGCCTGGGCCAGCGACCAGCGGGGACCGTCCTTCAGCGGACGGGTGGCGCGGAAGATCTCGCGGTCGCGTCGTTCGGCGGGCGTGCCTTCCTTGGGCGGCGGCGGCAGGTGGTCGCGGGCGTCGAAGGCGCGCGGGTGCAGATAGCGGTCGTCGTCGTCGCCGGGCAGGGCGGCGCAGCTCGCCAGGGCGAGCGCGGCGACGGCGACGGTGGGAAGGCGCATAGAAAAAGGGTCCCGGAAATCACTTCCCGGGACCCTGCAATCTCAGCCTTCGCCGATCAAGCTTACTTGCCGAACAGCTTGTTCCAACGCGGCTTCTCGCGGCCTTCCCAGGCCTTGCGGTGGTAGGCGTCGCTGGCGATCAGCGGCACCACGGTGGTGGCTTCGGCGAAGACCATCTGTTCGTAGGTGGTCGAGACCTTGCCCCACGAGGCGGCTTCCTTGAGGGTCGACGACGAGCAGGCGCCGTCGCGCACGTCGGCCACCGTGATCTGGATGGCGTACTTGTGCATGTCGGCTTCGACGCCGAGGATTTCGGCGCAGACGACGGTGTCCTGGGCGAAGTTCTTGGGCACGCCGCCGCCGACCATGAACAGGCCGGTGGTGCCGGCCGCGATCTTGACGTCCGTCAGTTCACGGAAGTCGGCCACGGCGTCGATCATCAGATAGGGCGCCTTCTCGGCGATCTTTTCCTTCTGGTGCTTGACCAGGCCAAAGCCCGCCGAGCTGTCGACGAAGGCCGGACAGAAGATCGGCACGCCTTCTTCGTAGGCGGTCTGGATCAGGCTGCCTTCCTTCTTGGCGTTGCCTTCCGACAGCCACTTGCCCATCTCCCAGATGAACTCGCGCGAGGAATAGCCGCGCGGCTCCAGGCGATTGCAGATCTCGAGGATCGTGTGGTCGCAGGCCTGCAGTTCTTCTTCGTCGATGTAGGTGTCGTAGATGCGGTCGATGTAGTTGTCGCGCAGGACGTTGTCGTCGACCGGGCCGGCGGCCTGGTAGTGCTTGAAGCCCAGGGCTTCGAAGAAGTCCATGTCGACGATCGAGGCGCCGGTGGCGACCACGGCGTCGATCATGCCGTTCTTCACCATGTCGCGGTAGACGTGCATGCAGCCGCCGGCCGAGGTCGAGCCGGCCAGGATCAGCCAGGTCGAGCAGCCCTTGTCGGCCAGGGCCATGTTGAAGATGTCGGCGGCGCGGGCGGTGTCGCGCGAGCTGAACGACATCTTGCGCATGGAGTCGATGATCGGGCGGGCGTCGTACGACTTGATGTCGACGTGCTCGACCACGGTCTGGAGCAGCTCGGCCTTCTGGTTGTTCGGAACGGGAGCGTTCATCGCTTCGGTTTCCCTGACTTTGGACGCCCGTCGTTGATAGGAACCCTTCGCCGGGACGGAGCGACCGACGGGGGAAAACAGGTTTTGCGCCGCGCTGGCCCCCTCAGTCGCTCCGCGACAGCTCCCCCAGAAGGGGAGCATCTTGGCGCTCCAGATCCTCCCCCTCTGGGGGAGGTGGCCCAGAGGGCCGGAGGGGGTCAGCACGGCGTTTGAGAGAACTAAACGCCTAAGACGTCAAATCAGCGACGGCGCTTGCGCTTGCCGGCCGCGCCCTTCGGACGCGAGAAGCGCACGACCTTGCGTTCCTCGGCCTCGGTGCGGACCATCGGGATCGAGCGCTTGGCCAGGCCGTACATCGAGGCCATCGGCGCGTCCTGCACCTCGACGGTGTCGGTCTCGCCAAAGCCGTTGAAGCGGGTCGACATCGCCACGCCATAGGCGCCCAGCATGCCGATCTCGATGTAGTCGCCTTCGTCCACGCTTTCCGGCAGCCAGAACGGGCCGGGCATGTGGTCGACGCTGTCGCAGGTCGGGCCGTAGAAGCGGAAGGGCTTGAGGCCCTCTTCCACCACTTCGCCGTTCTTGCGGTACAGCTTCACCGGGAAGGGCCACTTCATGTGCGCGGCATCGAACAGCGAGCCGTACGACCCGTCGTTCAGATAGAGCGCGTCGCCCTTCTTCAGCTCGACCTTGACCAGCAGCGACGAGGCTTCGGCGCACAGGGCCCGGCCCGGCTCGCACCACAGCTGCGTGGTCTCGTGGACCATCATCTCGGCGAAGCCGCGGTCGATGGCGGCCAGGTACTCCGACAGATCCGGCGGGACCATGCCCGGATAGATCGACGGGAAGCCGCCGCCGACGTCGACGACGTCCGCGAGGACGCCGGCGCGGACGAGGGCTCGGGAAGCCTGGGCCATCGCCGCCTGATAGGCGGTGGGGCGCATGCACTGGCTGCCGACGTGGAAGCTCACGCCCATCAGGTCCTGCGTCGAGCGGCGGGCCGCCAGCAGCAGGGACGGGGCGTTGTGCAGATCGACGCCGAACTTGCCCGACAGGCTGTAGGCCGCGCCTTCGGCCTGCACGCCCATGCGGACGATCAGGTTCAGGTCCTTGGCCTGGCCGGTCGAGTCGATGATCTTGGCCAGCTCCTCGTGCGTGTCGAACGAGAAGGTGCGCACGCCGTGGTCGAAATAGGCGGCCGAGATGGCGCGCCGGCTCTTGACCGGGTGCATGAAGGCCATGCGCGAGCCAGGAGCCTGCTCGGCCACGAGCTCGATCTCGGCTACGGACGCGACGTCGAACGATCGCACGCCGGCGTCAGCCAGCTCGCGGATCACCCACGGCGAAGGATTGGCCTTCACCGCGTAGAAAACGTCGCCTTTGAATTCAGACTGGAACCAGCGCGCCGCTACCGACACCGCGTCCGGTCGCACGAGTGCGACAGGACGTTCCGGTGACCGCTCACGGACCAGGTCCAGGGGCGTGTGGTACGTGGACAATGCACGTAACCCCCTGTTGGAAGTTAAACCCAGGCCGGCGTTAGCAGCGCTTTAGAGGACTTCGGGTCCGCCGGAGCCGTGCGAAATAGGGGCGATTTCCTGGGATGTAAAGACCCTTTTGAACACGAGGGCCGAGACGAATTGATCCACCGGTCGTCACAAATCCGTTGCGCGTGCGCCGCAAAGCAGGGAACGGATTTGCCCGCGCCGGAAACCACGTTAAGGATTCGTCCCGACCATGACGTCGGACCCAGTTCTCTCGATCCGCGCCGTATCCAAGACCTTCGGGTCTAGGAAGGCCCTGAACGCCGTTTCGCTCGACGTTGCGCGGGGCGAGATGATCGCGCTCATCGGTCCTTCGGGCTCGGGCAAGTCGACCCTGCTGCGCTCGATCGACGGCCTGCAGACCATCGATGACGGTGACGGGGCGATCAGCGCCTTCGGCGGTCCCGTCCAGGCCAAGGGGCGTGTTTCGGACCAGGTGCGCAAGGCCCGGATCCGCATCGGCTTCATCGCCCAGCAGTTCAATCTCGTCGGCCGCCTGTCGCTGTTCAGCAACGTGGCGCTGGGGTCGCTGGGCCGCATCCCGATGGTGCGCGGCCTGCTGGGCGCCTGGCCCAGGGAGACCCGCGAGGCGGCCATGGCGGCCCTGCACCGCGTCGGCATCTCCGACTATGCCGGCCAGCGCGCCAACACGCTCTCGGGCGGCCAGCAGCAGCGCGGCGCCATCGCGCGGGCCTTGGTCCAGAAAGCCAAGATCATCCTCGCCGACGAACCGGTCGCCTCGCTCGACCCCGTGTCGGCGCGCAAGGTCATGGAGATCCTCCGCGACCTGAACGCCAGCGACGGCCTGACCGTCATCGTCACCCTGCACCAGGTGGACTACGCCCTGCGCTACTGCGACCGGGTCGTGGCCCTGAAGGCGGGGCGGAAGGTCTATGACGGCCCCGCCGACGCGCTGGACCGTGACAAGCTCATCGAAATCTACGGCCCGGAATTCGAGGACGTGTTCTGGGAAGGAGCCCCGCAATGATCCGCCGCAGCCTGATCGCCGGCCTTGCTCTGAGCGCGCTGGCGCTCGCCGCCTGCTCGGGGCCGTCCGAGGCGCCCAAGGCGACCGACACGGTGACCTTCTCGATCCTGTCGACCGAGACCGCCCAGAACATGGAAAGCTACTGGGGTCCGATCCTGGCCGACATGGAAAAGCAGACCGGCCTCAAGGTGAAGCCGTTCTTCTCGACCAACTATTCGTCGCTGATCGTGGCCATGGGCGCCAAGCAGACCGATCTGGGCTGGTTCTCCAACCAGTCGGGCCTGGAAGCCGTGCGCCGCTCGAACGGCGAGGTCTTCGCCCGCACCTTCGACCCCTCGGGCGTCGACGGCTACAAGTCCGTGGTCATCGTGCCCAAGGACAGCAAGCTGACGGTCGAAAGCCTGCTCAAGTGCGACAAGTCGCTGAACTTCGGCATCGGCGACAAGAAGTCGACCTCGGGCACCCTGGCGCCGATGACCTACCTCTTCATCCCGGCCGGCAAGAAGCCCGAGACCTGCTTCAAGCAGGTGCTGACCGGCAACCACCAGACCAACCTGTTCGCCGTGGCCAACGGCAAGCTGGACGCGGCCACCAACAACTCCACCAGCCTGCGCCTCAACGCCGAGCGCAAGGACGGCCAGTCCGACAAGGTCAAGGTGATCTGGGAGTCGCCGACCCTGCCGGAAGACCCGATCATCTGGCGCAAGGACCTCGATCCGGTCGTGAAGGAAAAGCTGCGCCAGTTCTTCCTGACCTATGCGCAGGGCGACAGCCCCGAGGCGGCCAGGCAGCGCGAAAACCTGCGGCGCCTGTCGATCGGCGGCTTCAAGCCGGCCGATGACAGCCACCTGCTGACCGTGCGCGAGATGGAGGCCTTGGAGAACTTCGGCTTGGCCAAGGAGGGCGGCGACGCCGCCAAGATCGCCGCCGCCCAGAAGGCGCTGGACGGCGTCCGCGCCGAACGCCTGGCCGCCGAGGCCAAGGCCGGCCTGCCCGCCAACTGACGATGAGCGAGACCCCGATCCCGGCCCCGCCGAAGCGTTCGGCTTCGGCCATAGGCTTTGACCTGCTGCTGTGGGGCGGGATCGCCGTCCTGCTGGTGGTCAGCTTCAAGCCAGCCGAGATCGACAAGTTCCCCGAACTGTTCGCGGGATCGGCGCGCATGCGCGACTTCGCGCGCGGCTTCTTCTCGGCCTTCACCGATCTGGACGCCTTCCTGGCGATGGACTGGTCGCTGTTCGTCGCCAAGATGTGGGAGACGATCCAGATGGCGCTGTGGGGCACGGCGCTGGCCGTGCTCGTGGCCGTGCCGCTGGGCATACTGGGCGCGCGCAACATCACGCCCTGGTGGATCCAGCAGCCGGTGCGCCGCCTGCTCGACCTGATCCGCTCGATCCCCGACCTGGTGGTCGCCCTGATCTTCATCACCGCCGTGGGGCTGGGGCCCTTCGCCGGCGTCATGGCCATCATGTTCAACACCGGCGGCGTGCTGGCCAAGCTGTTCGCCGAGGCCGTGGAGTCGATCGACAAGGGCCCCGTCGAGGGCGTGCGCGCCACCGGCGCGGTCAAGCTGCAGGAGATCATCTGGGGCGTGATCCCGCAGGTGGCTCCGCTGTGGACCAGCTACGCCCTCTATCGCTTCGAAAGCAGCGCCCGCGCCGCCACGGTCCTGGGGCTGATCGGCGCCGGCGGCATCGGCCAGATCCTCATCGACTCGATCAACGCCTTCCAGTTCGACCAGACCGGCTGCATCGTGCTGGTCATCGTCGTGGCGGTGTCGATGATCGACCTGCTGTCGCAGGCGATCCGCTCGCGGCTGCTGTAGCCGCGGTTCGAGGGGCGCGCCGGGTCGCCCGGTTCAAATTTTCGGCGACGGTTTTGTGTCACGTGGGAGCCGCCTGGCCCCTCGCGGTGGTCTCGCGGCGGCGGGAAGGCCGGGCGCGATCTGCGCGATAGAATTCGCAAGCATGTGTGTCGTCGCGATCTCGTACATCGCGCTTCGTTCCGAGCTTTCTAAGTTCGTGAAGCCGCCTCGCGGCGTATGCTGAAATCTTTCCGCTAAACCAATAGTTTCAGTCGAGACTGTTGGCGGCAAAAACGAACATTGTTATCTATGATTTATGCTTGAAAGGCGACGCCGGGTAGCAGCTGTGGCGTAAAATTATCACGTCTTGAAACATACATATTGGTGTCGCCGAAGCGTCATCGCTGGCGTTTTATCCCCCGCCCCACCAAAAAGGGGTACACATTCATGCGTAAGTATTTCGAAGGCGCGGCCATCGCCGCCCTCATGCTCGCCACGGCGCAAGTTGCGTACGCCGCCGATGTCGCGCCCGCCGCGCCCGCGCCCGCCGATGACGCCACCGCGCTGGACAACGTCGTCGTCACCGCCACCAAGCGTGAAACCAATCTGCAGAACACGCCGATCGCCATCTCGGTGCTGAGCGCGACGGCCATGGCCGACCGCCACGCCGAAAGCCTGATCAGCCTGCAGGACGGCGCCATCCCGTCGCTGCGCGTCGCCACCTTCGAAGCCCGCCAGTCGGCTCTGACCATCGGCATCCGCGGCATCGTGCCGTTCGACGCCAACCAGACCGCCCGCGACCAGGGCGTCGGCGTCTACATCGACGGCGTCTATCTGGGCCGCCAGCAGGGCCTGAACGCCGCCCTTCTCGACCTGGAGCGCATCGAAGTCCTGCGCGGCCCGCAAGGCACGCTGTTTGGCCGTAACACCGAAGGCGGCGCGCTCAGCATCGTCACCAAGGCCCCCACGGGCGAGTTCGGCGGCCGCGTCACCGCCGGCGTCGGCAACTACGGCTCCTACACCGCCGAGCTGCACCAGGACTTCCAGGAGTTCGCCAACCTGTCGGTGAAGGTCGACGCGCTGCTCCAGCACCAGGATCCGACCACCAAGAACCCGCTGGAAGGCCAGGCCGGCTGGAACCAGTACGACCGCAAGGGCGGCCGCATCAGCGGTCTGTACCAGCCGAACGACAAGTTCAGCGCCCTGGTCGCCTTCGACTACGCCAAGGACGAGAACACCCCGTTCTTCAGCCAGCTGGTCAGCTACAACCCCTACGGCAAGCGCGTGCGCACCCAGGCTGAACTGCTGGCCGCCGCCAGCGCCCCGGCCGGCACGATCAACCCGCTCTCGCCGCTGATCAAGGTCCACACCGACCGCCAGTCGGTCTCGGACATCGGCACCATCCAGCAGCCCAGCGTCGACGAGACCGGCGGCCTGATGGCGAACCTGAAGTACCGCTTCGCGCCGAACCTCGAGCTGCGCTCGATCACCGCCGCCCGCGCCGTCGCCACCAACCAGTGGGACAACTCGGGCATCGCGTCGCGCAATGTCTTCGCGCCGAACGCCAACTTCGGCCGCTACAGCCTGTCGGACCTCTACCAGCGCCAGTTCAGCCAGGAGTTCCAGCTGGTCGGCGACTTCGGTGACAACTTCACCTATGTCGGCGGTCTCTACTACTTCAAGGAACACGTGAAGGAGTCGGCCGCCACGCCGTTCACCAACCAGTGGAACGCCGACGGCACCGCCTACACGATCCGCTCGGCCTACGGCACCTCGAAGAACGCGGCCGGCACCGCCGGCTGGCAGCGCGGCACCCGCTTCATCACCCGCGCCTCGGAAGCCGACGCCGAGAGCTACGCGGTCTACGGCCAAGGCACCTACACCCCGCCGTCGATGGACGCCCTGCACCTGACGGTCGGCGGCCGCTACACCAAGGACAGCCGCGAGGGCACGCTCTACATCGTCAACGGCAAGGCCACGAACTTCAAGTTCGACTACGACAAGGGTCGCTTCGACCCGATGATCAACGTCGCCTACGACGCCGCCGAGAACATCAACCTCTACGCCAAGTTCTCGACCGGCTACCGCGCCGGCGGCGCCAACGCCCGCTCGCAGAACTTCCAGGCCTTCGACCCGGAAAAGGTCAAGTCCTACGAAGTCGGCGCCAAGATGGACCTGCTCGAGAACCGTCTGCGCGTGAACCTGGCCGCCTACGCCATGGACCGCACCGGCACCCAGATCGACTTCGACAGCGTCGACACCACCCCCGGCAGCCCGACCCAGGGCGCGCACACCGAGGAAACCCGCAATGCGCCGGGCACCTCCAAGATCCGCGGTTTCGAGGCCGACATCACGGCCAAGGTCACCGACGACATCGTGGTCGGCTTCTCGTACGCCTACACCGACGTGAAAGTGCCGGACGCGCCGTTCCCGTTCACCGGCAACTCGGTGGTTCCGCAGGGCACGCCGTTCCCGGTCAACGTGGTCTACACGCCGCCGAACGCCGCCTCGGCCTATATCGACTACAAGAAGCCGGTCGGTTCGATGACCTTCCGCGCCCACCTGGACGCCAACTACGCCGACGCCCAGTACTCGTTCCAGACCGAATTCGCCGACACCTCGGCGACCGGTTCGCGGACCGAATACGTGGCTGCCAAGACCGACAGCAGCTTCATCGTCAACGGCAACCTGACCCTGGCCGACATCAGCATGGCCGACGGCGCCGCCTCGGCGAGCCTGTCGCTGTGGTCGCGTAACCTGCTTAACGAAGAGCACATCTACCGCATCTCGGCCGCCAACCGCGGCACGATCGGCGACTACGCCAACTTCAACCCGCCCCGCACCTACGGGATCGAGCTGCGCGTGAAGTACTAGGCCCGGATCTTCCGGCTCCGGGTTCTCCGGGGCCGGAGCAAGGCTTCGAGAATGGCGAAGGGCGGCCCAGCGATGGGCCGCCCTTTTGCTTTCTGCGGTTGTGGAGCTGGGCGGCCGGGCCCGCCGTTCGTCTGTGAGCGGATTTCTCCACGCACCGCAGTCGCTGGCCCTGTCATCGAAAAATCACTGTTCATCGAACGCAAAAACAGTTGTCGCCGACTTGTCGTAAATCGGTATCCGAACCGTCACGAGCCCCCGTTAAAGCCCCAGAACGTCGTTATCCCGCCCGCCATGGGGCGCGGAAAACAGGCGCAAACCTAAAAGGGGGGTGTCTCGTAATGAGTGTCAGTGCCTCTTTGCTTTCCCGCTCGGCGCTGGGCCTTTCGCTCGCCCTGGGCCTCGCCGCCGCCGCCCAAGCCCAGGACCTGGGCGTGAAATGGAGCGGTTCACCGCAATTCTCCAATGACGACGTGGCCTTCAAGGTCCGTGGTCGGATCCTGCTGGACGCCGTGTTCCAGGACGTCGAGCGCGACGGTCCGGGCGGCGACTTCGACACCCGCAACGTGCGCGGCCGTCAGGTCTTCCTCGGCATCGAGGGCAAGCTGAACAACTACTTCGCCTACAAGGCCGAGGGCGGCGCCGTGAACGGCGGCGCCTGGACCTGGGACGACGTGCTCATCGAGTACAAGCCGAGCGAGCCGGTCTCGCTGATGTTCGGCAACATCAAGGCCACCGGCCTGGAGAACCTGACCTCGACCCGCTTCATCACCTTCATGGATCGGGGTCCGTACGGCGACTTCGGCGTCGACTCCTACCTGCTGGGCGTGGTGGCCAAGTACCAGGGCCTGAACTACAGCCTGACCGGGGCGGTGCAGGGCGCGCCGATCAACACCGTCGACCTGGCCAACGCCAACGCCGACTCCAAGGAGCGCCTGACCCTGACCACCCGTGCCCACTGGGCGCCGGTGAACGGCGACCTAGACAAGCTGCACCTGGCGCTGTCCTACCGCTACCGCAACCGCGGCGACGAAGGGGCCTTCGTCTACAGCGGCCGCACCAACACCGCCTACAGCAACGCCACCTTCTACACCTCGGGCGGTATCGGCAATCGCGACAAGACCCTGGCCTTCGAAGGCGCCTATGTGCACGGGCCGTTCTCGGTGCAGGGGGAGTACGCCTCGATCGACGTCACCCGCCTGGGCGGCGCGGCCGTCGGCGGCGATCCGAAGATCAAGGTCGGCTACGCCTACGTGACCTTCTGGCCGACCGGCGAGATGCGCAACTACGACGCCATGGCCGGCGAGTTCAAACGCCCCAAGATCCTCAACCCGGTGACCGCCGGCGGCTGGGGCGGCGTCGAACTGGCCCTGCGCTACGACATCGCCGACACCACCGAGGCCTACGAGACCCTGAAGACCAAGCCGGCGACCTCGCAGGCCGGCGAGTACAAGGGCGTCACCCTGGGCGTGAACTACTATCCGACCGGCTACGTCCGCTTCCAGGCCAACTACACCGACGGCGACGTCGACAACTTCGGCGCCAACCAGGACTACAGCATCAAGCAGTTCCAGCTGCGCGCTCAGCTGGACTTCTAGGGCCGTGTTTCGCCGGGCGGGCGAGACGCGCCCGCCCGGCTCCATCCTTTTCCCTGTCAGGAAATCCACGATGAAGAAGCTTCTGTCCTGCGCGGCCGCCGCGCTCGCCCTGTCGGGCCTGGCCGCCGTTCCCGCCCACGCCGCCCGCGACTATGTCTGGGCCGCCGGTTCCTCGACCGTGTTCCCGTTCGCCACCCGCACCGCCGAGAATTTCGCCAAGAAGTCCGGCAAGAAGGCCCCGAAGGTCGAGAGCCTGGGCACCGGCGGCGGCATCAAGCTGTTCTGCGGCGGTACTGGCGAAGGCTTCCCCGACATCGCCAACGCCTCGCGTCCGATGAAGAAGAGCGAGTTCGACCAGTGCGCCGCCAAGGGCGTCAAGGACATCATCCAGATCAAGATCGGCTTCGACGGCATCGTGGTCGCCACCGACAAGGACGGCGCCGACTACAACTTCAAGACCGAGCAGCTGTTCCTGGGCCTGGCGGCCAACGTCTACAAGGGCGGCCAGTGGGTGAAGAACACCACCAACAGCTGGGACGACGTCGGCGGCGGTTTGCCGGGCAACAAGATCCTGGTCTACGGGCCGCCCCCGACCTCGGGCACCCGTGACGCCTTCGTCGAACTGGCCATCGAGGCCGGCGCCCGCAAGTTCCCGTCGATCGACGCGATCCGCTCGGACAACGAGAAGCTGTTCAAGGCCAAGGTCGATCCGCTGCGGGGCGACGGCTGGGTCGACGCCGGCGAGAACGACAACGCCGTGGTCGGCACCCTGACCAAGACCCCCGGCTCGCTGGGCGTGTTCGGCTGGTCCTACCTCGAAGAGAACATGGACAAGATCAAGGGCGCCTCGATCAACGGCGTGCGCCCCTCGGCCCAGACGATCGCCGACGGTTCCTACCCGCTGTCGCGCTCGCTGTTCATCTACGTCAAGAAGTCCAACATCGGCGTGACGCCGGGCCTGGAGGACTTCCTGAAGGAGTTCACCTCCGACGCCGCCACCGGCCGCGGCGGCTACCTGCAGGGCCGAGGCCTGATCCCGCTGCCTCCGGGCCAGCATCAGGCCCAGAAGGACCTGGTGGCCAAGAAGACCGCGATGGCCCGTCCGGCCTCGTAAAAAGGGGCGCTTTTCGGGGCGGTTTTCGCTCCGCGACCGAAGATTGCGTCGCGGTCCTATGGGCCGCGGCGTTTTCTTTTGTATAGTGGCCCCTGGTCCGCCCGCGCCGCTTAAGGAAAGTCTGGGCCGTGGCCGCCGTCCGGCGCCGCGTCACTTGCCCCTAGGGACAATGATACTCCTCGCGCTCGCCGTCGTTCTGTTCCTCGTTCTGCTGAACGGGGTCTTCGCCATGTCCGAACTCGCGGTGGTCTCCGCGCGCCGGGCCAGACTACAGAGCCAGGCCGACAGAGGAGACCGCGGGGCCAAGATCGCCCTCTCCCTGGCCGAGCACCCGACCCGCTTCCTGTCGGCCGTGCAGGTGGGCATCACCCTGATCGGCATCCTGGCCGGCGCCTACGGCCAGGCCACCATCGCCGGCGCCCTGGACAAGTGGCTCGAGCCGCAGCCGGTGATCGGCCCGCATTCGGAAATCATCGCCACGACCATCGTCGTCGTCGGCCTGACCTATGTGTCGGTGATCCTCGGCGAACTGGTGCCCAAGCGCCTGGCCCTGATCTTCCCCGACACCATCGCCCGCGCCATGGCCCCGTTCCTGGCCCTGGTGGCCACCGTGCTGCGCCCGTTCGTGACCCTGCTGACGGTGTCGACCGCCGCTATCCTCAAGCTGATGGGCGTGCGCGACGAGCGCAACAGCGGCATCACCTCCGAAGAGGTCGAGACCGTCCTGGCCGAAGGCGCCGACGCCGGCCTGATCGAGCCCGAAGAGCGCTCGATGATCCAGGAAGTGCTGCGCCTGGGCGACCGTCCGGTGCGCGTGGCCATGACTCCGCGCCGCGACCTCTACTGGATCTCGCTGTCGGACGAGCCGCAGGCCGTGCTGGCCGAGGTGCGCGAGTGCCCCTATTCGCGGATCGTCGTGGCCCTGGAAGGCGATCTCGACGGCGAGATCGGCGTGGTGCTGAAGAAGGACCTTCTGGACGCCTGCCTGGGCGGCGAGGCGCTGGACCTGCGCGCCCACATCCAGCAGCCGATCGCCATCCCCGAGACCATGTCGCTGCTGCGCGCCATGGCCGTCTTCAAGCAGACCTCGCTGCACGTGGCCCTGGTGGTCGACGAGTTCGGCTCGGTTCAGGGCGTCATCACCCCGATCGACCTCCTGGAAATGATCGCCGGCGACTTCCCCGAGGATCACGACGAGGGCGAGCGCCGCATCCTGCGCCGCGAGGACGGCAGCTGGCTGGTCGACGCCCGCCTCGACATCCAGGAGCTCAACGACGCCCTGGGCGAGAACTTCGAGGCCGAGGGCGGCTATCACACTGTCGCCGGCCTGATCCTCGACCGCCTGGGCCGCATCCCGGCCGAGGGCGAGATCCTGCACCTGGGCGCCTTCGACGTGGAGATCGTCGACATGGACGGCTCGCGCATCGACAAGGTCATCCTCAAGGCCGGCAAGGGCCGCGAGGGCGACGAGGACTGACGCGGGAGCGGGCGTGAACCAGCCTGGCCCCTGGGGCGGCGAGCCGCCGCCCGAGCCGCAGGAGGCGCCGCCGCAGCGCGCGTCCTGGCGGCGCTGGCTGGTCTGGTTCGTCGTGGTCTCGGCGGCCCTGGCCGTGCTGGGTCTGCTGCTGCGCGCCTCGCCCTGGGCGCTGCGAGAGACCAACGACTGGTTCTACATCGCTTGGGGCGGCCTGCTGGCCGCGGCCCTGTCCACCGGCCTGCTGCGCGCGACCCGCCGCCAGGCGCTGCACGGGCTGGGCTACGCGGCGATCTGGGCCGGGATCGTGCTGGTGCTGGCGGTCGGCTATCTCTATCGCGCCGAACTGGCCGAGGCCCCCCAGCGCCTGCGCATGGCCCTGAACATCGGCGAGCCGGTGGCCACGGGCGAGCGCGAGCTGCGCGTGGCCCAAGACGCCAGCGGCGCCTTCGTCATCGTCGGCCAGGTCAACGGCCAGCGCGTGCTGTTCCTGGTCGACACCGGCGCCACCAACACCGTTCTGAGCCCCGCCGACGCCCAGCGGATCGGCGTCGACATGGCCTCGCTGCGCTTCGACCAGACCAGAGAGACCGCCAACGGCCTGGGCTACGGCGCCCAGTGGACCGCCGATCGCCTCGAGATCGGCCCGATCCGCCGCGACCGCTTCCCGATGGACGTCAACCAGGCCCCGATGAGCGCCTCGTTGCTGGGCATGAGCTTCCTGAGCACGCTCGACTCCTACGAAGTCCGCGGCGGTCAGCTGATCCTGCGGTGGAAGGAGTAGGGGGCTTTGGACCCTCCCCCGGAAGGGGGGAGGTGGCCCAGAGGGCCGGAGGGGGAAGTTCCTGATGAGCCGGCGACAGCCGCAGGCGTGAGCAATCCCTTCCCCCTCAGTCGCTCCGCGACAGCTCCCCCTTCAGGGGGAGCATCGTCAGGCCGCCGTCTTGCGGCGGATCCGCGCCAGGCGACGGAGCCGGCGCCAGAAGCGGGTCTTTTCCGGTTCGGGGTAGGGCTGCAGGTTCTTGAAGAACTCCTCGGCGCAGGCGCGCCACGAGAAGCCTTCGGCGAACTTGCGCACCGCGGCGTGGTCGATGTCCAGGCACGCCAGGCACGCCTCGCGCAGGCCGTCGGTCTGGCCGGGGGCCAGCACGCCGGCGCCGGAGCCGGGGATGATGTCGATGGGGCCGGGGGCCGAGAACGCCGCCACCGGCACGCCGGCGGCCATGGCTTCCAGGATCACCAGGCCGAAGGTGTCGGTCAGCGACGGGAAGCAGAAGACGTCGGCGCAGGCGAAGTGACGGGCCAGCTCGTCGCCGAACTTGGCGCCCAGGAACTTCACCTCGGGATATTTCTCGGCCAGCTCCTCGCGCTGGGGACCATCGCCGATGACGACCTTGGTGCCCGGCAAGTCGAGGCTGGCGAAGGCCTCGATGTTCTTCTCGACGGCCACGCGGCCGACATTGAGGAAGATCGGACGGGCCAGGCCCTCGAACAGGTCCGGCTCGCCTTCGGCGCGCGGCTTGAAGACGTCGGTGTCGACGCCGCGCGACCAGGGCGAGATGTTGCGGAAGCCGTGGCGCACCAGCTCGTCGCGCATGGTGGGCGTGGCGACCATCAGGCGGCCCGACGGCTTATGGAACCAGCGCATGTAGGTGTAGCCGGCCGCCAGCGGCAGCGGCAGGCGGGCCGAGACGTACTCGGGGAAGCGCGTGTGGTAGCTGGTCGTGAACGGCAGCTTCCATTCCAGGCAGATGCGGCGCGCGGCCAGGCCGATCGGACCCTCGGTGGCGATGTGGATCGCCTCGGGCTCGAACGACTTGAAGCGCTCCTGCACCGGCTCGTAGGCGCCGATCGCGAGCTTGATCTCGGGATAGGTGGGCAGCGGGAAGGTCGGGAACTGGTCAGGGCTGACCACGTCCACCTCATGGCCCATGGCGCGAAGCTCGGCCATCACCTTGGTGAGGGTCCGAACCACGCCGTTGACCTGCGGTTCCCATGCGTCGGTGGCGAGAAGTATCCGCATCAGGCGGCGGCAGGCTCCGGCAACGGGGGCTCGACGGCGAGCGCCCGGGCCCGGTCGATCACCGACCAGGACCTCATCTTGGACCATTCGAGGATTTCGAGCTGGCCGTCCATATGCTCCACCAGAGCGGTGCAGCTTTCAACCCAGTCACCGTCGTTGACGTAAAGAATACCGTCGATCTCCCGCATCTCGGCCTTGTGGATATGGCCGCAGATGACGCCGTCGACGCCACGGCGACGGGCTTCGTCGGCGACGGCGGCTTCGAAGTTCTCGATGAACTGCAATGCGTTCTTCACCTTGACCTTCAGATAGGCCGAGAGACTCCAGTAGCCGAACCCCATCCTCCGCCGCGCGCGATTGAGCAAGGTGTTCAGCATGAGGATGGTTCTATAGGACCAATCCCCCAGGAAGGCGAGCCACTTGGCGTGCTGCACGACGCCGTCGAATTCGTCGCCGTGGACCACCAGGTAGCGCTTGCCGTCGGCGGCTTCGTGGATGACGTCGCGGGCCACGACCACGCCGCCGAAGTGGGTGCCGCAGAAGTCGCGCACGCGGTCGTCGTGATTGCCGGGGACGTAGATCACCTCGACGCCCTTGCGGGCCAGGCGCAGGATCTTCTGCACCACGTCGTTGTGGCTCTGGGGCCAGTACCAGCCGCTGCGCAGCTTCCAACCGTCGACGATGTCGCCGACCAGGTAAAGCTTGTCGCATTCCACGTGCCGGATGAAGTCCAGCAGCAGCTCGGCCTGGCAGCCGCGCGTGCCCAGATGGATGTCGCTGATGAAGATGCTGCGATAGCGGCGGATCTCGGTGTCGGCGGCCATGAAGGCTTCCCCAGCGCTGCGGCGGGCCGCCCCCGCGACGACCGCCATCCCAAGCGAGAACTCGAGGGTGCGGATAAGCTGATTGCATGTCGCTTTAATGAAACCGTCCGGGTTCGGCGCCGATTGCGGCGGCGAGTCGCGGAAGGGCGGGGGAGGGGCCTTGCCAGGCGCCGTTACGGAAGCTCTTCTTTCGATCAGCGGGCGCCGTTGTGGCAGGCGCTCAGCCGACGACTTGAAACCGCCGCGATCCCTTGCATTGATTGGGAAAACGACTGTTGCAGCGCAGCATCGTCCGCACTAGATGACCCCGATGGACGCCGCCCGCCTCGCCAAGGACACACCGAAGTCGCTGAAGACGCGCGCGCGCATTCTCGACTGCGCCATGCGTCTGTTCGCCGAGATCGGCTATCACGCGGCCACCAACCCGGTGATCGCCGACGCCGCGGGCCTGACGCGCGGGGCGATGCTGTATCATTTCCCGACCCGCGAGGCCCTGGTCGAGGCCGGCGTGGCCCACGTCCAGGCCGCCCGCTCGGCCCTGTTCCGCGCCGCCGCCGACAGCATTCCCGCGGGCGCCGACGTCACCGAGCACGCCATCGACAGCTACTGGGACCTGCTGCAGAGCGAGCCGTTCCTGGCCTTCGCCGAACTGGAGGCCGCCGGCCGCACCGATCCGGCCATCCAGGCCCTGCTGGCCCCCGCCCAGGCCGAGTTCGACCGCGCCCAGGCCGGCGACCACTTCCTGAAGATCCTGCACGCCGGCGCCGGCCCGCGCTTTCAGGCCAGCCGCGACCTCGCCCGCTTCATGCTGGAAGGCCTGGCGCGCACGACCCTGACCTATGACGGCGAAGGCCGCCGCGAGCGTCTTTTGATGCTGATCAAGCGCGCCACCCACATGCTCAACCGCAAGGGCGACATCCAGGACCTCTGGCCGGACTGATCTGCGGGAAGGCCCCCTCAGTCGCTCCGCGACAGCTCCCCCAGAGGGGGAGCATCTGGCGCTCTAGATCCTCCCCCTCTGGGGGAGGTGGCCCGAAGGGCCGGAGGGGGGACGTTTTCAGCTTTCGAAGAGCCGGAAGTTCAGCGTCCGCTCCCCCCACCGATCGCTCCGCGACAGCTCCCCCTTCAGGGGGAGCATATGGAGCCACGAAAAAGGGCGCCGGCTTTCGCCGACGCCCTTTCCGCCGCCTCCCCCCGAAGGCGGGGCGCTTCCTAAGTCCGGATCAGAACTTGTAGCGCAGGCCCAGCAGGATCTCGCGACCCGTGTGGTGGTAGACCACCGGCATGTTCTGGGTGCCGGTGAACTGGTCCTGGTACTCGTCGGTCAGGTTCACGCCTTCCAGGGTGATCTTGAACTGGTCGTTCAGCGTGTACTGCACCGAGGCGTCGACGTTGAAGGTTTCGTTGGTGCCGTCATAGGGGATCGGCGCGGCCGTGGTGTTTTCCTGGCCCAGCACGCGGGTCAGGTAGCGGTCGCGGTACGAGGCCGAGACGCGGGCGCTCCACTTGGCGTCTTCGTAGTAGAGCGTGGCGTTGTAGCCGTTGCGCGACAGGCCGGTGAGGTCGGTCGAGGCCACGACGGCGCCGGCCGAGTTCACGTACTTCACGTCCGACTTCACATAGGTGTAGTTCAGCAGCACGCCGGTGTTGGCCAGGAAGCTGGGCAGGAACTTGAACGGCTGCTGGTAGTTGACCTCGAAGCCCTTGACCTTGCCGCCGTCGGTGTTGACCGGGGTCGAGAAGTTCCATTGCGCCGAGGGGCTGCAGCCCACCGTCGTGCCGCAGGCGGCGATGGCGACGCTGTCGGGAATGCCGAACGGGTTGCCGGTGAAGGTGGTCGAGGTGGTGACCGTCTGCACCAGGCTGTCGATGTTCTTCTGGAACAGGGCCAGCGACAGCAGGGCCTGGCTCTGGAAGTACCATTCGAAGGCCAGGTCGAAGGTCTTGGCGCGGAACGGATCCAGGTTCGGGTTGCCGGCGGTGACGCTGCGGGCGGTGCCCGAGACGCTGACCGTCGAGCCCGGGGTCAGGCTGCCCAGGTCCGGACGCGACATCACCTTGGCCGCGCCGAAGCGGATCAGGAAGCTGTCGGTCGGCTCCAGCACCAGGTTCATCGACGGCAGGGTGTCGTCGTACTCGCGGCCCGACGAGATCGCGACCGGCGCGCCGCCGACATAGGTGTAGCCGGTGGCGTACTGCTTGGTCTTCACGTAGCGGACGCCGAAATTGCCGCGCAGGCCCCAGTCGCCCACTTCCGTGCGGAAGTCGGCCTGGGCGTAGCCGCCGCGGTTCTCTTCGGCGACGCTGCGGTTGTTGCCCAGCGAGGGCTCCGAACCCAGGCGGAAGGCGCCGCCATAGGCGGTCTGGTCGTAGAGGCTGAGCGCCGAGACGGCCTTGGCGATGCTCGGGATGATGGTCTGCGTGCCGCCCAGGGTGGCCAGGGTGGAGAAGTTGGCCAGCGACATGGCCGCGATGGCCGCCGGGATCACCGTTTCCTGGTTGGTGGTCGTGCCCACCGTCCGGCGCATCTCGGTGGTCTCGAAGTCGTACTGCTTGAAGTTCAGGCCGGCGTTCAGCGTCCAGGTGTCGTTCAGCTTGTAGACGCCCCAGGCCTGGGCGGCGTCATAGGTGTTCAGGGCCGTCTGCGGGCGCAGGCGGATCTGGGTCAGGCGCCACTTGGTCGGGTCGGTCAGCGCGGCGTTGCCGTAGTTGAATTTCGGATTGCGGCTGTCGGTGTAGTCGTAGCCGTAGCCGTCGACGTTGAAGTAGTCGAAGCGCAGCGTCGTCTGGACCGGGTTGGTGTGGTCCGACTCCGAGTGGCCGACGAAGCCGTTGATCGTGAACTTGTCGTTGATCTGGTGTTCGCCGGTCAGCGAGAACTGCGTGAACTTGGTGCGCAGCTTGTCGAAGCGGTTTTCGACGGCCAGGTCGACGTCGTCGAACACGCCCTTGACCATCACGCCGTCCTGGATGGTCGAGGAGACCACGTTGGTGTCGGCGATGCCGCAGCTGGTGGCGGCGTTGGCGGCCGTACAGGCGCCGCCGGTGCTGAAGGACGGGGCCTCCAGGTAGGATTCCTCGCGCGTGCCCTTCAGGTCGGCGTAGAGGGCGTCGAACGAGATCGTCGTGCCTTCGAACGGCTGGAACTGCAGGGCGAAGGTGGCGCCCAGGCGTTCCTGGTCGTTCTGGAAGCGGTCGACGCGCGGGAAGCGCGGGTGCAGGGCGGCGTTGTTGGCCACGGCCGAGGCCGAGCTGTTGACCAGGCCCGGCGTGCCGGCGTTGGCGCCGCTGGTCTGGGGCAGGGCGTCGAAGCCCGGCGAGAAGGCGTTGCCGGTGGCCCAGCGCACGGTGCTGTGGCCTTCCTCGACGGTCTTGCGCTTGGTGTAGGCGATCGAGAACAGCGCCCCGAGCTTACCGTCGGCCCAGGTGTTGGAGATCATGAAGGCCCCGCGCGGCGTCGTCTTCTCCGACAGGTCGTTGAAGCCGGCCTGGGCCGAGGCCGACATCGCAAAGCCGTTGTAGTCGAACGGACGGGCGGTGCGCAGGTCGACCGTGGCGCCCAGCGAGCCTTCTTCCGTCGTCGCTTCGGCGGTCTTGCGCACCGTGATCGAGTTGAACAGGTCCGAGGCGAAGATGTTGAAGTCGAACGAGCGGCCGCGGTTGGTGCCGCCCGACGAGTCGGCGCTGCCCGCCGTGGTCAGGGCTTCCATGCCGTTGATGCGCACGCGGGTGAACTGGGGACCAAGGCCGCGCACCGAGATCTGGCGGCCTTCGCCGCCGTCGCGGGCCAGGGCGACGCCCGGGATGCGCTGGATGGATTCCGACAGGTTGAGGTCGGGGAACTTGCCGATGTCCTCGGCTAGGATCGAGTCGACGGCCCCGGCTTCCTCGCGCTTGACGTTCAGGGCCTTGGCCAGGCTGTTGCGGAAGCCGGTGACCACGACGGCCTCGACGGCGTCGTCCTCGGTGGTGGCTTGGGCTTCCTGGGCCATGGCCGAACCCGCGGCCGCCAGGGCCATGGCGACGGCGCCGGCCGAGACGCTGATCTTCAGAGCGCGCAGGCGCGCTTGATGTCCGTAGGACATTGTTCCTCCTCCCGTTCGTTTCGTTGCGGCGCGGCCTTGGAGAGACCTCGCCGTGGCTTCGAAACAGTCCCGCGTCCTTCCCACGCGACCGTTCTCGGCCGTCATTCTGGAAACCGGTGTCACTCCTTGGCGGAGTTCTCTGACACCGGTAGCAACGAACGCGTAACAAACACCGGAGGGCGCATCAAGTGATGGGACCGGTAACAGTTGTAACGGCCGGCGCGAACGTGGCGCCGGCGCTACGAAAGTGCGGGATTCAGCGCTGAACGACCTTGTGCAGGCCGTCGAGCATGCCCCGGCGATGCTCCGCCGGCAGGCTGGCGCCGACGTTGCGCAGCAGGCGCAGGGCCGACAGGTGGACGTCGACGGCGTCCCAGCGCCAGGCCTGCGCTTCCGCGCAGACGTCCACCAGGGCGCACAGCGACACCGCCGCCTCGTCGACCCCGGCGTCGGCCGCGAAGCCGGACACGTCCACGACCTTCAGGGTCATGGTGTAGAGGGTCTCGAAGTCCTCGTTCGCGCGGTTGGGCGCAGCGGGGCCGAAGCGGGCCTCGATGGCGTCCAGCGCGGCGTCCAGGGCCGCCAGCGAGCTCTCGCGCAGGGCTTCGACATTGGCTTCGGCGGCGGCGAGCGCGTCCTTGGCCATGACGCCGCCCCGGTCCTTGATCATCGAGGCCAGGCGGTTGGGGGGACGGAACTTGCGAACGGTCATATCTGCACCTTCGCGACCTTCATCAGATTGTTGATTTCCTCTTGGGACATGTTGGGCTCCTGGGCATCCCCAACCTCCCCCTGAAGGTCGTCCTTGCGTCGGCCGTCCGTCCCCGGCGGCGGCCCCTCGTGCTTGAACCGTCGATCGGGCCCGATGTACGTATCGCACTCGATGAAGGCTCGCTCCTCGCGCGCCACCCAGAAGATCCGCTCCAGCAAAATCTTGGGCGTGATCGGCTTGGCGACGGTGAAGTTGGATCCCGCGTCGCGGTTCTTGAAGACCTGCGAGATGCGGGTGTGGCCCGTGACCAGGATCACCGGGACGTAGCGGTTCTGCTCGGGCGCCTCGCGCCGCAGCCACTGGATGAACTCGTAGCCGTCGACCTCGGGCATCTGCACGTCGCTGATGATCAGGTCGAAGGTGTGGATCTTCACCAGGGCCTGGGCGTCCCTGACCGATTCCGCGCGGTGCAGGGTGCGCACGCCGAAGCCGGAGACGACGCCCGACAGGATGTCGAGGGACGCGCCGTTGTCGTCGAGCACCAGCACGGTGGCGCGCTCGAGATTGATCCGCGTCGATGGATTGAGCGGCTCGGGCATCGAAGCCTCAGAAGAAGTCGAGTTCGCCGGCCTCGGCGCCCCAGCCGGAATGCTCCTGGTCGGAACGCAGGCGCACGACGAGGTCGGCCAGGCCCAGGCCTTCGAGCAGCGGGTCGACCGACAGGCTCCATTCGCCCGAGGCATGCTGGCTGATGCGCGCCAGAACGTCCGACAGGCCGTGCAGGCGCTGGCTCAGCTCGTCCAGGGCCTGCAGCCGGGTGATGTTCTCGAGCGCCGCGCCGCCGGTGGCCAGTTCGCCCGCCACGTGCTCGCACTCGCGGCAGATCGTCGCCGCGGCCGCCAGTTCGGCCGCCAGCCGGCGCGACAGCTCGCCCACCGGAAGCTGGTGATCCGGCGAGACGACGATATCGGCGGCGGCGGTCGACGGGGCGGTCATGAGGACTAGAACAGCTCCAGGTCGCCGGCGTTGGACGCGGGCTGGGGAATGGGGGCGGGACGACGCACTTCCTGCGGCGCGTTGTCGACGGCCACGAGGCGCTGGCGCACCCGGCCGGTGACCGGCCAGAACTCGACCCGGCGGGCCGAGACGCCGCCGACGCTGGACGAGACGATCGGAATGCCTTCGTCGCGCAGGAAGCGCTCGGCGAAGGCCGCGTTGCTGGCGCCGACGTCCGACAGGCTGTCGAACAGCTTGCCGCCGCCGAAGATCTTGGCTTCCAGCCGCTCGCGGCGGGCGCCCTTCTTCAAGAGGCCGTTGATCAAGAGTTCCATGGCGTAGGCGCCGTAGCGCACCGCGTCGCCGCCATTGCCGCCCCGGCCGTCGCCGGCGTCGGGCAGCAGGAAGTGGTTCATGCCGCCGACACCCGCCTGCGGGTCGCGGATGCACGCGGCGATGCACGAGCCCAGCACCGTGGTCATCACCACGTTGGGATCGGTCGAGACATGGCTCTCGCCCTGGGTCACGTGGACCTTGGTCGCGCGCAGCTCGTCGTCGTGAGAATAGTCTCTGCCGATCATGTCAGCTGTCCGAACACTTGCTCGATCTTGTCGCGCAGGCCCTGCACGGTGAACGGCTTGACGCAGTAGTTGTTGACCCCGAACTGCACGGCGCGCTGCACCAGCTCGCGGTCGGCGCGGCCGGTCAGCATGACGAAGGCGGTCTGGCGGATCGGCGGGTGCGAACGCACGGCGCGCAGCAGGGCCAGGCCGTCCATCTTCGGCATGTTGAAGTCCGAGATCACCAGGTTGGCCGGCTTGGCCAGGAGGTTCTTCAGGGCCTCTTCGCCGTCGGGAGCCTCGCGGATGTCCTTGAAGCCGATCTGCTGCAGGGCGTTTCGGATCAGCGCCCGCATGGTCAGCTGGTCATCGACGACGAGAACGGAAATGGAGCTTGCTTGGGGCATGGGACTATCGCCTCGCGGAGGCCAGATCGAGGATGGATTGGCCGATGGAGGACAGGGAAACCTGCTTCTCCACGGCCCCGATTTCTTGGGCGGCGCGCGGCATGCCGTAGACGACGCAGCTGGCTTCGTCCTGGCCCACCGTGCGGGCGCCGGCCTGGCGCATCTGCAGCAGGCCCTGCGCGCCGTCGCGGCCCATGCCGGTCAGGATCGCGCCGACGGCCTTGTCGCCGACAGCCTGGGCCACCGAGCGGAACAGCACGTCGACCGAGGGACGGTGGCCGCTGACCGGGTCGCCGGCCACCAGGCGGCAGCGCAGGCCGGCCGAACGGACGACTTCCAGGTGCGTGGCGCCGCCGGGGGCGACATAGACCTTGCCGACTTCCAGCGGAGCGCCGTCGACGGCTTCCTGCACCTTGGCCCCGCTGGCGCGGTCGAGGCGCGCGGCGAAGCTGGCGGTGAAGGTCGCAGGCATGTGCTGGGTGATGACGGTCGGCGGGCAGGTCTCGGGGAACTGCGACAGGATCGTCAGCAGGGCTTCCACCCCGCCGGTCGACGAGCCGATGGCCACCACGTCGCCCGAGGGCAGGTAGGCGCCGCCGCGACGGGCCGGAGTCGCCGGCGCGTCGGCCTTGGTGCGGACCGAGGCGCGAGCCGCGGTCTTCACCTTCTCGGCCACTTCAGCCAGCGCCTCGGCGGTGCCGGTGGCGGTGGTGGGCTTGCCCACGCAGTCGACCGCGCCCAGCTCCAGCGCGCGCAGGGTCATCTCGGCCCCGGCCTGGGTCAGGCTGGAGACCATGACCACCGGCATCGGCCGCAGGCGCATGATCTTCTCGAGGAACTCGATGCCGTTCATGTTCGGCATCTCGATGTCGAGGGTCACGACGTCGGGGTTCAGGGCCTTGATCATGCCGCGGGCCTCGAACGGGTCGCCGGCGGCGCCGACCACCTCGATCTCGGGATCGCGGTTGAGGGCGGCCGTGATCAGGCCGCGCATGGTCGCCGAGTCGTCGACGACGAGGGTGCGAATCTTGGCCATGGTCAGACCCCCGTCTTGCGATAGGCGGTCAGGCCGCAGCTCTCGAAGCCGCGCACGTTGGCGCCGACGCGTTCGGAGTGGCCGACATAGAGCTTGCCGCCCGGCGCCAGCAGCGGCGCGAAACGGCTCCAGACCCGCTCCTGGGTCGGTTCATCGAAATAGATCACGACATTCCGGCAGAAAATGGCGTCGAACGGACCCTTCATCGGCCACGACGGGCCGTTGAGGTTCAGCTCGCGGAAGGCGACGAGGCTGCGCGCGGCCTCGCAGACACGCCAGGCGCGGCGGTCGCTGGGATCACGCTCGAAGAACTGGCCGCGCATCGATTGCGACACGCCTTCCAGCAGGTGCTCGTCATAGACGGCGGCCCGGCCGGTGGCCAGGACGTTGGTGTCGATGTCGGTGCCCAGGATGCGGATGTCCAGTTCGGCCGCATTCGGCCAGACCGACAGCACCGTGAAGGCCATCGAATAGGGTTCCTGGCCCGACGAGCTGGCGGCGGACCACAGACGCAGGCGGCGGCCGGCGCGCACCTGGTCGGCGATCGGCTCCAGGATGTTGGCGCGCAGGTCGTCGAAGTGGTGCGGTTCGCGGAAGAAGCGGGTGACGTTGGTCGTCAGGGCCCGCAGCATTTCCTGGCTCTCGTCGTGACCCTGCTCGCTGGTCACGAAGGCGCAGTATTCCTTGAACGAACGCAGGCCCAGGGCGCGCAGGCGCTTGGCCAGGCGCGAATAGACCAGCGTGGCCTTAGTGTCCGGCAGGCTGATACCGGCCATGCCGTACAGGATCTCGGCGATACGCTTGAAGTCCTGGGTCGTGAACGCGAACTCGCCATCGACGATGGCTTCGCGGCGTTCCGTGGGGGCGGAGGCGAAGGTCATCAGGCGGCCAGGGCCTCGCGCTCGGGCAGCAGGCGATCGAGCGAGATCTCGCTGATCATCCGGCCGTCGATGGAAATGATGCCGCGGATGAAGCTGCGAACGGCGTCGCAGGCCAGGTCCGGGGTCGGCTGAACGAGGTCGTCGGTGATCGACAGGATGTCCGACACCGCGTCGACCAGCATGCCGATCATGCGGTCGCCCGCCTTGACCACGATGAACACGCTGCGGACGGTCGGCTCGATCACCGGCATGCCCAGGCGGCAGGCCAGGTCCATGATCGGCAGCACCGCGCCGCGCAGGTTGATGACGCCGCGCATGTAGCCGGGCGACTGCGGAAGCGTCGTGGCCGGGCTCCAGCCGCGGATCTCGCGGACGGCCATGATGTCCACGCAGTATTCCTGCTCGCCCACGCGGAAGGAGATCAGCTCGCGACGTTCGGCGCCGGTGGTGATGATTTCTTCGGACATCGGCTTATTCCGCGGCGATCAGGGTGGGTTCGACGGGGCGGGGCGGTTCGCGGCGGCGCAGGCTGATCACCGCGTCGACGTCGAGGATCAGGGCCACGCGGCCGTCGCCCAGGATCGTCGCGGCGGCCACGCCGTCGACCTGCTGGTAGTTCTGCTCCAGCGACTTGATGACCACCTGGCGCTGGCCGTGGATGGCGTCGGCCACCAGGGCGGCGCGCGAGCCGTCCTCGCCCTCGACCAGCAGCACGACGCCTTCGGTCGGCGGCGGCGAGGCCTCGCGGTAGCCCAGCGTCAGGCCGACGTCGATCAGCGGCACGAAGCTGTCGCGGACGGCCAGCACCGAGCCGACCGGGCCCAGCGGGCGAACTTCTTCGGGCTTGGGACGCAGGCTCTCGACGATGGCGGCCAGCGGCACGACCAGGGTCTCGCCGGCGACGTCGACCACCATGCCGTCGAGGACGGCGAGGGTCAGCGGCAGGCTCAGCGTGAAGGTCGAGCCCTGGCCCGGACGCGAGGTGATCGAGATGCGGCCGCCGAGCGCCTGCACCGAGCGCTTGACCACGTCCATGCCGACGCCGCGGCCCGAGACGTCCGAGATCTTGTCGGCGGTCGAGAAGCCCGGAAGGAAGATCAGGTTGTCGATCTCCTCGTCGGTCAACTGCAGTTCCGGCGAGATCAGGCCCTTCTTGATCGCGATCGAGTGGACGCGCTCGCGGTTGATGCCCTTGCCGTCGTCGGAGACCTCGATGACGATCCGGCCGCTGCGGTGCAGGGCGGCCAGCTTCACGACGCCTTCCGGGTTCTTGCCGGCGGCCTTGCGCTCCTCGGGGCTTTCCAGCCCGTGGTCGATGGCGTTGCGCAGCATGTGGGTGATCGGGTCGGACAGACGCTCGATGACCGTCTTGTCGACCTCGGTGTTCTCGCCGTCCATCACCAGGCGGGCCTGCTTGCCCGTCATGCTGGCGACTTCGCGGACCAGGCGCGGCATGCGCTGGAACACCGACTTCACCGGCTGGGCGCGGATGGCCATGACGCTGTCCTGGATCTCGCGCGTCAGCTGTTCCAGCTCGTCGAGGCCCATGGCCAGGTTGGAGGAGGGGGCGATGCCGTACTCGCCGACGCGCTGCGCCAGCATGGCCTGGTTGATGACCAGTTCGCCGACCAGGTCGATCAGGCGGTCGATGCGCTCGGGATCGACGCGGATCACCGACTGGCCCGGGCCCGGGACGTCGATCTGCTGGGTCTTTGCAGCGGCTGGGGCGGCGGCCGGGGCGGCGGCGGGCGCTGCGGCGACGGGGGCCGGAGCGACCGGCGCGGCGACCGGAGCCGGAGCGGCTTCGACGACCGGCGCGACGGCGACGGGTTCGGGGGCGGCTTCCACCACGACCGGGGCCGGAGCCTCGGCGACGACCACCGGCTCGGGGGCGGCGATGGGCGCGGGGGCTTCGCCGGCCAGCAGGGCGGCCAGGGCGGCGTCGGCGCTCAGGCCCTCGCCGCGGGTGATTTCCAGGTCGCAGTCGCCGTCGACGAATTCGAAGACCTCGCGGATGGCGGTCTCGTCTTCCTCGGTCTCCAGGCGCACCGTCCAGGTGGCGTAGGCGGCTTCGGCGTCCAGCATGTCCAGCGGCGGGATGGCGCTGGCGTCCAGGGTGGCTTCGATCGGGCCCAGGCGCGCCAGTTCGCGCAGCAGCAGGGCGGTCTCGTTGGCCTTGCGGTAGAGGTCCGACTTCGGACGGATCGACACCGTCCAGACGTTGCCCGCGGCGGCGGCGACGTCGGCCGCCTGCTCGTCGATGGTGATCGTCATCGGCTGGAAGTCGAAGCCGAGGTCGTCGTCGTCCAGGGCGTCGTCGGCCCCGATCAACGCTTCGGTCGGGGCGGCGGCGACGGGCGCGGCCTCGAACACCGGGGCCTCGACCACGGCGACGGGAGCCGGCGCGGCGTTCGGGTCGGTGCAGGCCTTCAGTTCGGCGGCCATGGCGGCCGAGACGGCTTCGTCCACGACGCCCAGGCCGCGGGCCGAGCTGACGTGGTCGGCCAGCACGTCCGAGGCGCGCAGCAGGGTCACCACCAGGTCTGGGGTCGCAGGCACTTCGTTGGAACGAACGGCGTCGAGCAGGGTCTCGAACACGTGGGCGAAGCGCACCAGCGGCTCGAGGCCGAAGGCGCCGGCGCCGCCCTTGATCGAGTGGACGGCGCGGAACACGGCGTTGACGGTGTCGCCGTCGTCGTTGCCGTCCTGCATGGCCAGGAGTCCGCCTTCGAGGTCGGCGAGCAGTTCCTCGCACTCCTGGAAGAAGGTGACCTTGATGGCCTCTAACTCGTCCATTCCAACGTTCCTAAAACGAGAGAGTCTTCAGTGCCCCCGGGCAGGGGGAAACGACGTCAGGCCGCGACGCGGCGGATGGCGTCGACCAGCTTTTCCGGGTTGAACGGCTTGACGATCCAGCCCGTGGCGCCGGCGCGGCGCGCGCGGTCCTTCTTGGCCGGGTCGCTTTCCGTGGTCAGCACCAGGATCGGGATGGCGCGATAGTCGTCGTCGACCCGCACCGCCTCGATGAAGCCGAAGCCGTCCAGCTTGGGCATGTTGATGTCGGTGATGATCACGTCGGGGCGATGGGCCGAAAGAACTTCCAGCCCGTGCTCGCCGTCGACCGCTTCGACGACGTTGAACCCGGCGCCGGCGAGGGCCATGCGCAGCATGTCCCGCATCGTTCGGGAATCATCGACCGTGAGGACCGTCCGCGTCACGATTGAACTCCATGGATATCCGCCGAAAGAAGCGCCCCTTCGGCGCCGAACAGACGGGTGGTTTCGACAAAGGCCTCCGAAGGGGCCCGGATAGAAAAGGACTTGCCGTCCGCCGCCCAGGCGGTCTTGGCCGCCAGGAGCACTTGCAGGCACAGGCCGCCGAGACGACGGACGTTGCCGGCGTCGACCTCGACCGCATCGCCGCGGCGTTCCAGGAACGCCGCCTTGAGGGGACCCGACGCCTTCAGATCAAGCGTCTCGGGCAGCGAAAGCACAGTCATCAAAACTCCTCCCAGCCGTCGCTGACCGGGGCGGCCGCGGCAGCGGCGCCGCCACGGCCGGGCCGGGCGAAGGCGCCGAGCCGGGCGCGTTGCTCGGCGACGGGGTTGCGGGCCGGCGAGTCGACATGGGCGTCGGCTTCGCGCGGGCGTTCAAAGCGTTGGGCCGAACCCTCGCCCACACGGAAGCGACCGATCAGGCGCACCAGCTCCGCGGTCTCGCCCTTCAGCGAGTGCGTCGCGGCGGTCGATTGCTCGACCATGGCGGCGTTCTGTTGGGTCACCTGATCCATCTGGTTGACGGCGGTGTTGACTTCGTTGAGGCCGGTCGCCTGCTCGGCCGCCGAGGCGGCGATTTCGGTGACCAGGGCGTCGATCTCGCCGACCTTCGCCACGATCCGCTGCAGGGCTTCGCCGGTCTGGCCGACCAGCGACACGCCCGCCGAGACCTGCTGGGTCGACGACGAGATCAGGGTCTTGATCTCCTTGGCGGCCTCGGCCGAGCGCTGGGCGAGCGCGCGGACTTCCTGGGCGACGACCGCGAAACCACGTCCCGCTTCGCCCGCCCGGGCGGCCTCCACCCCGGCGTTGAGCGCCAGGAGGTTGGTCTGGAAGGCGATCTCGTCGATCACGCCGATGATCTGGCTGATCTGCTTGGAGGAATTTTCGATTTCGCCCATCGCGGACACTGCCTGATGGACGACCTGGCCGGAATGCGTCGCTTCGCCACGGGTGGTGGAGACCACGTCCGAGGCCTGGCGGGCGCCCGAGGCCGTGCGGCGCACGGTGGCGGTCAGCTCGTCGAGGGCGGCGGCGGTCTCTTCCAGGCTGGCGGCCTGCTGCTCGGTGCGGCGCGACAGGTCGTCGGAGGCGTGGGCGATTTCGTCGGCGCCGGTGCGCAGGCCGTCGGTCGAGGCCGTGATGACCTTCACGGTGTCCTGCAGCTGGGCGATGGCGCCGTTGAAGTCGTCCTTCAGCTTGGCGTACTCGCCCGGGAAGTTGGCGGTGACGCGGAAGGTCAGGTCGCCCTGGGCCAGGCGCTCCAGGCCCTCGGCCAGCGAGCTGACCACCAGGGCGCTCTCGCGGGCGGCGGCGGCGGCGGCCTGTTCCTTGGCGCGACGTTCGTCGGCGGTCAGGGCGGCCGACTTCTCCTGCTCGGCGCGCAGCTGCTCAAGGTGCAGCTGGTTGTCGCGGAACACCTTCAGCGAACGCACGATGGCGCCCAGCTCGTCCCCACGAGTCAGGCGTTCCAGATCGATGCCGTTGTCGCCCTTGGAGAGCTTCTCGGTGGCGCCGGCGATGTCGGAGATCGACTTGCGGGTCGTCATCACGGTCATGAAGGCCAGGACGCCGACGGCGGCCAGGGTGATGAGCGAAAGAACGATGGTGATGCTGATCGAGGCGGCGGCCTCGGCCTGGCGCTTGGCGGCCTGGGTCTTGGCGCGGGCGGCCGCGTCATCGACGACCTTCTGCAGCTGCGCGGCCATCTTGACGTACTGGTCTTCGAAGCTGCCGGCGAAGCTCATCGCCATGCCCGCGTCGACGTCGACCATGCCGCTGACGGTGTCGACGGCGCTGCGGCACTCGGCCAGCGCCTTGACCAGGGCGTCGATCTTCGGACGCTCCGAGACCGGAAGACGGGCGGAGAGGCCCTTCATTTCCTTGCCCAGGGTGTCGAACTCATTGAGCAGTTCGGTGATGCGCGGACCGGCGGGAGCGGCCATCGGGTCGGCCTTGGAGGCCAGGATCTGGTAGAGCTTGCCGTGAGCGTCGGTGATGCGGCGCGACAGCGACTGGATCTCGCTGTTGGTGCGCATGTCGGTCTCGACGACCTGCTGCAGCGCGGCCGACTGGCTCTTCTGCACGACGATGGACCCCACGGCCATGGCCGCCAGCATCAGCAGTGCGAAGGCCGGCGCGAAGCCGATTTTTATGATCAACGGCAGATCGACGAGTCGAAAGCGCTTCATGACAAATCCCCTCCAAGAGACGGCCGTGCCCACGGACCGTCCGCAATGTGAGGCGATCATCACGATAGATTCCTAATTCTTCCTGACTTTGGTTAAGGATGATGGCCGCACCCTGTCGCACCCCCTGTCGCACCCGTATCGATGCGTGCGTACGCGCGCATATTTGAGTCTAGAGTAGGGGGAGTGTGGCGGCTTGGCGCCATTCACAAGTCATTATGGTTATCGATAAGTAAATATCGATTATTCTTCGGTGACTCAGACTATCTTAACTTGCGGCTGCGAAAAGGTGCAGGCGTCCGGTTGGCGCAACGTCCAACGGACGAACAAAAAATACTAGGAGCAGCGGGATGAAATATCCGATCGCTATTGCCGCGGGAATCGCCGGCAGCTTTTTCGTCGCTCAGGCCGCTTCGGCCGCCGGCGGTTTCGAAGATCAAATGGGCCGCTGCCTGCAGCAGTTCGCCAACACCAAGGACGCCGCTCAGGTGATGCTTGAGTGCACCGCCGACGCCGGCAAGCTCTCGGGCTGCAAGGTCGTCGACAACAGCGCGGCCGGCAAGGGCTTCGACAAGGCGGCCATGTGCATCGCCGAGAAGCTGCCGATGGGCGCCAAGACCGGCACCGTGAAGGTTCCGTTCCGCTTCCCGGGCGGCGCGTAAGACTTACGCGCCTTCCCAGAGGGGGTTTCAAACGCCTCCGCTGGTCCAGGCCGGCGCATCCCGCAGGGGACGCGCCAAGGCCGGATCGGCGGGGGCGTTTTGCTGTCTGGACACCGGCGTCGCCAAGTAACGTCCGGTCTTTTCTTGTTCAGTGACGCGCTTGCCAAGAAAAAGACCCGCCTTGCGGCGGGTCAGGTGAGGAGACGCGCGAAGAAACTGGCCGGAGCGCGCTACGCTAAGCCGCGCCCCGACCGCACAGAATTCAGTACTCTTCCCAGTCCTGGTCGATGGCGACGGCGGTCGAGCCGCGGTGCGCGCCGGGACGGGAGGCCACGCGGGGCGCGGCCGGGCGAGGCGCCGGACGGGCGGCCTGGGCCGGCGCCGCCTGGCGGGAGGTCTTGAAGCCGCCGACGAGGCGGGTCAGCTCGTTGGACTGGCCCTTCAGCGAATGGGTCGCGGCGGTGGTCTGCTCGACCATGGCGGCGTTCTGCTGGGTGACCTGGTCCATCTGATTGACGGCGATGTTGACCTGGGCGAGGCCGCTCGACTGTTCCTGGGCCGAGGACGAGATCTCGCCGACCAGGGCGTCGATCTCGGCCACCTTGACGACGATGCCGCGCAAGGCCTCGCCGGTCTGGCCGACCAGGGCCACGCCCGCCTCGACCTGCTTGGACGAAGCGCCGATCAGAGCCTTGATCTCCTTGGCCGCTTCCGCCGATCGCTGGGCCAGGGCCCGCACTTCGGAGGCCACGACCGCGAAGCCCTTGCCCGCATCGCCCGCCCGCGCGGCTTCGACCCCTGCATTGAGGGCCAGGAGGTTGGTCTGGAAGGCGATCTCGTCGATCACCCCGATGATGTTGCTGATCTCGCGGGAGCTGGTTTCGATCTCGCCCATGGCGGCGACGGCGTCGGTGACGACCACGCCCGAGCGCTCGGCGTCGGTCTTGGCGCCGGCCACCACGTCGGAGGCCTGGCGGGCGCCGGCGGCGGCGCGTTTCACCGTGGCGGTGATCTCGTCGAGGGCGGCGGCGGTTTCTTCCAGGCTGGCGGCCTGCTGTTCGGTGCGGCGCGACAGGTCGTCGGCGGCGACGCCGATCTCGTCCGTGCCCGAGCGGATGCCGTCGGTGGTGGCGGCCACGGCGGCGATGGCTTCCTCCAGGGTCGCCACGGCGGCGTTGAAGTCGCCCTTCAGCTTCTGGAAGTCGGGCGTGACCTCGATGTCGAGGCGCGAGGCCAGATCGCCTTCGGCCAGGCGCGACAGCGCCTCGCCCAGGGCCTGGACCACGGCGGTCTGGCTGCGTTCGTTGGCCAGGCGCACCTCTTCCAGGCGCTGGCGCTCGGCCTCGATGGTCTCGAGGTAGATCGAGATGGCGAAGTCCATGTCGAGCATGACCGCCTTCATCAGCGCCGAGACCGCGTCGCCGGCCTTTTCGGCGCCGTCTGCCTTGGCCATGAAGCCCTTGGGCCAGATCTCGCGGATGGCCGAGCGCATCAGGTGCTCGCTGACCAGGGCGTAGCCGCCGATGTACCAGCGCGGCTCCAGGCCGATGCGGGCGTGGGTCTCGCCGATGGCGCGCACGGCCTTGACGTAGGTGTCGCTGAAATCGGCCTCGGCGATCACCGACCAGTGCGACTTCTGGCGATTGCCGGCCGCATCCATGTGGCGCTCGTCGCCGAAGAACTTGCGGGTCTCCGGCGTAGCCTTGACGCGATCGTAGAAGCCCTTCAGCGCCGGGCCGATTTCCTTCTCGATGAGCGGACGCAGAGCCCGCAGGGCCGCACGGGCTCGATTGTCGAGACCCATGAACGCAACGCGGTCACTCAGTGCATAGTCCTGGCTCATCTGGCCGCTTCCCCGATTCAAATATCGAGGTTCACTTTCGCGGGCTGTGGTTAATGCGCCAACAACTTTTCCCGTTTTGAGCGCGTCAGGTCGTCGCACTCTACCGGCTTATGCTTGCGGCTATCCGCCACGCCGAAGAGTTTCCCGAGCAATGACCAGTTGCTGGATCTGGCTGGTGCCCTCGTAAATCCGGAAAATACGGACATCGCGATACAGCCGCTCGATGCCGTAGTCGGCGACATAACCGGCCCCGCCGAAGATCTGCACGGCCCGGTCGGCGACCCGGCCGACCATTTCCGAGGCGAACAGCTTGGCCGCCGCCGCCTCCAGCGTCACGCCCTCGCCGGCGTCGCGCTTGCGGGCGGTCTCCAGCACCAGGGCGCGGGCGGCCAGGGCCTCGGTCTTGCTGTCGGCGAGCATCGCCTGGATCAGCTGGAAGCTGGCGATCGGCTGGCCGAACTGCTTGCGCTCGCTGGCATAGGCCACGCAGTCGGCGATCAGCCGCTCGGCCACGCCCACGCAGACGGCGGCGATGTGCAGGCGGCCGCGGTCGAGCACCTGCATGGCCACCTTGAAGCCCTCGCCCTCGGCGCCCAGGCGGTTCTCGGCCGGCACGCGCACGCCGTCGAAGGTGACGTCGTGGATGTGGGCGCCCTGCTGGCCCATCTTCTTCTCGGCCTTGCCCACGTGCAGGCCGGGCAGACCGGCGGGGACCAGGAAGGCCGAGACGCCCGAGCCGCCCTTGGTATCGGGATCGGTGCGGGCCATCACCGTGAACAGCGAGGCCTTGCCGGCGTTGGTGATGAACCGCTTGGAGCCGGTCAGCACGTAGTCGTCGCCGTCGCGCACGGCCCGCGTCTGCACCGAGGCGCTGTCGGAACCGGCCTCCGGCTCGGTCAGGGCGAAGGAGGTGACGGTCTCGCCCGAGGCGATGCCGGGTAGCCACCTGGCCTTCTGGGCTTCGGTGCCGAACATCACCAGGCCCTGGCTGCCGATGCCGACATTGGTGCCGAACACCGAGCGGAAGGCCGGCGAGGCGCGGCCCAGCTCGATGGCCACCAGCGCCTCGTCCTCCATCGAAAGGCCAAGGCCGCCGTGTTCCTCGGGGATCGACAGGCCAAACAGGCCGAGGTCGCGCATCTCGGCGATCACGGCTTCGGGCACGGCGTCGTTCTCGGCCACCTGGGCCTCGATCGGCCGCAGGCGTTCGGCCACGAAGCGGGCGACCATGTCGAGCAGCTGGTCGCGGGTCTCGCGGTCGAGGGCCATGGCGGTTCCTTCCTGTTTTCCGTCGCGTCAAACGATCGTTTTATTCGCCGACTTTAGCCGGCGCGCGGCGGAATGGAAGGCCCGTCAGAAGCGGGCGCGATAGGTGGCCGACAGGTTGAGCTCCGGATCGGCCGAGGCGTCGTGGCCCGGCTGCAGGGCCACGCCGCCGCGCACCGTCAGGCGCCGCTCGCCGCCCAGCGCCTTCTCCAGGCCCAGCCGCAGGTCGATCTCGCGGCCGTCGGGCGAGGCGCTGAAGCGCCGCGTCGAATAGGTCAGCGGATCCTCGTAGGACAGCGGGGCGTCGGCCAGGGTGGTGGTGAAGGCGCCGGCCTCGATGCGCAGGGGCTGGCTGACCTCGAAGGTCAGCTGGGCGCAGGACCAGCCGATCAGGCCGCAGTCGGCGGCCGCCGCCAGCCGCCAGGCGCCGCTGACCGCGCCGTCCAGGGCCAGCAGGCCGCCCTGGGCGTCCATGCGGCCCATCGAGGCCTCGGCCCGCAGGCTGACGCCCGGGCGCGGCGAGATGTCGAAGGCCGCCGCCGTGAAGCGGGTGGTCGAGGGCAGGGCGAAGGTCGAGCCAGGGGCCAGGAACGAGCCCAGCGGGCCCAGCGGTTCGTCCAGCGTGCCGGCGGTCAGGCTCAGCACCCCGCCGCCGACGGCGGTCTGGCCGGTGGCGGCGACGTAGCGCGAGGCCTTGATCTCGTTGGTCTGCAAGGGCAGGCGACGCTCGGCCTGGCCCTGCTCGGCGCTGAAGGCGAAGCGGCCCAGGCGCACGGCGGCCTGCACGGTCTGGTCGGGGCGGGCGACCATGCGGAAGGCGTCGCGGCCCTCGGGGCCGGCCGGGGCGGGCGCGCCGCCCTCGCCCTTCCAGGTGGAGAAGCTGAAGCGTCCGAACGCCGCCTGCATCCGCGCCGAGCGCATCGGCTGGGGCGCCAGCAACAGGTCGGGCGTGCTGGCGCTGGGCATGTCCTCGAAGAGGGGCGCCTCGGCGCTGAAGGCCAGCTGGGCGCCGGCCAGGGCGGGGCCGCCGAGCACGACGGAGCTTGAGGCCGCTGCCGGCGGCAGGTCGCCGACGCCCCGGCGCGAGGCCGACGGCACGGTTCCTGCCAAGTCGACCACGAAGCGGCGGTGATAGTCGTCGGTGAGCACCGTGGTCAGGGCGGTGGTGCGCGCCAGGGCGTTGCCGAACGAGCCGGCGAGGTTCGTGCCCGGGGCCGAGCCGTCGTCGAGGATCACGGCCGCCCCGTCGCCGGTCGCCAGGCTGCTGGTCCCGACCGGCTGGAAGGCCCGGGTCAGGTCCAGGGAGCCGCGGCCGTAGGTGGAGTCCGTGCCGGTGGTCCCGAGGTCGGCGGCGGTGCGCAGCAGGATCGACACCGCGTCGCGGCCGGAGATGTTGGGAAAGGCCTGCAGCAGCAGGGCCAGGGCGCCCGAGGCGTGCGGGGCGGCGAACGAGGTGCCCGAGATCCGCCAGCAGCTCGTGCCGTCGCAGTCGGTGATCACGTCCTCGCCGGGGGCCACGATATAGCCCTCGGCCGCCACGCCGGCGCGGTTGGAGAAGCTGGACATGGTTCCGGCGCGCGACACCGAACCCACGGCCAGCACCGAGCCGGCATAGCGCGGATCGACGGCGTAGCGGGCGGGCCAGCTGGGATCGGCCAGGCCTTCGTTGCCCGAGGCCGCGGCTATGACCACGCCCGCCGCCGTGGCGCGGGCCAGGGCCGCCTCGAAGGTCGGGCCCAGCGGGTCCTCGCCGCCCAGCGACAGGTTGATCACCTTGGCCCCGTTGGCGACGGCGTAGTCGATGGCGCGCGCCAGGTTGGTCGAGCCGAAGATGCAGTCTTCGCAGTTGGGGTTGGTCGAGACGGTGTCGGCGCGGATCGACAGGATGGTCGAGCCGTAGGCCACGCCGATCGTGCCCGTGCCGTTGAAGTTGGAGGCGATGATCCCGGCCGAGCGGGTGCCGTGGCGGCTGGTGTCGAACGGGGTGTTGCGCCCGGCGACGATGTCGGTCGAGGCGGCCGACAGGCGGCCCGCGAGGTCAGGCTGGGCGGGGTCGACGCCGGTGTCGATGACCGCCACCGTCACGCCGGCGCCGGTGTAGCCGGCGTCATAGGCGACGTTGGCGTGGATGGCCGCCAGGCCCCAGCTGCGCTGGTACTCCGTGCTCGAAACGCTCGGAGGCGGCGGAGGTGGAGGTGGAGGCGGTGGTGGCGGAGGAGGAGGCGGCGGCGGGGGAGGCGGCGGGGTGGTCACGCCCGTCGAGGGGCCGCCTCCGCCGCCGCCGCCCCCGCACGCGGTGACCAGCAGGGCCGCGCCCAGCACGAGCGCGGTAGGCCAGATGCGCAGGACACGGTCGAGATCGGTCATCGAAAACCCCTCCGACCCGTCCTGCGTCCACGCTACTTCGTGGAGGGCGAGCCTTGCGCCAGAACACTGCGTCTCACGCCGTAAAGGAAGTATATCGCGAGGCCGATCAACTGGGCGTAGAAGAAATAGTGTTGCGTCTTGGCCGGGAGGCTGGCGAACAGATAGAGGCAGCCCAGGATCGCGCCGGCGGCCACCACCGGCCAGGCCGGGGTCGAGAAGACGCGCTGGCGGGCCGGCTCGCGCAGGCGCAGCACGATCACCGAGGCGCCCACGGCGATGAAGGCGGCCAGGGTGCCGGCGTTGGCCAGCTCGGCGATCTCCTTCAGCGGCAGGAGGCCCGACAGCACCGCCGCCAGCACGCCGGTCAGCAGGGTCATCAGCACCGGCGTGCCGGTCTTGGCGTTCACCCGCGACAGGGCGCGGGGCAGCAGGCCGTCGCGGGCCATGACGAAGAAGATGCGGCTCTGGCCGTACATGAAGGCCAGGATCACGGTCGGCAGGGCGATGACGGCGGCCAGGGCGACGCCGGCGGCGATCTTCGGATGCTTGAGGGTTTCCAGGATGAACACCAGCGGCGCTTCGCTGGCCGAGAACACTTCGGTGCGCGAGGCGCCGATCGAGACGGCGGCGACGATCATGTAGATCGCCGTGCAGGCGGCCATCGAGCCGACGATGCCGATGGTCAGGTCGCGCTTGGGGTTCTTGGTCTCCTCGGCGGCGGTCGACACCGCGTCGAAGCCGTAGAAGGCGAAGAAGATCAGGCTGGCGGCGGCCATGACGCCGACCTTGACCCCGTCGGGGCCCGGATTGGCGGCGAAGCCCTTGGGCATGAACGGCGTGAAGTGGCTGGCGTCGAAGGCCGGCAGGCAGAGGGCGACGAACACGGCCAGGGCCGCGATCTTGATCACCACCAGAACCATGTTGACCGTGGCGCTCTCGCGGGTGCCCAGAGCCAGCAGGCCGGCCACCGCCATCGAGATGATCACGGCCGGCAGGTTGATGATCCCCCCGGCGTGCGGGCCGGCCAGCAGGAAGTCGGGCGTGCCGACCATCTTGAACAGCCCCTGGGCGTGGGCCGACCAGCCCACCGCCACGGCGGCGCAGACCAGGGTGTATTCGAGGATCAGGCTCCAGCCGATCACCCAGGCCACCGGCTCGCCCATGGCGACGTAGCTGTAGGTGTATGCGCTGCCCGAGGCCGGGATCATGGTCGACAGCTCGGCGTAGCACAGGGCCGCACAGGCGCAGACCGCGCCGGCGATCAGGAAGGACAGGATCACGCCGGGACCGGCCAGGCCGGCGCCGACGCCGGTCAGGGTGTAGATGCCGGTGCCGACGATGGCGCCGACCCCCAGGGCCACCAGATGATACCAGCTCAGGGTCTTTTTCAGCGCGTGGCCTTCATGGCCGCCGCTCGCCCCGTCGATCGCCTTGCGGCGCATCCAGAAACTCATGCTCGTCCTCCCGACTGCCGGGGGACCATGGCCGGGGATCGGCTACCCGCCAAGGGGGCAGGGCGCAAAGACGACGGATATTCGGCGGGAGGCCGAAAATGCGCCCTCCACGGACGAAACGCCGGTTTGGGCGGCTTCGAACCGAAGGATCGTCGGTTCAGATGGCGGCGTCGAAGGCCTGGAAGCTGATCGGCGCGGGCGCGGGGGCGCCGCGGCCCTTCATGCGGGCGTGCAGCGCCTTGACGCAATTGCTGCCGGTGCGCTCGAACAGGAAAGGCAGGATCCCGTGGACCAGGCAGGCCAGGCCCGCGGCCACCATCGGCAGGCCGAAGCTCCAGGCCACGGCGAAGTGCTCGCCATAGGTCTCGCCGACCTGCTTGGGGTGACGGGTGAAGAGCTCGAGCATCGCGGGTCCCTCCTCGATCGAGACCTGGAAGGATGCGCCGGGACGGCGAGAAAGACATTGTCGATCTGCGATCAGCGCGGCAGGTTGGGAGAATTCCAATCTCCGATATGCGAAGAAGCGAGATGATCGATCTCGATTCCATCGACCGCCGCCTGCTCGCCATCCTCCAGGAGGACGCCACCGTCTCGATCGCCGAGCTGGCCGAGCGGGTGGGCCTGTCGCAGACGCCGTGCTGGAAGCGCCTCAAGCGCCTGCAGGACACCGGCGTCATCACCGCCCGCGTCGCCCTGCTCGACCGCGAGGCGTTGGACCTGCCGCTGACGGTGTTCGTGGCCGTCAAGACCGGCCGCCACGACGAGGGCTGGCTGGAAACCTTCGCCAAGGGCGCGGCGGTCCTGCCCGAGGTGGTCGAGTTCTACCGGATGGCCGGCGAGGTCGACTACCTGCTGAAGGTGGTGGTCAAGGACATCGCCGCCTACGACCGCTTCTACAAGCGCCTGATCGCCACCGCGCCGCTGACCGACGTGTCGTCCAGCTTCGCGATGGAGCAGATTAAGTTCACGACGGCGCTTCCGATCCCGACCTAGAGAGCAGGTTGAGCTCCGGTCCTCCCCAACCCCGTCCTTCCCCGCGAAGGCGGGGATCCATGCGGGCGTTCAGGATGGGGCGCGGCCGTTGAAGATCTGCGGACTCGGCTTGGGTCCCCGCCTTCGCGGGGAAACTCGGTTGAGGGGGCTGAAGCCTAACCCCGCCCGTTGATCCAGGTTCGGACGACGTTGCGGTGGTCGTCGAGCAGGACGAGGTCGGCGGCCGTGCCGGGGGCGATGGTTCCGCGCTGGGCGGCGAGGCCCAGGAAGGCGGCGGGGGCGCTCGAGGCCATCATGACGGCGTCGTCCAGCGACAGGCCCAGCATGTCGACGGCGTTGCGGACGGCGCCGATCATGTCGAGGTCCGAGCCGGCCAGGGTGCCGCCGGGACCGACGCAGACGCCGTCCTGCACGGTGATCGCCTGGCCCTGCAGGACGAAGCGCTTGTCGCTCATGCCGACGGTGGGCATGGCGTCGGTGACCAGCATGAAGCGATCCAGCGGCCGGGTGCGCAGGGCGATTCTGAGCGTGGCTGGGTCGACGTGGCGGCCGTCGACGATGATCCCGCACCAGGCCTCTCGGTTCTCCAGGGCCGCGCCGACGGTTCCCGGGGCGCGGCTGGTCAGCGGCGACATGGCGTTGAAGAGGTGGGTGAAGCCGGTCAGGCCGGCCTCGAGCGCGGCCTTGACGGTCTCGTAAGCCGCGTTGGTGTGGCCGGCGGCCACCACCACCCCGGCCCTGGCCAGGCGGGCGACCATGTCGGGGGTGGTCATCTCGGGGGCCAGGGTGACCAGGGTCCTGCCGCGCTTGAGCGAAGAGAGCAGGGCGATGGCCGCCTCGTCGAGGACGCGGAACTTGTCGGCGTCGTGGATGCCCTTGCGCTGTTCGTTGAGGAACGGGCCCTCGATGTGCACCCCCAGCACCCCGGGCACGCCCGCCTCGATGGCGGCTTCGGTCGCCCGCATGGCCGCGTCGACGACGTCGAGGTCGTCGCTGATCAGGGTGGGCAGGAAACCGGTCGTGCCATAGGCGCGATGGGCCGCGCCGATGGCGGCGATGGTCTCGACTGTCGGGGCGTCGTTGAACAGCACCCCGCCGCCGCCATTGACCTGGGTGTCGATGAAGCCGGGAACCAGCAGGCCGCCGGCCAGGTCCTCGACCACGGCGCCGGCCGGAACCTGGGCGCGCTCGACGAGGCCCAGGATGATCCCGTCCTCGACCAGCAGGGCCTGGCCGTCGACGACGCCTGCGGGCGTCATGACGGCGGCGTTGATGAGTGCGGTGACGGCCATCAGACGGTCTTGGTCACCTTGTTGAGGTGGGGCGGGCGATCGGGATCGTAGCCGCGCGCCACCGACAGGCCCGCGGCCATGCGGTAGAAGCTCTGCACGGCCAGGATCGGCTCCAGCACCGGATGGCCGGCGCCCGTGGGCGGGATCGTGGGCAGGGTGGTCGCGCCGCTCGCCTCGCCGCCGGCCAGCAGCACGGCCGCGCCGCGCTCGGCCAGGCCCTGGGCCATGGCCAGGGTGGGCTCATAGGTCTCGTCGTGCTGGGCCAGGACGATGGCCGGGAAGCCGTCCTTGACCAGCG